>PCBO01000041.1 GCA_002730975.1 Opitutia bacterium
GTTATTGGAGTCGTTGTACGAAACAACTAAATAATCTTCCCACAAAGTATCTGTTCTCAAACAGTTTGGATTTATACAGAGACTACCAACCGACATTTTCAGCCAATGCAATTGGTTAGTATTTTAGATACAACAATATGCGATAACAATCTGGGGAATGCCATTATAATGGAGTCAGTAGACTCTTTTATAGAGTATGCTTTCCCTCACGATTTTCTTGTTCGTATTCCCTACCTCGATAGTCTTGGCAAAGAGGCTATCCATTATCTAGAAAAATCGGACTACAGTTTTTTGGGTGGTACAAATGCTCTCAGCGCAGACATGGTTCGCTACAGTCAATTAGGAATTACGCAGGAAAATTGTTCTAAACTCGGCAACGGGATCACCTTAATGGGCGTTGGTTGGTGGCAATATCAAAGCGAAATTTCGCAAGATACTGCCCATATATTACGAAATGCTCTTGCTTCGACTGGAACTCATTCCGTCCGAGATGAGTACACTAAGAACAAATTAGCGTCCATCGGCATTATGAACGTGGTCAACACGGGTTGCCCAAGTTTGTGGAACTTACATGAGGAGCACTGCCGATCAATACCTGATAATAAGGCAGAAAATGTGCTAACTACTTTGACAGACTACAATCAGACGCAAGAGCAAGATCAAGATCTTTTGCAACTCTTGGCAAAGTGCTACGAAAAGGTCTTTTTTTGGGTACAGGGACCAGAAGACCATCAGTATGTAAAGTCCTTGGATGCAGAGGTGGAAATGCTGCCACCACGACTTGAAAGTCTGGACGCGTTACTGCAGTCTTCAGTCGACCTCGATTATGTGGGTACAAGATTACACGCTGGAATCAGGGCGCTGCAACACAAGCGAAGAAGCATGATTTTGGGAATCGACAATCGTGCACTAGAAATGGCCCGAGACTTCCAACTTCCCGTTTTGCATCGGGATTCTCTAGATGAATTAGAAGAAAAAATTCATACGCCCTTTCCCTGTTCCATTCGCATGCCTCACGAAACAATCGAAGAATGGAAATCACATTTTTTTCAGAATGGAAAAAAAACCAGCGGCCAAAAAACTAAGTCATATGGTCAACCAGGACTCAGAAAAGTCAACCGCGCTGAACTTATGAGAACCACCCCGATCTCCCGAAAATTTGGAGTCGATCTCGGTACCCCCATTGACCGTTATTACATTGAAACTTTCATAAGTGAAAACCAGGCGATGATTCAGGGGAAAATCCTAGAAGTCGAAGACGACCATTATTCCAAAAAGTATGGGGGGGATGTGGTTTCGATTGATGTGCTCAACGTAGTCAACACTCCCAAATCCACAATAGTCGGTGATTTGGCCTCTGGTGAGGGAATCCCCATAGATCAGTATGATTGCATAATATGCACGCAAACGATCCAAGTCATCTTTGATATAAATAAAACCTTGTTACACCTGATGAATGCCTTGACCCCTGGTGGAAAGCTTCTGGTTTCAGCATCTGGTATTTCTCAAATATCCCGCTTTGATTATGATCGCTGGGGGGAATATTGGCGCTTCACCGAAATGTCTCTAGAAAAAATCTCCCTGCAGTGTTCTCTATGTAGCAAAGTGCAAGTCAAGAGTTATGGAAACGTGGCTTCCGCAAAAGCTTTTTTGGACGGAGTGCCATTAGAATTGATGAACAAAAAAGTTCTCGATTTCAACGATGATGAATATCAGCTCAGCGTCTGCGCCGTCCTTACAAGAAAATCGGATTAATGACCACAATTGCCTCCCGAATCTTACTTTATCATAAGGTAAGCAACGACCCTATAGATTCACAATTGCTTGCAGTAAGTCCCAAGAATTTTCGCGACCAATTAGTCTGGTTGAAAGAAAATTATGAAGTTATCGATCTTTCGCATTTAATTGATAAGATAAAAAAGACTTCATTGCATGGCAATGAAATCGCCATAACATTTGATGATGGTTACAGAGATAACTGGACGCAGATGCTACCAATCATTAGTGAAATTGGAATCCCGGTAACAGTTTTCATCGCAACTGATTTCATAAATTCTTCACACGAGTTCTGGTGGGACCAAGTGGAACAAATTGTTGTCTCGACACAGAAAAAATCTCTCACTCTTTGTATCGAGGATTGTGAATTTGTAATGGAACTTAGCTCTGCAAATCGTAGAATTTCCGCCATAGATTCCATCTGCTCCAAATTGAAAAATCATAAACAGTTTTCTATTCGCAAAGCAATTAAAGACCTGGCACACAAGCTGGAATGCTCCATTGGTACAAGAGCGACGCACGAAATCATGGCTGAATCAGACTTGAAACTAATGAGTGAATCAAAATGGGTCACTCTTGGTTCACACACATGCAGCCACACTCGCATGCCTCTTTTGTCTGAACAAGAGCAAAGGGATGAGCTTGCCTTCAGCAAGCAACGCTTGGAACAGCTTCTCAAGCAAGATATTTCCTTTATTTCATACCCTTATGGTAACTCTATCGACTTCTCTCCGATTGTTGAAAAACTTGTTATTGAGTGCGGTTACATTGCTGGCATCGCAAATATCCAGAAGGACTTAAGCAAAGAAACAAGCATAACAGCAATCCCTCGAAGACTGGTAAGAAACTGGAACTGTGAAGATTTCATCACGTGGATGCATAATCCAATGGGTTCCGAAATGGAAAGAAACGCACTGCGTCATCGCGCAAACCGATTAGAACAGTGAAAAAAACGATATCCGCCTCAGTTCTAAGTGGATATAATGATTTGAATAATTTGCCCTAGAGCTTTTGTCGAACATTTCCAACACAAAATAAAGGGTAAATAGATTCAACCAGACTTTCTTTTTAATGGTTAGGCTCATAAAAAATAAAGCCTCTGATTCAGGTTTTGAAAGTCGACTTAGACAACGGCCTATTTCTTAACCAATGAGTACCGTGAACTATTCTTTTCGGAAGCATCAGTGCTCAACTCTGCAAGTCAAGAGGTTGTTTCGTCTAGTAGTTTAAGAACCATTTCAAACTCCTAACCATGAATATCGTCCACTTAAACACTCACGATTGGTATGGTGGTGCTTCAATAGTGGCTTACCGTTTAGCTCAAAAGCAAAGAGTATTAAAACACGATTCTAAGATTCTTTGTGGATATAAAGTAACAAATAATTCCAACTGCTTGACTTTTCCTATCGAAAGAGCCGATGACGATGAGAAAACAAAACAAGGCTGGGTCTATGCGAATCTGAGAGGAAGTAAAAGCCTTCCATATCATCACTTAATTGCTAACGCAGATATTCTTAATCTACACAATCTGCATGGAGGTTATTTTAATTACGAGCACCTCCCACGATTAGTTAATAGCGTCCCGACCATATGGACCCTCCATGACATGCAAGGTTTGACTGGAAGATGCGCCCATTCCTTTGCCTGCAATCGATGGGAATCTGGATGTGGGCAATGCCCGCACCCAGAGTATTATCCTACATCCATTGCGGACGCCAGTGCGGAAATGTGGCATAATAAAAAAGAAATTTACGAGAATTCCAAAATTAATTTAGTCTGCCCATCAAAATGGCTAAAGAAGAAAATAGACGGAAGTCTACTTGCGGAAAAAGAAGTGTCACTGATTTACAATGGAGTTGATGAGAAAAAATATCGGCCGATGCCAGATGTTTCTCTAGAGATGCATGGACTAGCAAGCACATCCATCCTTGTTGGTTTCTTGGCACATGGAGGAGTAAAAAACCCTTACAAGGGAGGGCAATATCTTTTAGATGCAGTTCAGTCGCTAAGTGAGCTTTTCCCTGAGATATCCTTTTTGGAAATAGGTGGAGACCCGAGAGATAATGAGCTACCAGAAAACTTTATTAAAGCAACATACACCAAGGATGAAAACAGTATAGCCAAACTGTACAACTCTATCGACTTACTTATATATCCCTCAATTGCGGATAATTGTCCACTGGTTGTCCTCGAGGCTATGTCCTGTGGAACTCCAATCGTGGCCTTTCCCGCGGGAGGAATCCCGGAACTGATAGAACACAATCGTACCGGTTTCATCACAGAGGAAATAAGCACAACCTCCCTGATTAGAGCTTGCTCTTCATTAATTAAGTCAAAGCAATTGAGAAAACAGTTCGGCCAAGAGTCACGAAATCGTGTTCTCCGCTCTTTTACCTTGGATCAACAGACTGAAAAATATCTAAACCTCTACAATCAAGTTTCCGAAGATCGTAAAGAATGCTAAATATGTTACGGGTCAGGCACATGCAAATAAATTTCATAACTTTTCTCTAAAATCATGCTTTCGCCAGAGGATTTATCAAGAGGCATATGCTTCCAAACTTAAGCTTTTCATTTCGAAATAGATTAGATTAATATGAGTATACATTAAGGATATAAATAATATATAATTTGTAATTTTATTTCTTATGAAAAATAACCAAAACGCATTCGATCATTGAGACTGAGCGCAATTGTATCCACCTATAATTCTGCATTTTTTTTAAAAGATTGCCTAAATAACCTCTTGAAACAATCGATTTACATAAATGAAAATCTCGAAATCATCGTTGTAGATAGTGGATCAGATGAAAACGAAAAAGAAATCGTGTACTCGTATCAAAGAAAACATGAGAGAATTAAATATCTTAGAACAAACAAAAGAGAGTCACTTTACCAAGCTTGGAATAGAGGCATTGAAGCATCCGCCGGGAAGTATTTAACAAATGCAAATACCGATGACCGTCACGATGTGCATTGCCTTGAGAGATTGGTAAATCGCTTAGAGCAAAACCTGCTCTACGATATTGCTTATGGGAATCTATTTAAGTCAGTGATTCCAAATGAAGCTTTTGTTCAAAATGACCAATCAAAACCTTGCTCTTCTCAAACTTTTTTCCCTGTTTCTTTGCTATTGCACAACTATGTTGGAGCACAACCAGTTTGGCGTAGGTCATTACACACAAAAATTGGGTTATTTGACGAATCCTATGAAGTAATTGGTGATTATGAATTCATTCTTAGAGCGATAAGTCAAGGTTGCCAATTTTTACATGTTCCAGAAGCAGAAGGAATCATGCTTTGGCATGAAAAAGCACTTTCCACACGAGATCAGACTGGAATTGTCGAGAGGAAGATACTTCTTTCAAAGTATAGAGTAATGGAAAGGATTTCTTCAATTTACAGTTTTTTTCTAGCATGTGAAAAAGAAGACACTCAAAATGAAGCCAATTTGGACCTAGGAATCCGTTCTCTTTGTTATTTCCCCCAATTTTCACATGAATCACCTCAATTTGATTTCGCATTGGCGAAGAGGTGTTTCTCCTTTTCACAAGAATCCCCTGCCCTTTTGCACAACCTTAGAATGTTGAAACAAATCGACGGGTCCCAATCGGTTGATTCTAAAGAAGTCCAAAAACATAAATTGCTCTTCTATGGACCAAGAGAAAGACTACCATTGGAACATGAACTGAAGAAAGTGGAACCACACTACCTCACTCATTCGGGAGAACAAAATGTTTGCGGTAGTCTTCATCAGATTTTTTCATTCTCCATCTCCAAATTTCATAACTTCTTATTTGGTCACTTGCCTATTCACGAGTTGCAATGTTTTTCAGTAATTTACATCTGCGGATTTAATCAGCGTGGAAAATTATTAAGGAATTGGATTCAAAGCAAATCCCCCGCAAAAATATTTTTTTTGGATTCAAATGCCAAAAACCTAAGCCAAAGTTCATACTCAGTAAGTGAATTCAATGAAATCAAGTTGGTTGATAATATCGCATTCATTCTTGCAATGAGTTCTCATCATTGGAGAGAAGTTAATAAAACAATTCGAAAAGTTAGCGAAACCGCTAGGATCTATACAATCGACCGAGCCTAATTATTGATATGCCCGACTTGAATTTATTAATTCTCTCGGATTTCTTTCGAGGAAGTTACAAGGTCGTCGGGGAACTCTATCACAAGATGCTCAGCCCAATCCTAGAAACCGAGCATCACCCTACACCTCGAAGTAGAGAAGAGAGAAAAGAGTTAAGCATTCGATTCTCAGGATTTATTGTTTTACATAATACCTTAGGTGAGGGTTTTGTTCCGATCAAAAATTGCTATAACATCGCGATGCCTTTTCATGAATGGAGCGAATATCCAACAAACTGGATTGGTCTGCTAGATAAGTTCGCAGAGGTTTGGACTACGACAAACCATGTCCAAGATTTACTGTTACGAGGAGGATTGAGCGTCCCCGTGCACAAACTTCCTCCTGCATTGGATTCCGAAAATATTTCAGTCAAAGAAAGCTATGAAAAAAAAGATATACATAGGTTCTTCTTTGTCGGCGAACCACATTTTCGCAAAGGGCATCACCTACTGATGAACGGATATATGAAAGCATTCCCCATTGCAAATGAAGCCCTATTGACTATTAAAACCTCGCCGAGTTGTGAATGGGAAAGTCCAAGGAAAGATATTATCTTAGTCAAGGAACATTGGGATCGAAAGCACCTGATAGAAGAATATAGCAAGCATGACTGCTTTGTGTCAGCAAGTTTGGCCGAAGGTTTGGGTCTACCAATCGCAGAGGCGATCATGGCTAAGCTCCCCGTCTGTACAAATTACTGGGGGGGGCATAAAAGTTTGCTCAAAAAGGAGACGTTTCTCGAAGTCACACATCGGGAAATCCCCCAACCATTTACGAGCGATCCCAAGTTTTATGCCGAAGGTCAAAAATGCGCATATTCCAGCCCATCTGCCATCAGAAAGGCACTTTTAAAATTTCTAACTTTAAATTCGGAGCAAAAGCAAAAGATGACAAGTGCAGCGAAAGAAAACTTCTTGAAAATATATGGAAGTGAATTTGCCAAGAATAACATCCAAAATCGATTAAAGGAAATTCAAAAGAACTTGTAGAACTAATCGAGACAAGTACAGCATAGTTCTTTCATTACTACGAAGTTTCTGCATTATTGACGGCAGACCGTCTTAGATTCACATATCTCACTCTCATTTTAAGGCTCGAAACATTTCGGGCCTTTTTTGTTTGTAATGAACGTTTATCTGGTTTCAGTATCAAAATATATTAGATACAGATTGCTTTCCGTGGTGGAATGGCGGCTACTGAGATTAAAATTGTGAACAAGTTTGGCGGGTTGTGAACTACTTGAGCTTTACGAGGAGTTTCGCGACGGTCATAAATCTACAAAATGATTAAGCAAAAGAAACCCGAGATACTCGATGATCAAATAAGGTCATTGCAGTGGGCCATTGGCGAACTGGGAAAACAAAAGCAATCCCTAGACGATAAGGTTTCAGCCCGGCGGAAGAGAGACGAGACCGAGGAAATAATTCAGGAAGTCAACGCCCAGCGCAAGGCTTTGGACAAAAGGATTTCCGCCTTGCAGGAGGGCTTGAAAAAGTCATCTGATTCGGAAGCCATTCAAGAACCACATCTTCAGGATGAGATCACAGGTGTGGAAGGTAAGCTGGAGGTTGCCAGAGAACGGTTGAAAGTTCTCGAGCAGGACAAATATTTAGAAGAGCTTGGGCAAAACCTAAGTGGGAAGAGCCCGACCAGCCCCATGAATATTTCATCCGAATCAAATACCGATGAGGAGAGCTTATCCCAAGCGCTTCCTTTTGAATCCGAGGAAAACCGAGTTTCAGAAACAGAACCCGTAAAAGACAAATCCAATACAATTCTTTCCGATACCATGAATGAGCCAACCAATCGTCTCGCTGCCACAGAACTTGAAGCTAACTTAGCTACCGAAACACGTGCAACTACTGAGCAAAAGCTGCGAGCACCTATTTCTGGCACTGGAACCCTCGTCTGTTCCAAAGATACAAGCCAATCGATTCATGAAGCGGCGGTCGCACTTGATCTCGATGCTGAGTATATCTTGGAGAAAGGAATGCAGGCGGTACTGCGAATGATAGCTCGAAACGGCAATCGAATAACTTTCCCTCTCGAGGTTAAACACATCGAGACAATCAGCTGAGAATTCATTTCTTCACCTTCTGCACCGCCTTCAGCAAAAGGGTGTTTTGTAAAAAAGGGACAAATCGTTTCTCGAGCACTTCCTCAATTGTAAAGCTTTTGGCTTGAACAGAACCAGAAAAGTAAAAGCTCTTCGGGATCCATTTTAGTTTTGCACAGTGAGTGCAAAAAGTTGGATCCTTCTCTTTTATGAATGGAATTCCTTTTTCTTCTATCGAGCTAAGTAATTGGTTTGTATCTACGTTCGGCGTTTCCGAGCCCTCAGCGGAATGGTTATCTCGTTCCGTAGCCATAATTATCTTGGTTGTTTTGGCCTCTCTGATCAATGGCTTGGTGAAGGGAATTGCGCTCAAGGTAATTCGTTCGGTGGTGAAACATTCAGGTGGCAAATTCGG
Source organism: Opitutia bacterium (assembly GCA_002730975.1). Taxonomy (GTDB): domain Bacteria; phylum Verrucomicrobiota; class Verrucomicrobiia; order Opitutales; family Seribacteraceae. The sequence continues at coordinate 8,389 of PCBO01000041.1, forward strand.
GAATGCGTTGCTTGAGGTTCGATTTTTCCAGAGGCTTTCGCATCTTGCTCCTGCAATCCTCGTAAAAGTAGCTGCGTCTTGGCTATTTGCCGACTCCACATCCTTGCTCGGACTGGCCGAGGTGGTGGTAAACGTATATTTGGTCGTCATCGGTTTATTCGTCTTCGATGCCTTTTTGAATGCGGGATTGGTCGTCTACCAGCATTTCGAGATATCCAAGCGACTCCCGCTTAAAGGACTAGCCCAAGCCCTAAAGATTATCATCAATGCTACGGGAGTAATCTTCGTACTCTCTATCCTTTTCGACAAATCGCCCCTTTACTTCATTTCCGGGCTTGGAGCTCTGACGGCTGTTCTCCTTTTGATCTTCAAGGATGCATTGCTCGGATTGGTTGCCGGCATACAGCTTTCGGTGAACAGCTTAGTTCGGAAGGGAGATTGGATCGAAATGCCAAAGTACGGAGCCGACGGTAATGTCCTCGAAGTTTCACTTACCACCGTCAAGGTCCAGAACTGGGATAAGACAATTACCTCAATCCCGCCTTACGCGCTGGTTACGGATTCCTTTAAAAACTGGCGAGGCATGAGTGAATCCGGGGGGAGGCGGATCAAGAGGAGCTTGTCGTTGGATTTAAATTCAATTCAATTCGTTAACGACACATTATACGAACGATTAGAGAAAGTCGAACTTTTGCAGGAATATCTATTGGAGAAGAAAAAAGAGGTAGCCGATTATAATAATGAAAACAAAGTCGACCTGACGGAACTGATCAATGGGCGCCGCCTCACCAACGCAGGGACATTTCGTGCCTATTGCATTGCCTACCTGAAATCCAATAAAAAGATTCATCAGGAAGGCATGACCTTTCTGGTACGCCAACTGGCACCCACTGAAAAAGGTCTACCCATTGAAATCTACGTCTTCGTCAACGACGTGAACTGGGTAAATTACGAAAACATTCAAGGAGATATCTTCGATCACCTGCTTGCCTCCCTTAATCGCTTCGAACTTAAAGCTTTTCAGTTGCCCACAGGCGAAGACATCTCCACGGTTTCAAGGTCCATGATCAAGGCGACTTAACCAGCATTTCGAAGTAAACCGATTTGCCTAAGCAAGGACACTCTGAACTGTCCATTTTTTTCTTTAATTCAAATTCGTAAACGCAAATGAAAAACAGACCAAACCAACGCCTATTGCTAGCGTGCCTGTCAGGATTCTTACTAGTCCACGCAAACGCCAAGCTAAAAGTTGGGGATACTCAGAGAGACGCCGCAGAGGGATGCGAAAAAACCGTACAAGAACTGAAGGCTGACTCAAAAAATGAATCCGATCCAGTAAAAAAAGGAGAAGAAAAAGAAAAGAGAGACGAAAAAACCAAGGAAGAGGCAAAAGGCAAAGTAAAGACACATGAGGTAAAACGAGACCCGATCTATGTGAAACTAAACCTTGAAGGCGTGTTCGAGAGCGCCCGAATGAGCGAAGTATCAGTAAGTACGAAGTCTTGGGCCGAGTTGACGGTATTGGAAGCGAAACCGCAGGGCGCAGTCGTAAAAAAAGGCGAACAGCTAGTGAAATTCGATTTCGAAAAAATTGATGAAAAAATATCGGACCTACGCCACGACTTAAGACTCCTCGAACTGGATCAGACGATCGCCGCCGCCGATCTGAAACTGGCTGAGTCCATCGCACCAATTAAATTATCTGAAATCGAGAGAAAGGAAAAGTACTCCAAGGAAGATTTAGCACGTTATAAGAAGATTCAGAGTCCATTCAATAAAAGATCCGCAGCGATGAGCCTAAAAAACTATGAGGACACATTGGCCTACGCCCAAGAAGAACTCAACCAGCTCAAGAAGATGTACGAAGCCGACGATTTGACCGAAGAAACGGAGGAAATCATACTGGTACGAGCCCAACGCGCTGTTGATCGTGCCAAGTTTTCTCTGGAGGGTGCCGAAATCCGAAATGAAGACGCTCTTAAGATCAATATTCCACGCGAAGACCTAGAGGCTACAATAAAGGCAAAGAGAGACGAGCTTTCTTCACAAGCTTTGCGTAAAACCCAACCAGTCGAACTTGAAAAGAAGCAGCTGGAATCAAAAAAGTTAGCAGAGCAGCACAAAAAGTCTTCCGAAAACCTTGCCCGCTTAGAAACTGATCGCCAAGCTATGACAGTCCCCTCCCCCGCTTCGGGAGTTCTATATCGGGGTACTTTCGAAAAGGGGAAATGGTCGGGTGACACCGGCTTTAAAGGCCGACTTCGTAAAGGTGGCATGCTCAAGCCGAACGAAGTCTTTATGACAGTGGTCGAAACAAAGCCCCTCTTCGTGCGGGCAATCCTTCCGGAAGGAGACCTTCGGCGCCTGAAGAAAGGCTACGAGGGAAAAGTCAAATGCAAGGCATTTCCCGATCAAAATATTATAGGTACCATCCGTGAAGTGTCAAACGTTCCAGTATCCCCAGGGAAATTCGAACTCATGGTAGATTTTTCCATGACCAAAGAAGCGAGAGGAATTCTTCCAGGAATGTCATGCCAACTCCAATTCCTCGTTTACGAGAACGAGCAAGCAATCGTAGTCCCCGCAAGTGCCGTATTTTCAGAAAGAAAAGACGAGGATAATAAATTCGTATATCTTCACCGTGAAGGGAAAAGTCCGAAAAAACAAACGGTAAGGACAGGAGAAAAATCCGGAGAAAACATCGAAGTGATAGAGGGCTTAAAAGCAGGCAACAGAATTCTAGCTGAAAAGCCGAAGGATTAAGCAAATTCCTCCCAGAGACTCCCACGATGTTTCGCATCTCGTTTATCCCACTATTTCTGATTCTCTCGCTCTCCGCAATCGCGGATGATTCGGCAATTGAACGACCTATTCGCCTGCCCGAGGTCGAGTTTCCGTCCCAAGCAACTATTCTCGACTCCTTAAACAGAGGATGCGAGTTCCTGAAAAAACGACAAAACCTCGATGGCTCATGGGGTTCCGCTCGAAACACCAAGGGACTTAACATTTTTGCTCCCGTACCTGGTTCCCATCGTGCCTTTCGTCTTGCAGTCACTGCTCTTTCCACTGCAGCGCTCATTGAAAACAAGGGCGATGATCCAAATTACTCAAAGGTAATCGGGAAAGGGGAAGAATATTTGCTGGAAAAACTTCCTTACCTGAGGCGGGCAACGCCCATGGCGATATACAATGTCTGGGCGCATGCCTACGGAATACAAGCCCTTGCTCGCATGCACTCAAGGATCGTGGATGTTTCCGATGCAAACAAAACTAAACTACTTCGCATTGAAGATTTAATAAATCATCAGATCAGTATGCTAGAGCGCTATGCATCGATCGACGGGGGTTGGGGATATTATGACTTCAACGCCCAAACTAAGCAGCCATCCGGAAGTTCTATTTCCTTCGTCAACGCAACTGGCCTCGTCGCGATGCATGAGGCGAAGGAGCGCGGGATTGAACCGCCTGCAAAACTGATCAAGCGAGCATACGACGCAACGCAACGACAACGCCTTCCCGACCACAGTTATCTCTATGGGGAATACCTAAAATGGAAACCACGCCGCGGCATCAACCGACCGGCAGGCAGTCTGGGGCGCTCCCACGCCTGCAACCTAGCCTTGCAACTTTGGGGCGATAAAACAGTGACCCACGATGTGCACAAGATCTGCCTTGACCGCCTAATTGCCCGTAACGGTTGGCTAAGCGTGGCTCGGAAACGCCCCGTGCCCCATGAGTCTTGGTTCAAAGTGGCAGGCTACTTTTTCTACTATGGCCATTACTACGCAGCATTTTGTATCAAAACCCTACCAGGTGCAGACCAGCCTCTATACCAAAACCACCTAGCTGCCATCCTCCTTCCCTTGCAAGAAAAAGACGGATCTTGGTGGGACTACCCCTTATACGATTATCACCAGCAGTACGGCACGGCCATGGCACTAATGAGCCTCAAAAGATGCCTGCATAATCAGTAAGTAATCTTAAAAGAGGAATACTGTCTTACTCCAATCCTTGGAAGTTGAACACGATGCGTAACGTAACCTAGCATTCGTTCCTCCACTTCGAACAAAAAAGATAAAACCTCGGGCTCTTTCCCCTCGGCAAGCAACTCCACCGAACCCTCAGGTAAGTTCTTAACATAGCCTGTCACCGAATACGCTCTAGAAACGTCTTTGACGTTCCACCGAAAACCGACTCCCTGAACCCTGCCCTTAAATTTTACGTTCACGCGAAAACACTTCGTCGACATTACATGCGCATAACCAAAATTAGACTTTTCGACCAATCTCTTTCCCAAAAAATAATTGACCTTGTGCTTTCTCCGGTTGAAGACAAGAGTTATTAAATTTGTAATTCTCGCCTCAAACTAAATCCAGAAATGAGTCAGTACGATTTCGAAAGCAATTACGACGGAGATTGGGATGATGGAGGCGAGATAGCATGGAATGAATCGGACTGGCAGAGATATCTTCGTGACTCAGACAAAGAAGTATCTCGCTTCATAGCAGTCTACAACAGTGTCCGTGAAAAAAATGATCGCTTGGATGAAGCGGCGCACCTCATGGGCTGGGATCACGACGACTGGTCAGTAATGGAGGACGAAATCGGGTTTTCCGAAGAGACATCTCTCGATGAACTAGAAGAAGAGGAGGCTTTTGCCGACTCAGATCCATATACTATCCACAAGCATCCCGTCTACGTTTCCACTACCGCCCTGTACGTTTACCTTCGAGCATCGTGGGAACACTTAATGCGGCACAATCAGGCCAAGCCTCAAGCCAACTTGGCATGGAGTTACTGCACAAGCTTGGCAGATGGAGAGCGACATTCTATACTTGGAGCGCAAAGTTTGGACCTTGGTGATTATCAGCTAGCCATATGTCATTTCAAGAAATCTCACTCTGCGCTCAACGAATCCCTTCGGCTCAATCGCCTTTTTGAGCATCACAGCACCAAAATTCTCAGAGGCTACTTGGAGGAAACTTCTCTCCGAATGCACGATATTAGAGAGGTTTGGTTACGAGTGATGCAAGACTGCAGACGCTGAGCCCTTCAACCCCGCTTGGCTATACCATTTTGCCTTTCACAAAGCCCGCAGGATCAGCGGGCTTTTTAATGGAAACTCTTCAGCCAAATTCCCCGCCATTGGAGAAGTGATTTCACTTTCCCCTTCTCTCTGCCACTACCACTTTGTTATATCGTTCAATGAAAAAACCTTCCTCAGACCTCGCTCGGTCATTCCTTTCCATCTCGGCATTGATCTTCCTCGGTTGCGGTTCTACCGGTGATTCAACTGATGGAGATTCCAATTCAACCGAACAAAAATCGTCGGAATCGCCCTCCACTCAGCCACTGCACAAGCACGCAAAGTTGATTCCAGAGGACGCATGGCTGGTAGCCACGGTTCGTCCAGGGCAAATTCTGGGTAAACTCGATTACGAGTCCATCATCCCCATGCCCGACATCGCCTTTCTGAACTCCGCCATGAGTCCTGGTTTCGGGAGTGAGTTCGACCTTGAAGACGAAGATTGCTTACGACGAGCACGGCATTGTACGCAATGTATTCGGAAATCTCAATTTTGATGGAAAAGAAGCCACATTCTACAACTTCGAACCGAATGAAGAGGGTTGGTTTGAACTCCCTCTAACGAACTACAAAATTGGAACTGCTAAACGGGTCTCGAAAGACTGGCAACTTCCGGCTCCGCCTAAGGGCTTGCCTAAACTGGAAAATGTTTCTGACGAAATCATCGACGGCGATGCCAAGAATACGGAAGGCGATGACCAAAACGCATCCGAATAGTAACACATAAGAAAGTTTCTTTCCCCCATTCTACACTCTTGCCAAGACTCTACGGGTTCCCAAGCATAAGAGGCATGATTCGTCCAACACTCCTAATCCTTGCCGGGGCATTTGCCTTCGCATTTGCCGTTAACGCCAAGAAGAAGCCTAATGTTCTCTTCATCTTTGCCGACGACCAGTGCTACGAGACCATCGGGCAGCTCGGGATAACCGATATCGAAACCCCCAACCTCGACCGGTTGATGAAGTCGGGCACCAGCTTCACGCGGGCATACAACATGGGATCCTGGAGTGGTGCGGTTTGCGTGGCCAGCAGACACATGCTCAACACCGGACGCTTCATCTGGCGGGCCGAACAAGCATCCAAGAAAGCGGAGGACGAACGGGCCGCTGGGCGCTTCTGGTCGGAAAACATGAAGGGAGCAGGCTACAAGACTTATATGACGGGCAAATGGCATGTCCGGGCAAGTGCCGAGAAATGCTTTGACGTTACCCGTAACGTGCGTGGAGGTATGCCCAACCAGACGCCTGCAGGATACAACCGACCCCTTCCGGGAAAACCCGACCCGTGGAGTCCTTACGATCCGAAGTTCGAGGGCTTTTGGAAAGGCGGGAAACACTGGAGTGAAATCGTGGCCGAAGATGCCGTCTATTTTCTGGACGAAGCGAAGAAGCATGCCGACAAGAATCCTTTCTTCGCCTACATCGCGTTCAATGCTCCGCATGATCCCCGCCAAGCACCCAAGGAATTCATCGACAAGTATCCCCTGAGCCGGATCAAGATACCTTCCAACTTTCTTCCCATGTATCCATACAAGGACAAGATCCGTTGCCCACACAGTCTTCGGGACGAGAAACTCGCCCCGATGCCCCGGACCGAGCATGCCATTAAAGTGAACCGTCAGGAATACTACGCCATCATTACCCACATGGACGTGCAGATAGGCCTAATAATGAACGCGTTGGAGAAATCGGGTATGGCAGACAGCACCTACGTTTTTTACTCCGCCGACCACGGATTGGGGGTCGGTCACCATGGTCTGCTTGGAAAACAAAACCTATATGAACACAGCACCCGCGTACCCTTTGTCGTAAAAGGCCCGGGGATTCCCAAGGGCAAACAAGTCGAAGCTCCCATATACCTGCAGGACGTAATGGCCACTTCCCTCTCCCTCGCAGGAGTGGAGAAACCCAAACACGTCGAATATAACGACATCCTCCCCCTGGCCCGCGGGAGCTCGAAAAAATCCCCCTACAAGGAAATTTACGGAGCTTACTTGAGCGCCCAGCGTTCGATCACGGTCAAGGACGTCAAGTTGATCGCCTATCCGGACGTACCCATCATCCGGGTGTATGACTTAGGCGAAGACCCGGATGAAATGAACGACTTGGCTTCCAGCCAGAAGGGTAAGGAAACCATCGGCAAGTTGTTTCCACGTTTACTCAAGTTGCAAAAGAAAATGGGCGACAAGCTCGACCTTGGAAAATCTTTCCCCGAACTAGCGAAGAAATAAAGTATCCTTTCCGGACTCTCCGGAAATAATTGTTTGCTTTTCAAACAAAAGCTATCCCTCAATCATGAAAAAACTGATCTTATTTTCCCCGCTTTGGATGTACGCAAGCACCGCCTTGTTCGGGGGTTCGCCCAAGGACGAGATTTCGCGCATCCTGCAAGAATCAGGACTCAAAGGCGGTTTTGTCTCGCATGTAGGCAGCAAAGACGGCACAGCAACAACTGCCTTGCACCCAAGCGAGGCCTTTCAAGCGCAAGCTCTGGTGACGGACGCATCCAAACTGGATGCCGTGCGCAAAGAGATTAGAAAGGAAGCCGGAACTTATGGTCCGATTGCAGCCGATTCATGGAAAGGCGGCCAATTGCCCTATATCGACAACATGGTGAACTTGCTCGTCATCGAGGAAGGAGCCGAGCTCAGTCAAAAAGAAATCCAAAGGGTGCTCACGCCACTAGGCAAAGCCTACCAAAAGATGGATGGCAAATGGAAGGTAATCGACAAAAAATGGCCGAAGGAAATCGACGAGTGGACCCATTATCTCCACGGAGCCGATGGCAATGCAGTAGCCAAGGATACACGAGTCGGACCGCCACGGCGCCTTCAATGGGTTGGCAGTCCGCGCTGGTCGCGCCACCACGACCGCATGGCCAGCATGAGCGCCATGACATCGACCAAAGGTCGCTTGTTCTACGTCATGGACGAGGGATCGCGCGTATCCATCCAATTGCCTCCCAGCTGGAAGCTGATTGCCCGGGACGCTTTCAACGGGGTCGTCCTCTGGAAACGCGAAATCCCGAAATGGCACCACCACCTCTGGCCACTCAAAAGCGGTCCCACCCAACTAGCGCGCAGGTTGGTTACCAAAGGCGATCGCGTATATTTCACCCTGGGCATCACGGCTGCGGTGTCCGCCTTGAATGCAACCTCCGGAAAGACCTTGGTCACCTACAAGGGATCCGAGGGGTCCGAGGAAATACTTGTCGCAGGCGGATCGCTGTTGGCTCTAGTCAACAAGGGAGCATCCGAACTGAAGGACTACGTCCCCAAGAATAACGTAGGCGATCAGGCTCGCGTCCGGACCGAGTTCGTTTGGGATGAAAACCCGCGTGTCCTCATGTGTTACGATGCCGAATCGGGAAAGAAGCGTTGGGAACACGAAAGCCCCGTGGCTCCTCTCTCCCTCGCCTCCGACGGCGAACGCGTCTACTTTCACGACGGCAAGGTCGTAACCGCGATCGCAATCGAAACCGGCAAAGTGGCATGGCAAGGTCCCCCAAGTGCCCGCCGTTCCAACGTGCAGTTCAATTTCGGCCCCCGACTGGTGGTGGTTGACGGCGTGGTCATCTTTGCGGGAGGGGATCGTTCGATGACCGCCTATGAAGCGACCACGGGCAAGACACTCTGGACTTCTCCGCACGAACGTGGAGGCTATCAATCACCCGAGGATTTGTTGGTAATAGGCGGATTGGTTTGGTCGGCTCCGATTACCAGCACGAAGGACTCGGGCGTCTGGACGGGCCGTGACGTCAAGACGGGCGAAACCAAGAAAAGTTTTCCACCAAAAGTGAACCCCTACTGGTTTCACCACCGATGCCACATTGCAAAGGCTACCGACCGTTTTCTTTTAGCATCCCGAACCGGCATCGAGTTTGTCGACATCAAGAACTCCAAGTGGGATCTCAACCACTGGGTTCGCGGGGGTTGCCTCTATGGCGTCATGCCTTGCAATGGATTGGTATACGCCCCACCCCATAACTGCGCCTGTTATCCCGAGGCCAAGCTTTTCGGTCTCAATGCACTCGCTCACGCTGGATCCAACCGAAAGGCACGCGATCCGCAGAAAGAGCCCACCCGCCTCGAAAAAGGACCTGCATATGGCAAGACAAACACTCCGAAAAAGATAAATTCCTCTGACTGGCCAACCTATAGGGGCAATACCAACCGCAGTGGCAAATCAAACACGGGAGTCTCTCCCGAGCTCGCCCCCCAATGGGAAACCGCAATAGGAAACGGAGGCCGCCTCAGTTCGATTATCGTTGCAGATGGCAAGCTATTCGTCGCTGAGATCGACGCCCATGCCGTCCACTGCTTGGATGCGGACAAAGGCAAAGTCATTTGGACCCACGTTACCGGTGGGCGTATAGATTCTCCACCCACCTACCACGATGGAGCCGTACTGTTCGGTTCCGCCGACGGAACTGTAACCAGTTTGCGCGCTTCCGACGGCGTACTCTCCTGGCGCTTTCGAGCCGCCCCCGAAGATCTTCGCCACATGGCATTCGAGCAACTGGAATCCGTATGGCCAGTATCAGGAAACATACTTGTTCGCGAAGGGTTTGCTTATTTCGTGGCCGGACGATCCAACTTCCTCGACGGAGGCCTGAGCTTCTACAAACTCGATGCAAAATCCGGCAAAGTACTTGTCCGTACGACAATCAATGAAACCGATCCTGAGACAGGAAAGAACCTAGCCGAAAGGCACCAAATTCTAAATATGCCAGTCGGTCTAACCGATGTTCTATCTTGCGATGACGACTTCGTCTACATGCGTTCCCAAAAGTTCGACCACAATGGAACGCGCGTCGGACTCGGTCCACACTCCGGAAGCCCATCCGCTCAAGGTTCTGTTCAAAAAGGAGTAGGCACCCACCTTTTCTCGCCCACAGGATTCCTTGACGGCGATTGGTTTCACCGAAGCTACTGGGTATACGGTCGAAGTTTCGCCGGAGGACACGGCGGCTACTACCAAGCCGGTAAGTTCGCCCCGTCGGGACGGATCCTCGTACACGACAATGACACCGTTTACGGTTTCGGCAGAAAGCCCCAATACCTCCGTTGGACGACAACCATCGAACACCAAATGTTTTCGGCCCCCATGGAACAACCGGCAGGGCGAGAAAAGCCAGGACTCGCCACCAACCGACGAGCAACTGGAACAACTACGCAAATGATCACCTTCGGAACCCCGAAAACACTGAATCCCCAAGGCAAGGCTCTTGCCATCGAGGCCTGGATCAAAGCGAACAAGAACGACGGGGCAATCGTGGCAAGAGGAGGCCCGAAGGACGGCTTTGCCATCACAGTCGAAAAAGGACGTCCCCGCTTTCATATACGAGCCTCCGACAAACTGGCCAGCATCGGTTCGCGCGAGCGAATCGTAGGCAAATGGCATCACATCGCCGGCGTACTATCAGGGGACAAGACGATGAGACTTTATTTGGATGGTCGCCTCGCAGCCAAAGGAGAAGCGCCCGCATTGATCGGTTCCGACCCGATTCAAAGCCTTGATATCGGTGCAGACGCCTTGACCGCAGTAGGCAGTTACAACAGTCCATTCAACTTCACGGGATTGATCGACGAAGTGCGCCTTCACTTCGGCGAAGTCGATCCTGACATGTTCGCCAATGTCGTTGAAAATGCAGAAAGAAACCGACCTATCGAGAAAACCTGTGTCCTTGCTTGCTCGTTCGACGATGGCAAGGCAATCGACCTTTCCTCGGGTGAGAACAAGGCAACCGTCAGCTTGGCCAAACCGGAAAAAGGCAAATTCGGTGGTGCCTTCCGCTTCACCTCCAAACCCAAGAAAGGCGGCAACCAGAAAGGCGGAAGCGGCGTGAATCACAATTGGACCCACGACATCCCGGTCCTTGCCCGAGGGATGGTTCTGGCGAAGAACATTATTTTCGTGGCGGGACCTCCCGACGTCATGGACGAGGAGGAAACCTTCGAGCGCATCAAAGCGAGGGATGATTCGGTAAACGAAGTCATTGCCAAGCAGCAAGCAGCCCTCGACGGCAACCAAGGATCCGTCCTGCTCGCCATATCCACTGAGACAGGTGAAACCTTGGGTAAATACGACTTGGGCTATCTACCCACTTGGGACGGCATGGCCGCCGCCAACGGAAATCTATTTTTATCTACTGAAAAAGGCACCATCACTTGCCTGAAAGGCAAAAAGTAGTCCACAGTCCGAACAAAAATCATCGTATGTTTGCATTCCAGAAATGGTAAAGCCGTTTGCCTCAAGAAAGAATAACCCTGGGCAATGCGACATGCCCCATACCAGATGGTCGGCTCGCTTTCTTCTAGTTGGGTTCGTCCTGACATTTATTGCCCAAGGATACTGTGACGCGGCCAAGAAAAACAAGGATCGCAAGTTTCCCACTCTCGACCAAGTCTTGCAACCCGAGCAGGCGAAGGAGGATCTCGCGATATTGAGAAAAGCTCTGGAGGAAGGACATCCGGGACTTTACCTATTCACTCCTGAAGATGACTTCGATAAAAAGTTCGAGCAAACACACCAGTCTTTCGATCGTCCCATGTCCTTGCGTGAGTTCTATTTGGAAGTGGCTCCCCTGGTTGAGAAAGTCTACTGTGGACACACTTATTTCGACCTACCTCCCAAGCTCCTTAAGTCCCTTCGACAAGAGCCACCCTTGTTTCCTTTGCCACTCGCCTTCCGCAACGCGAGAACCTACCTTGATCATACCAATACCGAGATTCCATTGGGCGCTGAAATTACTGCGATCGACGGAATGCCCATGAATCAAGTGCTGGCAAAACTGCTGCCTTACATTCGGTCCGACGGTTACAACGTCACGCTGAAATATCGTCAAATGGAGGACGAGTTCGCCCTCCACTACTTTCTTTTCTTTGGTCGCAAGGAAAGGTTCCAAGTGGAATACGTTCCGTTTGGATCAGAGAAAAAAATGATCAAGGAAATACAAGCGGTCGCCGCCAAGAAGCTCGAAGCTACGCTGATCGACCGCCACTCAGGGCTTGGCAAACTTAAAAAATACAAGCTTGGGATGATAGAGAGAGGCATTCAGTTGTTCAGCATGAACAGTTTTGACTTTGGCTTGAACAAAAAAGGCCGCCAGAAATATAGATCTTTTCTTCAGGAAAACTTCGCAGCGATCGAGGAGAGCTCTGGGACTGATTGCATTATTCTCGACTTGAGGCAAAACGATGGTGGCTATGTGGGCAATGACTCCCAATTGTTTTCTTACTTTGCCCAAGATACTTTCCGCGATGTAGCCTTGGCTGAGGTGAAATCCTTGAAAATCGGTGTAAAAGAGCACTTGGCCCGCGATCAATTCCCCAAGATGCTTGAGAGATTGCTGGCTAAGGAATTCAAGCCTTCGGCGGACGGTCGCCTCTTAATGATCGATGAAAAAAACCGCCGATGGAAGCCCAATAAAAAGGCGTTCGACGGCCATGTGTTCGCTCTCATCAGCGGGTGGACTCACTCCGGTGGCGCGGTTTTTTGCAGTTACTTGATGAATAACGACAACGTCACCTATATCGGCGAGGAGACGGGAGGAGGGCATGCCACCTTCACCGCAGGCAACATGGTTCTCTACGATTTGCCAAACTCGAGATGCCAACTCGAAATCCCACTGATCCTTTATGAAAACTATCGGGGGGAAAAGACTTTTCCGAAAGGGAGTGGAATTCGCCCCGACCACCTAGTTACCCAAAGCCAGAAAGACCTTATCAACAATTTCGATACAGTTATGAAATTCGCCTTGCAACTGGCACAAGAAAAACGTCGAGGAGGAAACCACCAAGAAGAAAACCAATTTAGACCACTAGCCATTCCGCCATAAAATCAAAACTAAAAGTTTTCGACAGCAAGGAGGCTTATCCAATGGACAAAGGGCTTGACAGCTTAATCTCGCAACTCAATTCTAGAAAAACACAAACTAATCACTACGCACTATGAATCAGCACAATGAAAACTCTAGCTTTCGAGAATATAAGGTCGTTTTTGTTACCGAGGGTGGATGCGGTACATTACTTTTAGGTTCCGCTGGCATACCGGTAAAGAAATTAGAAACAACTATCAACCAACATGCCGCTGAAGGTTGGCAGGTCGTATTTCAAATCATCGAGAACAAGCGATTTTTACTTTTCTGGACGCGCGAAGCTGTTATCGTCACCTTCGGACGGTGAAAAAAGCTAGGCTTTTCCTCCGCCTGATCGAGTACTACCGCAAGTCTTCTTTCCGCCGAAGATTGCCAGTCGAATGCAACTTTGAGCCTTCCTGTTCGGCCTATGCAAAGGAAGCCCTTGAGCAGTACGGTCTGCGAAAAGGAGTAGCACTTGCAATCAGCAGACTGTGTCGTTGCAACGAACCTGACGCTACTGAAAAGAAAAGCGATCCCGTACCAGAAATTACACATGCTAAATAAGGAGCAAGTCGAATCTGAAGAAGAGAAAATTCGATCTGATAGCCTTCAATTGACCGACGAAGAACGACGAACCTTTCACGCTCAGTTCAATACTAAGCTCAAGGACCCCGACACATACGCAGCCCTAGCATGGTCTCTCCCCGTAGGTTTGCACCACTCCTATCTCGGTGAATGGGGACGCACCCTTCTGGACATAGCTTTTTTTTGCTTAGGTCTCTTTTTTTGCTTAACGGGAGAGCTTAGCCTGACCGTTTTTGGGGCCCTTCTCATTCTCTGCATTAGCTTAGCCGAGCTTTACAGTTTGTTTCGAGCGCAAGTCATAGTTCAGAACCACAACAACCGCATAATGCGACGGATACTGGCTAACACCTGCTCTCAAACTAGCCCTTTTCGATGAAAATTCTCGTTCTTGACGGTCACACCCTCAACCCCGGAGATCTATCTTGGGAAGGTCTCTCCAAGTTCGGCGAACTTAAAACATACGAACGCACACCTCCCGAACTAGTGGCGGAAAGAAGCGCTGAAGCCGAGATCATTATCACCAACAAAGCCGTCGTCACCCGCGAAACCATAGATTTCCTGCCCGCACTTCGCTACATAGGCGTCACCGCCACGGGGGTGAATATCGTGGATTGCGAAGCCGCAGCCGAACGCGGCATTCCGGTTACGAACGTGCCCGCCTACGGGCCGAGGTCAGTAGCGCAAATGACCTTCGCTCATATCCTTAACTTCACGCAGCAAACAGCTCATCATGCAAATGAAGTGACCAAGGGGCGATGGGCGAATTGTCCCGACTTTTGCTTCACCGACTTTCCACTCGTAGAACTGAACGGTCTCGTTCTCGGCATTCTCGGATACGGAGACATCGGAAAAGAAACCGCCCGCATCGGTCGAGCCTTCGGGATGGAAGTCATCGCCCACAGTCGATCATTGACCGAGAGTATTCAAAGTGAGGTCGAAACCGTGGAAATCTCCGAACTCTTCGTTCGCAGCGACGTCCTCTCTCTTCATTGCCCGCTCACGCCTGAAACCGAAAAGGTCGTGAACGCCGAGAGTCTCGCATCCATGAAGCCTTCGGCTTTTCTCATCAATACCGGACGCGGCCCGCTGGTGGACGAACAAGCGCTCGCTAATGTCCTCAACGCAGGCAAACTCGCCGGAGCAGGTCTAGACGTCCTGTCAACCGAACCACCGCCACCCGACAATCCGCTGATCGGAGCAAAGAACTGTATCGTAACACCGCACATTGCCTGGGCAACCCTCGCAGCCCGCAAGCGTCTTCTCGACGTCACAGTAGCGAATCTCAAAGCCTTCTTGGAAGGCATCCCAAAAAACATAGTGAACTAAGTCTGCGTTATTTATCAACCAGACTAAAACACTTTGCAGTTATACAGAATTAAAGAAGCTAGCCAATTCCCTGAAAGCTCAAAGCCAGTCAATGCTCTTCCTGGGAACAAAAGCCAGCAATCAAGAATAAAATCACCGGCAAGACCTTAGCGTAAACGAACCAATCCTGCCGTAGAATGTTATTCTAATCCTGGTCCAGTTGCAAACAGACTAAGCGACGTTTGTCCCGTGCGTATATCTTGCCATTGGATATGGCAAAATGAGCTCGAGCTTCAAGGCCCAGGACTTGTTGCCTGTAAAGAACGCTGAAGCCCTTGGGAGAAGCAGGAGCCAAGAGGAGTTCCCCGGCTTCTGTAAGTACACAAAGTTTTCCGTCAGCCAGCAAGAGGTTTCCAGATGCCATTCGCCCCGAGGACCACTGAACGGAACCATCGGAAAGACTTACACAACGAAGCTCCGGCCTACGCTCTTGGCGACCATGGAAGCCATAGAGATAACCATCATGATGTACGGGGGTGGCGTAATGCCCATCGAGCATGCCACCCTTTTTCCAGATAGGCTCGACACCTAGGCTAGTCGCCCCATTGGGTTTCAGCAACCACGCGGCGCCTCCGACGTCGTAGCAACTCGTAACAAAAACCGTATTGCCTACCAGCAAAGGAGTTGCGGCATTTACGGAAGCATTTATGGGAGAACGAAAACGCTCGAAGAAAAGTTCCTTTCCCGTCTCGGTGTTTAGTCCCAAAAAACCGTCTCGCATAAAAAACATCGTACAGGGAACATCTCCGATCGTGGCGTGCACTGGGGAAGAATAATCATTTTCATATTCACCGGATTTCCAACGAACTTTTCCAGTCTCAGTATCGAATGCCACGACCCCGGCACCCGAACCTCCGATGTCAATCATAACAAGGGTTCCCACGACTAAGGGAGAAGAACAACGCCCAAAAAAACCCTGCGGGGAAAGGAACTCCTTGGCCACGTTCACGGTCCACTTCAGTTTGCCGGTTTTAAAATCCAGACAATTCAAAATCCCTTGTGGACCGTAAGTAAAAACCTTGCCCCCGGCAATCGTGGGAGTGGATCGGGGACCTTCGGCCATACCGAAACCATCTCGATAACCGGAAGCGAAGGCGTATCGCCAAAGTAGCTTGCCTGAAGAAGAACTCAGGCAATCAATCGATTCCTCAACTCCCGGACGATGGTGAATGACCAATTTGCCGTCAAACACAACTGGAGTAGCCCAACCCTCACCAAGCGATACTTTCCAAAGCGTCGGAAATGTCGCGCCGTCTTTGGGTAAAGAAAACTTTTCGCCGACGGCCACGCCATCGCGATTCGGCCCAAGCCATTGAGGCCAGTCTCCCGCAAAGGCAGAAATCGAAGACAGGAGGCACACAGCAAAAAAATAGATGCAAATTTTCATAAGAAGTCCCATGCTGAAGACTATCTGACTGTTCGTCCGGCAGAAAAGGCTTGGACTCGACAGATTCCGAGATTTATTAAGAATATATGAAATTCGCGATATGCAACGAAACCTACCAAGGTTGGGACTTCTCAAAAACCTGCGACCATGTCGCCGAAACAGGATACGATGGCATCGAAGTCGCACCTTTCACGATCAAGGAGGACCCGCGTGAAATAACTGAGGAGGAAGCCCTTCGGTATGGGAACACCGCAAAATCTGCGGGACTGGAAGTCGTGGGGCTTCACTGGTTGTTAGTGAAACCAGGCTGGCTTCACCTTACTACGCCCGACGATTTGCTCCGCAAGGACACAATCGCGTTCGGAAAGCATTTGGCGCGAATCTGCAGTGCCATGGGTGGTCGAGTAATGGTATGGGGAAGCCCTAAACAAAGAGACCTCGCGGGCGATTGGATATATGAAGACGCCTTTTCACGAGCCGCCGATGTAATGAGCGAAATAGCCGAAACGGCTGGCTCATTAGGCGTAACAATCGCGATGGAGCCTCTCGGCAGAGCGGAAACGAACTTCCTGAACACGGCTGCAGAGACGATACGTCTTATACAAAAAGTAGACCAAGAAGCGTTTCGCCTGCACCTGGACGTAAAGGCGATGAGTGACGAAACAAAGTCGATTCCGGACATAATTCGTGAAAGTCGCGATCACACCGCTCACTTTCATGCAAATGACCCGAACCTGCGGGGACCCGGTTTTGGCGAGGTCAAGTTTGAGCCGATTGCCGAAGCTCTTAAGGAAAGCGGATACGATGGCTTTGTTTCAGTTGAGGTCTTCGACTATTCTCCGGACCCCGAAACCATAGCGACACAAAGCCTCGAATATCTAAGGAAAACCTTTGAAAGCTAGGGCAAGTCGACGAGCTGGGCCTTACCTTTTCGAGCTAGGCCCAAATCTTCTCCAAAACGGAACAACGAAGCTTTTTCTGTGTCTCTAAAGTCAAAACCTTCGGCAGACCGAAACTTGCTCAAAGCTTCCATGGCAAAGTAGTCCACTGACAATGGGTTTTCGCTCAGCATTAAAGTAGGTTCGCCTCCGACAAACTGTGCGTCGAACTTGCTACCGCCGGCATACTGAAAGCGGGAGAGATCGAGAATCGAAAAAAGGTGCTTCTCCCAATATTCGGGTATGGCGAGAATTTCAGTCGCCGCCGAGGGGGCCGTTGTGGAGCGCCCAAGAAAGCGAGAGTTGTTGTCTACGGCGTGCAAGGATGCATTTCCAACGGCAGCATCAATCCCCAAAGAACGACTATCAATAGCGACAGGCAGGTTGATCCAGAAGGCATCCTCAAGAAAAAGAGGGGTCGGTAGGTAACTGCGGCGCTCCTCGCGCAATCGAACTTCACGTTCTCTCGGATAACGAAGACTCAAGCGAGCCCGATAGTCAGCCGAGGGCGGCATGGGACTTTCATGAAACCACCTTTCGTCAAAATAGATTCGCGAATCGAGGGCAACCACAGCATGCCCTCGATAGCGGTTTCCTCCCTTGCTGCGAGGCGGCAAAATACCGGAGCGGCGAAGGCCTCTGGATTCAAGATCCAAGAGGAAAACGGATTCGGAGGCAAACCCTCGAGCCTTGAGAAAATCGAGCAACGCATCAACCAAAGGTAGGGGTGTGGCCAAACCAGGAGCAAAATGGGTAGAAAGTTTGATTCCGACTTTGGATTGGCGATCAGGCTGTAATTGCACCCCGCCTTTCAGCTCATTAAAAAGAATGAGTGAGCGGACGGAACGAGCAAAATCATCAGGTTTGTTCAGTGAACATCGGTAAGTCACAAGGGCCTTTTCTCGAAACAAGGACTTGGTTCGATCCTTCGGGAAAAAAGTTTCACCTGGAAAATCAACGGAGAAGCAAACTCCGAGACTCAGAGAAAACATTGTTGCAATCGCGAGCATAGCTTGACGTTTCACGTCCTGTTGAGAATAGAAGTTTTAATGCAATTTCCGCTTTGTATGTTAAAGTTCTCGGTTGTGGTCGTCTCGATAGTGATCACGGGAGGTTGTTCGGACAATTCGAAACAAGTCCCTCCACCGAGTGAACGAGATCAACAAAACCCGCCCGACCTAAGCGAGGCAATACAGAAACGCATCGAAGGGAAAACAGACGAAGCCTTAGCTATCCTACGGAAGCTTAATGATCGACACCCCGAATCACCTGAAATCATTACCATGCTCGGTCGCACTTTGCTGGACGCTGAGGAATACGCCCTAGCTGCCTTTCGTCTTGAACAGGCTTTCTCGTTGAGTGGAGCAATGAATATTTTATCGGAAGCCGGGCAAGCTCATGAGCTTGCGAATGACGATGAATCTGCAGAAAAGGCTTATGCCACCTATTCTAAAAAGCATCCTGAGGACACTTTTGCCAATCTGAAATACGCCCGCGTGCTCAATCGACTGGGAAAAGAAAGCAAGGCTTTGGATGCTTTTCTGCAAGCATCCGAAAAGGCGGAAACAGCAGATGCTATAGCCGTAGCTCAGTTGTTCTTAGCAAAGAAAATGTACCCGCAAGCCGAACATTGGTTCCGCTCCGCTGAAAAAAAAGCTCCCAACCAATCGCTACTCCCCTACCTTGGATTGCTTAAAATCAGGCTGAGTCTAAAAGACGAGAAGTCGGCCGAAATCTTGATGCTGGCGATAGAAAAGACGCATCCTGGTTCTCTGGACAAGAGCGAGCATGCAAAAGCAGCCGCAGATTTATTTAAACGGCGACGGGGATTGGACTTCTTCCAGAGAGGTTACGTTACCGATGGAAAAACAGCTTCGGAGTTGGCCGCAGTCTTGCTCGCTCCAATTAAGCCTGAGCCGGTCATCGGGGAATCCAAGCTTCCTCCTCGAATTCCTGAAATAGCAGAAAAGCCTTTGAGTTCTGCTTTACCGATCGAGAGCAACGCCTCGCAGACCTCATCCCCGGAGAATGAGAGCACCCCTACTCTTTCCCTCACCGACATGTTTTCAAGTTCTCAAAATAATTCTGAACCCAAAGAGAAAAGTTTTATGGATCAAGCGGAGTTGGCCATGCTTGAAAAGAACTTTCGCAGCGCTTTGCTTTTTACCCGCAGAGCCATAAGGGAAAACCCTAAAAATGCCGCTGCTTGGCATATGGCTTCTCAAGCCCACTTTCTCCTAGGTGAAGGCGACGAAGCCGAAATGAAATCCTTGGAAGCAACGCGGCATGCGCCACAAGATCTAGGATACCACATGGACTACCTTCGCATCGCTCGCGAGACACTCGAAGGTCAGCGTTATCTCGAAGAACTGGAAAAATCTCACGAACGTTTTCCCGAGTCCATCGAAATTCTATGGCAACTTGCTCGCCGCTATCATATCACTGAAAACAAATTCGCCACAGCTGCCATCCTCTATCGAAAACTGTTGGCAATTGCGCCCTTGGACAATCCTTTGCGCCCCCAAGCCGAGAGGGAATTAAGAAGTCTACCTCTAAATCCTTAAAGCGTAAAAAGATTTTCGTAACCTCGTTCTGAGACTTACCCGATGCCAAGACTACACCGTGACTTTGTCGCCGAACTCAAGGCCCGAATAGATTTGCACGACGTAGTGGCTCCCTATGTGAGCCTAAAGCGATCCGGGGCAGATTGGAAAGGGCTAAGCCCTTTCAACCAAGAAAAGACACCTTCTTTCTATGTTCATCCGGACAAAGGCTTTTTCAAGTGCTTCAGCAGCGGAGAGGCAGGAGACGCAATAAGCTTCATACAAAAAGTGGAGAACTTGGACTTTCAAGAAGCCGTCGAGTTTCTCGCTACTCGCTTCAACATAAACCTCCGCTACGAAGAGACTCCACACGGAAGTCCACAGGGACAGTCGCTTTCTCATCGAAAAGCTCTTTTCGACATACACGAATTGGCGATGTCTTGGTATCGAGAACAATTTTGGGCCGACAACGAGGGAGGGCAATCCATAAGGCGGTACTGGACGCAGGAAAGAAACTTTCCCGAGGAACTCGCCAAGGAATTTGGGATCGGTTACGCTCCACCTGACTCAACAGGTCTTATTCGTGTTTTCACGGAAAAAGGAATCTCACGAGAAGTCTTAGACAAAAGCGGTCTGTTTTTCGACCGCAAAGGAAGACCTGATTTCCTGACGCGCTTCCGCGGTCGGCTCATGATTCCCATTCGGGACACGCAAGAGCGTGTTGTCGCTTTTACCGCACGTCAATTGCCCGTCACCCCGGAAAATGATCCTGCCCGGGACGCAAAATACATAAACTCTCCTGAAACTCAGATTTTCAGGAAGGGTAATCTACTTTTCAACCTCGACAAGGCAAGACGGCACATTGACGAAAATAAACGTTTTTTGCTGGTCGAAGGTCAACTCGACGCCATTCGTTGCTGGGAGCAAGGGGTGAAAAACGTCGTAGCTCCTCAAGGCACGGCCTTCACCGATGGTCAAGCCCATCTCCTTCGACGATATCGACCGGCGGGTATTGATTGCCTTCTCGACGGAGACGAAGCAGGTCGAAAGGCGGCCCTACGAATCCTCCCGATCTGCGTAAAAAGCGCTTTAGACATCCGCTTTCTTCTTTTACCTCGGGGAGGCGACCCCGACGACTTGCTCCGCAGCGAAGGTCTAGTAGGCTTAGAAAACCTTATTGCCGAGTCTCTCAGTGGAATCGCTTTTGCAGTATCCATGTACTTGGGCGAAACGAAAAAACCTACACCCACACAAAAGAACACAGTGTTGGAACACATTTTTGAAATCGTGGCCGAAACAGATTCTCTCGTGGCGCGAGACGAATACTTAGCTCAAGCCATTCGATTGATGAAGCTGGAAGAAAGTTCGGCTCGACAAGAATTTGCTCGCTTTCTAAGCAAAAAAAAGTCGTCGGCGAATAGCTCTCTCCAAAGAGCTTCATCTGAAAAAGTTTCCCTAAATGCGTCCCAAAAGTTGACAACTGCCGAGGATGATCTATTATTATTTGTTTTGCACCATAATGAAATCGGAGCTGCACTCGCGCAAGTGGTCCAACCGGAATGGCTCAACCTCACATCCCCTTCAGGAACAATACTAGCCAAGGCACTAGCTGAGATACGAGAGGATAATGGTAATGGACTAGCATCCTTAGATGAGCTACTAGAGAACGATGACGAACGAAATACCGCCTACGAAATACTGTCTCAGAAACCGGCTCATGATGACCCCGTGGACATGCACAAGGCATGTAATGCATCCCTACAAGCCCTCTTCAATCGTTACTTCAAAGCAAAAGAAAATGAACTTCGTGAACGATTCGCTAATCTAAATCCTGACGGAATCGATCAACTCACCGAACTTCGAGCAAAACTTGCTTCTCTACGATCGCAACGAGGTTCGCTGCCGCAACTAAAATTTGTCCAACAACCCGAGACCGAAAATAATTCCACCCATGTCACCGACCAAAGAAAAAGCGAAAAAAGTACCGGCCAAAAAAGCGCCGATCGCAAAAAAAACTACAAAGAGTCGCAAGACACCAACGGCCACGAAAAAGCCACCTTCGACAAGGAAAGCGACTGTCAAGAAGACCTCTTCTAAGGCAATTCCGAAAACTCAAGGGGCTAAGAAAAACATTTCCAAAAGAACTGGTGTCGAAAAAGCGACAAAGGTAGCTAGTCTGAAGCCAACCATTAAGGCTACGGTCAGAAAAGCGAAAAAAACTACCAAGGCCAAAGTTAAGAAGGAAAAGGCTACAACAGTAAGTGCTGCAGCCCAGGCAAAAGCGGCGCTGGATGCGGCATCGGGTGAAGCACCCGCTCCAAAACCCTTGGACGATGCAATTACCGAAAAGGTTCATCACCTTATTCATCATTCCCGAGAGCAGGGTTTCCTCACTTACAAGGATATCGACAAAGCACTGCCCGAAATTGCAAGCCAACCCGAAGAGCTACAAAACGTAATTTCCATTCTCAACAATCTGGAAGTCAAAATTCTGGATGGAGTTGAGGTCGATAAATACAAGAAAAAGCAGGAAGAATCTGAAGAAGAATACGCCCGTACCACTCAGGGTGACATGCTGGACGACCCAGTACGAATGTATTTGAAGCAAATGGGCCAAGTGCCTCTTCTTTCAAGAGAAGAAGAGGTGGACATTTCCAAGCGAATTGAAAAAGCCGAGTCTGCAGCTCTCAAGCTACTTTTCTCAGTGGATCTCACCGCCGAGTTTCAGATGGAACTAGCCCAAAACTTAATAGACCGTGAAGAGCGTTTTGATCGAGTAGTCCTAGACAAGAAGATCGATAGCCGGGAAACCTATTTCAAAAATTTAGCCAAACAACTCGAAGCAGGCAATTTATTGCTGGTGAAAATCATCCGTGCATGGACTCAAGCGGAGGAAGCGAAAGATCAAACTCAGAAAAAACGAGCTACAAACCGTTTTCTGAAGTATCAGGGAATGCTCGCCCCAATATTCAAGAAATGCTGCTTCAAATTGAAGGTGTTCGAAGACTTCATTTCCAAAATCAACCCCGACCTTAAGATCATCACCAGGCACCTCCGGCACATAAACATGGCTAAGAAGGATACTGTTAAGGTTAAACGCAAGGGAGTAAAGTTAGACAAAGTTCGAAATGAACTGGCCAAATTCCGCGAGAAATACCGGATGGATCCGGAAGAACTATCGGAACTGATTCGGGAAGTGCGAACTTTCATGCGCCAAGCCCACATTGCTAAAACCGAAATGGTCGAAGCAAACCTGCGACTTGTCATCTCAATCGCAAAAAAGTATACGAATCGAGGGCTCTCCTTTCTAGACCTTATCCAAGAAGGAAACATGGGCCTGATGAAAGCCGTCGAAAAATTTGAATATCGCCGAGGCTATAAATTTTCTACCTATGCCACATGGTGGATACGCCAAGCAATAACTCGTTCTATTGCTGACCAAGCTAGGACTATACGTATTCCCGTTCACATGATCGAGACTCTGAACAAGGTCATGCAGATCCAGAAGCAGCTACTGCAGGAACTGGGACATGAACCGACCTCAGACGAAGTGGCAGAGGAGATGGGACTGCCAGTCGAAAAAGTGCAAAACATAATGAAGATGGCTCAACAACCCATCTCCCTGCAAAGTCCCGTAGGTGACAGTGATGATACGAACTTCGGAGACTTCATTGAAGACAAGGGCGCGGAAAATCCTTACGACATGACCGCATACTCCCTGCTCCGCGAAAAAATCATAGATGTGTTAGACTCCTTAACAGAGCGTGAGCGTAATGTGCTTTCCCTTCGATTTGGGCTTAAGGACGGCTACAGCCGTACACTTGAAGAAGTGGGACGACAATTCAAGGTCACTCGCGAACGCATCCGCCAGATCGAGGCCAAGGCCCTGCGCAAGATGCGACACCCTACCCGCATTCGTCAACTGCATGGCTTCTTCGAGGCCGATCAAAGTTCCGTAAACAAACCCAAGCCGGAAGCCCTTCGCCAACTCGGATTGTAAATCGGCCCTCATAAAGTTTCATTATCTTACTACCGACAAAAAGTTTGCCTCGAAAGGAATCTTCAAATAATTAGAAAGATATATGAAATACTCATTTGATCCCACACTCGCCTTCGGTTTTCCAACTGGTGGGGAACTGGTAATTATTTTCATCATCGTGCTTCTTCTCTTTGGAGCTAAGAAGGTTCCTGAATTGTTTCGTTCCCTAGGCAAAGGAGTAAAAGAATTTCGCAAAGCAAAAACCGAATGGGAGCAAGACATAAGCGAGGTCATGACTCAAGATCCCATCGAGGATCATGATTTCAAGGCGACAGAAAGTTCTCAGGAGAAGACCAAGGAGGGCGAAGAAACCGTTCACCACGAAGATGCGACTCATGAAAGTGAGAAGCAAACCGCTTCCTAAATCAACCGCCACTCAGGATGGGTTGATACCCCTTCTCCTGTAACCAAACAACGACCTCGTCTCGTTTGTCTCCTTGTATTTCCCATTGACCGTCGGCAAATACTCCCCCGGTTCCTAAACGTTTCTTGAAGTCTCGCAGCATTTCCTTGCGCTCAACCCAAGAAACTCCCGGCGGGAAACCCTTCACCGTAGTTACGGTTTTACCACCACGACCAGACTTTTCTCGCCTTACGTCCAAACGGTGACCACATGATTTCCGCGGGGGGGTGGGGACTTTTTTCGAAGTGTCTTTAGAGATCACTACTTTGCGCAAACCGCCCGAACTCAAACTATCGAAAGGATTGCTTCCGAAGTCAGTGCCAACGGCATCGGTCGATATTCTCCCGTCTTTAGCTTTATCGTTACCCATCGAGAAATTCCGCAGAGTCTCCAATCACTTGCCGCAAGTTCCCTTCTCAGGTTCCCCACCCTCCAAAAGGACCAAAGCCTTTTGATAACTTCGGTTTTCAAGAAAATGCCTCAAGCGACCGGGTAATTCATTTCCTCGCTCGGTCAAAACCTTGTCCAGCGCTTGAATAGCAATTGGTAACTCCCCGGCGGCAACTTGGGTTGGATTGGTGACAACACGAAGGCTTTTCAAAATATTTTCCATAATTGAGATAGTACTTCTATCTTGCTTGAAAAGTAATAACAACTCACTAAATAACCTTTTCTCTTTCCTCTTTTGAAGAGAGTCTATTCCTTTTAGCGGCATGGGAAGAACGATTATAATAGGTGCGGGACTTTGCGGATTAGTCGCCGCTAGGACCTGTAGCAGCGAAGGAGGAGTGCTCGTATTGGAGGCAGGCAGCTGCCCCGGAGGAATGATTCGCTCTGAGCGGCGCGATGGGTACCTGCTCGAACATGGACCAAACACCTTGGCTTTGAGAGCTGGCCATGCGACCGATTATCTCGAGCAGATAGGATTGCTAGAGGATACAATCGAGGCGAATCCCGAGGCGAACAAGCGTTTTATTGTTCGTGGAGGACAACCTGTAGCTGTTCCCACATCAGCAAGCTCATTTGTGACTAGTTCTCTGTTTTCTCCCCTCGGAAAACTTCGGATCTTGGTGGAACCGCTCTTACCTAGGGGCAGTGCACGAAAAAAAGAGAGCGTCGCCGATTTTTTCATGAGACGTTTGGGAAGAGAAGTTCGAGACTATGCGGCCAATCCTTTTATAGCAGGCGTCTACGCTGCGCGTCCGGAAACTCTAGTCCTTCGCCACGCATTTCCTGCAATCTACGAAATAGAGAGCAAGCATCGCTCACTCATGCTCGGAGGGATTAAAACGGCCAAGAAAAGAAAACGGGAGGGATTGCCGAAGACACGACTCGTTTCTTTCAAGGAAGGACTCGTCGGGCTACCAAACCGCCTAGCCGAAGAATTAGGAGACGACTTGAGACTGAATGCCCTCGTCCGAAAAATCTCACGAGATGGCGATAATTGGAAAGTGGTCTTCGAAGAAGCAGGAGAGTTAAAGGAGGAACGGGCAAATCGCATCACGTGCTCTGTGCCGGCCCACGCGCTGGAATCGATAGAGTGGCAGGGATTATCTGAAGGAGACTCTTTGAAAACATTGGCTTCCGCAAGCCACTACCCCGTTGCGGTCGTACATTTGGGATTTCTCCGTAAGGATGTGCTGCACCCGCTGGACGGATTTGGTTTTCTCGTTCCTGAAAAAGAAAACCTGCGAATTCTCGGGACGCTCTTCTCTTCGACCCTATTTCCTGAACGAGCACCAAAGGGACATGTTCTGCTCACCACGTTCGTTGGTGGGGAACGCCAACCGGACGTGACTGAGAAAAGTGACGAAGAGTTGTACGAACTTGTGCGGAAAGAGCTTCAAGGGCTGCTTGAGCTGCGAGCGACACCGACCTTTCGCAACTTGGTTCGCTGGCCCAAAGCAATTCCCCTGCCCGACTCGGGCAAAGACGATCGCCTAGCCGCTGCCAAACGGCTAATAAACGCGAATCCGGGCTTGATCCTGAACGGTTCTCACTTGACCGGAGTCTCCCTTCCAGCCTGTCTTGAAGGAACTGAATCCTTACTTTCGAAAAATGGCTAAACTTTACTTCCACTACTCCTCGATGAATGCTGGAAAATCTACGGCCCTGCTGCAAGCTAACCACAATTATTTGGAACGTGGCATGCGCACACTCCTTTTCACAGCAAAGGCGGACGATCGATACGGCGACAAGGTGATTGCATCTCGAATCGGTATACAGGCCCAATCTCAACATTTCAGCGAGGAGGACGATCTCTTCGACATTATCGAGGAATCCCATACCTCCGAATCCTTGGACTGCGCCCTTTTCGACGAAGCCCAATTCTTGACGAAGGAACAGGTGAGGCAACTTGGCCTTGTGGCCGATGTATTAAAAATACCGGTACTCGCGTACGGACTGAGAACCGATTTCCAAGGAGAACTATTCGGAGGTAGCCAATACCTCCTTGCTTGGGCCGACGACATAAAGGAAATCAAGACAGTCTGCCATTGCGGCAAAAAGGCGACAATGAACGCCCGAATAGACGAAAGCGGTAAAAAAGTGAGCCTC
Source organism: Opitutia bacterium (assembly GCA_002730975.1). Taxonomy (GTDB): domain Bacteria; phylum Verrucomicrobiota; class Verrucomicrobiia; order Opitutales; family Seribacteraceae. Next base: position 35,152 of record PCBO01000041.1, read on the forward strand.
GGCGAACAGGTGGAAATAGGCGGGAACGAAAGATACGTTTCTCTATGCCGGAGATGCTTCTCTCAAGGCAAAACAGCGACAGCAACCGAAGATTAAGAGCCTAAAAGGGACCTCTTCTCGGGGGGGCGGGGTCCATCGCAAGAACAGAGGCGTCGAAACAGGCTTTCATGAGGCGCAATTTACGATCTTTTTCAGAGGCATCGCCCCAGAGGTTATGGAACTCGCCAGGATCGACACAGAGATCATAGAGTTCTCCCTGTTCCGTACCGTGGTAGACAATGATTTTTTCCGATTCGGTTCGCAACATGGTACCATAAGCATTCTTATGGGTCCAGGCATTGTAATATTCGGAATAGACATGAGGGCGGATGGAAAAAGAATCGGTCTCGCCTCGGAGCACTGGAAGAAGAGAAGTGCCTTGCATGCGTTCCAGTATAGGCAAACCTGCGGCATCGAGAAAGGTAGGGGCGAGATCGACAAGCTCGACGAGACCCTCGGCCCGAATGTTTTGACGAACGTCACCGGCAGGCCAACGAATGAAGAGCGGCACACGGACAGCGCAATCATAGAAGTGAGGACCTTTGAAATAAATTCCGTGGTCACCTAGCATTTCACCATGATCCGACATGAAGACAACAAGAGTGTCGTCCGCCTGCCCGGTTTCATCAAGGGCTTCAAGAATGCGCCCGAACTGGTCGTCGATCAGCTCCACCATGGCCATGTAGGCGGCATAAACAAGGCGGTGATCGGATTCGCTCATGGCCCCTGAGTGAAACTCTCCCGGACTGTTGTGAGCCCACTCCCGGTCGAGTTGCTGGAAACTGGTTTGGCGAGCCTGTTCGGTGGCAGACACCTTGGGCAAAGGCATTTTCTCGGTATCATAGCGAGCCAAGTATTCGGGGGGAGGATCAAAAGGGTGATGAGGATCGAAGCAATTGAAACTAAAGAACCAGGGACGTTCGGAATTGGCCCGAACAAACTCGACCGTCTTCTCGGCGCACCAAGTGGTCTGGTGGTACTCGGCGGGCGGTCCCTCAAGCACATAGGGAGAAACTTCGCCGCCATACATGTCCTCCCAAGTCTTGCCCTTCTCGGCAAGCCACTGAGTATAGGCGTTTTCGGGCCAGTCTGGTTGGGGATGATGGGACCAATGAAAATCATCGTAGCCATCGTCCGTCCGGTCTTCCACCTTGCCATCCGAACAGGAAGCCAGATGGAGCTTGCCCGCCAAACCGCAATGATAACCGGCCTCGGCGAAAAGTTTGGTCACAAGTACCTCGTCGGAAGGAATTGATTGCCCATTCTGTCGGCAACGAGTGGTTCGAGGATAACGGCCCGTCAAAAAAGACGCCCGACTGGGAGCGCAAACGGGGCTTTGGCAAAAGGCATTTTTAAAAGCTACGCCATCGCCAATGAATCGATCGAGGTTAGGCGTTCGGGCAGAGAGATTCCCTAAGGCGCGAACCGTGTCGAAGCGCTGTTGGTCCGTGCAAATCCATAAAATGTTGGGCCTGTTGGACATCAACTATCAAAAAAGCCTTATGTGAACTAAGAGCAAGCGCCTTATAGTGTTGCAACTGTTCAAGTTCTCATTTCAAAAGAATAAATCACCTATTGAATGAGCACAGTTGATCAATTCGAAAGCGTCTTCAAAGCCGCAGCCAAGACGACCTACCTCCACGAGGCTCCCTCCTTGGGCAAGGTACTTCTGGTGACCGATCTTGACGATTCACAAGCTGCCCTATACCTGCAAACTGTCAGAAAGTTTCTCAGCGAAATTTTGCCAGAGAATGATACGGATTGGATAGCTCTTAACAAGAACGACTACGGAACCGTGAAGGATCTTTTGGCAAATGTGGAACAACACAAACCGGAACTTCTAGTTACTTACCGCAACCTACGCAGCGAGGCTTGGCGGTGGCCATACAGCCTCGGCGAATACCTAGACGTTCTGACTCAGGTCACGAGCACGCCTGTGCTGGTCCTTCCTCACCCCGACCGAGACGACAGCGCGGAACTACTCGCCAAACCACCAAGGAAGGTGATGGCGGTATCAGGCCATCTTTGCGGAGAAGGCAGCCTCGTTCAATATGCCGCCGCATTCACCCCCAAGGGAGGAAAACTTCTGCTTAGTCATATCGAAGACGAATCGACTCTCAATCGATATCTCGAAGCCATTGGTAAGATTCCCGAGATCGACACCGAGGTGGCGAAAGAAAGTATTCTCACACGCCTATTAAAGGATGCAAAAGACTTTTCCGAAGCCGCCCGAAGCGGTTTGGAGAAAGCCAATCATGGAATCGAAGTGAAAGGTGCGGCCAAGGTCGGTCGACGACTGGAAGACTATAGACGCCAAATCGAGGAAGATCACGTCGACCTGCTCGTAATGCACGCCAAGGANGACGATCAAATGGCGATGCACGGGATGGCCCACCCTCTTGCCGTCGANCTNAGATCCGTTCCCATTCTGTTGCTGTGAACATTTCACCTCCGAGTCTAGCTTNTGCTTCCGGGCATGCCGTCCCCCCCGGCGTGACCTACCTTTTTTTAGGTTTGCTCGCGGCCATGATCCTGTGCTTAGCNCTTGAAGAAAAAATTCACGCAAAGAAATCTGTCATCGTTGGGGTGTTCGGCATTCTAGCTCTATTTATTGGGACTGGGTTTGACCTTCTTCCTTTTTCGGATGTCCGCAGTTTGATAATAGGAGGTCACCAAGTCTCTATGCCCGTTTACGTGCCAGGTGTAGATTGGGAAGTGATCGCCATCATTCTAGGTTCCTCGTTGTTTGTAGATGTTACCAGTAAATCCGGGCTCTTTACCTGGGTTGCGGTAAAACTAACCAAGTTGTCGGTCGGTGATCCTCTTCGCCTACTCGTGCTTTACGGTGTAATGACCGTGGTCTTTTCAGCCGTGCTGAACAATGTTACGGCCATGATAATCGTCGGCTCCCTGACGGGTGTTTCCCTCAAAAAGCTGGACCGCTCGGAGAAGTTGCTCGGTTTCTTGCTGATCGAAGGATTACTGACTAACGTCGGAGGATTGCTCACCCTGATTTCCTCAGTCCCAAACATCATCGTGGGCAAAACCGCAGGCATAGAGTTCGTCGATTTTTTCATAAAGTCGGCGCCCTACGTAGTCGTATCAACCCTAGTGACGTTGTGGCTTGGAGCAAAGCTCTTCAAGATAAGCTCACTCAAAAGCGATGAGGAACGAGCTTCCGCCAAATCCCTTGTGGCAGGATTCGATGAAAACGAGGGTATAGAGTCTCCGGGTTTTTTCCGTTTCGGGGCACTCATGACCTTCGTTTTTATCGGTACCGTGGCAATGACCTCGCAATTGCCTGTTATCAACGAGTTGGGCTTGGGTTTCGTGGCTCTGGCTTTCGCCGGGCTCATGCTCATTCGCTACAAATCTGTCGCAGATCGATTTTATAAGACAATAGACTGGGATCTCCTATTTTTCTTCGTCTGTCTTTTCGCGGTCATCAACGTCATGGAACATGCACAGGTACTGGGCTTGATTGGAGAGTGGCTAAAGCCGATCCTCGAACTTGGAGATTCCGCCGGACCCGCATCACTTTTGGTGGCCTCGGCAGTCGCAAGTTCCGTAACCGACAACATACCCCTTGCAGCCATGCTCGCTAAAATTCTCGCAGGAATTCCCGAAATAGCGGCAAATTCCGACAGCCCCTACTGGTGGGCAGTGATCTTCGGCGCAAACTTGGGCGGAAACATTACGCCGATCGGCTCGGCCTCAACTCTCGTGGCGGTCACTATCATCCACAAGTATCAACTGAAATTGTCTTTCGCGGGTTTCGTGAAAATTGCCATACCTTATGCCGTCATTCAACTAATTCTGGCAGTCGTATACCTGCTGGTAAGTTCTTAAAACCTGTTCGGCGAATAAGGCTCCGGAGCCAGGTGTGGAGTTTCTCCAGTCACCAACTCGGAAACAAGTTTTCCTGTGGCCGGAGCCATGCTGAGCCCCAGCATATTGTGGCCTGTTGCAATCGTTATATTGGGGCGCCCCGGGCAGGTGCCGATGATGGGGACGCTGTCGTAAGTCATCGGGCGCCAACCATACCAAGTGGTCTCGACGGGCTCCGAATAAGGTTCTAGCAAAAAGCGTTCGGCTCCCTTGCGCAACAAATCGACTCGCTTAGGGTTTAGGGTTTGGTCGTAACCACTAAACTCCATGGTGGACCCGAGCCGATATCCTGACGAAAAAGGTGTAACCGCCACGCGGGTTTCAGGAAAGACAAGAGGAATCGCCGGGCAAGTGTCGGGGCGGGGCATAGTGAGCGAGTAACCCTTCCCTGGCTGAATTGGAGCTCTCCAACCGATGACGTTAGCCAGCTTGGGGGAAAGAGCGCCTGTCGCCATCACGACGTGACTTACCTCTATCTCTCCGGAATCGGTTTTCGCCAAGACGCCTGCATCTGAGATATCTAGCAAGCCATTGAGAGCACAATTCTCCATAATATTGACCCCCTTGCTCAGTAACGACGCCTTCCAAGAAGCCATAAGCATATCGGAGCGAAGGTGAGCGTCGCCCTCGTAATGCCAACCTCCGGCAAGACCCGGTTTCAGAGCAGGTTCCAGATCATAAAGAGCGTCACCTTCCAAGCTAGTTGCAGGTTCTTCGAATTTCCGGGTCAAGAGTTCATTGATCTTGGAGTAGCATTCAAAGTTTTCTTTGGACTCGTAAACGTAAAGTAGACCTTTTTCCTGCCAATCACAGTCGAATGCATCGTTTGCCATGAGCTCCCGGTACAAGGACATGGAGGACTTGAGAAGTGGGTGAATAGCTTTGGCACCGGCTAACATATCCGCCTCGTTACAACGAAGAGCGAAACGAAAAAACCAATGAGCCAAACGCAGATCCGGCCGAAGTTTTACGGAAAAAGGAGAGTTAGGCTTGAGCATCCCACGGAGGGTGGCTCCAACGGCACCAGGTTCGGTGAGAGGTAGTACGTGACTGGGGCAAACATAACCGCAATTATGCAAGGAACAGCCCTCTCCGAAAAGTTCACGGTCGATAATAACGACTTTCAAACCAGTCTCGACAAGGTAGTGGGCGCATGCAGCGCCAATGACACCGCCACCCACAACTAGGACGGGCTTTGTCGAATCGTTCATGTCGAAATTCCTGTACGGAAGGGATCTTTGGAATCAAAGAAAAGCTCACCCTCGCCAGTTACGTACGCGGAACCGCGAACCGTCGGAACAACCTTGCCCCCATCAAGTTTGCCCGTCGCCTCGAAGATACTGCCTATGACGCTTTCTTGTCGCCAAGTTTCACCGGGAGAAAGTTTTCCATCCGCAACAAGACAAGCCAGTTTGGCGCTTGTGCCCGTACCACAGGGCGACCTGTCGTACGCCCCCCCCGGGCAGAGCACGAAATTGCGAGAATCCGCGGAAGGGTTGTCGGTTGCGGAAAAAAGCTCGATGTGGTCGATTTCGCCGCCATCCGCTCCGGTTACTCCTTCACGACCGAGAGCCGCTCGAATAAGTCGCGAGAAATCGGATAGTCGCTCAACGTTTCCGACTTCAATCAATTGACCGTGATCCTCCACGAGAAAAAACCAATTCCCGCCCCAAGCAACGTCACCAGACAAGGTACCATGACCTTCCACTTCGATGGTCACGTTTCGAGCAAATCGATAGCTCGGCACGTTCTCAACGCTTACTTCGTTGTTCTCATGCAGTTCAATCCCCACCGAGCCAACGGGCGTATCCAAGCAATGCACGCCTTTGTCAACGCGACCGAGATGGGCTAAAGTTACTGCCAAACCAATCGTACCGTGACCGCACATGTTGAGAACACCCACGTTGTTGAAGAAAATAATACCAGCGACGCAACCGGGTTCGGATGGTTCCACTAGTAAGCCACCCACAAGGACGTCGGTTCCACGAGGCTCAAGTACGACGGCGGCCCTAAAGTCATCGAATTCGTCACGAAGACGTTCTCGACGCTCTGCGAGGCTTCCCGACCCAAGATCGGGCCCCCCGGAAACAACGATTCGAGTGGGCTCACCACCCGTATGGGAATCAACAACCCGGACCGAATTGGGCCAACAATGATTGTGTAAGGTCTCTACGGTCATCTAAGAAAGTAAGATCAAATAGGATTGAAAAATCAGCGTGCGAATGAATAAAGGATTCTGATTATCAACAATTCAGCATCATGCAATCGCCGTTTAAAAAAAATCATATACTATTCACGCTGGCTCTTTTCGGAGCAAATGCTTTGGTCGCGGCCGAGTGGAATCAATATCACGGCGCCAATTCCGACAAGAAGGCACAGGAAACGCTGGCCTCCGCTGCATGGTTGAACAAGGCATCCTCCCAGGCATGGAAGACGGCCACGCCACTTGGCTTCAGTTCTTTCAGTGTTTCAGGCGGTCGAGCATTCACTCTTGTAGGGAGGACGGATGAGGATGGCCTGAAGCAAGAATTCTGCGTAGCGCTCGACGTCAAGACGGGGAAGGAAGTTTGGTCGGCCAAATTAGATCGCCTCGATTTTGGTCGAGGAGGAGGAGACTCCGGTGCTTCGGGCAACAAGGGTGGGGATGGTCCACGCTCCACCCCCTCCGCCGCAGACGGCAAGGTCTGGGTGTACGATGCCGACATGAACCTTTATTGTTTTGACGCATCGAATGGGAAAGCAATCTGGGAGGTATCGGTCGTAAAGGAACATTCCGGAGTCCCAATCAAGTGGGACAACGCATCCGCCCCCTTGCTGGAAGGAAAGAGCGTGATCGTCTACGGCGGTGGCGCAGGACAAACCTTTCTCGCCTTTGACCGATCAACGGGAAAGATAATCTGGAAGAGTGGCGACGAAACCATAACTCACGCCACGCCTATAGCCGCAACCATTCACGGCGTACGCCAAATCCTCTTCTTTTGCGTATCTGGAATCATCTCCGTCGATGCATCCACGGGCAAGGAACTGTGGCGACAAAAGTTTCGCTTTGCGGTATCCACGGCCGCCTCGCCAATCGTTGCCGGCGATCTAGTATACTGCTCCGCGGGTTATGGAGTGGGAGCCGGACTCTATAAAATTGCCAAGAAAGAGTCGTCTTTCTCCTCAACCGAGATCTGGCGTAAATCAAACAAGTTAATCAATCACTGGAGCACCCCCGTCTACCACGACGGTCACTTGTACGGGATGTTCAGCTTCAAAAAGTATGGAAAGGGCCCTCTTCAATGCGTGGAAATGAAGACCGGTGAAGTTAAGTGGTCTGAAGATGGTTACGGACCCGGCAACGTCATCCTCGCCGGAGACAAGCTACTTGCGCTTGCGGACAACGGCGAGCTCGCGGTGGTCTCAGCATCGCCGAAAGGCTACGAGGAATTGGCTCGTCGCAAAATAATCACGGGAAAATGTTGGAGTACACCCGTCTTGAGCGACGGACTAGTCTTCGCAAGAAGCACCAAGGAAGCCGTCTGCATCTCGACTCGTTCCAATTAGATAGACATCTTCTAAAGCACTACGAACTCCTACTCGCAGTGCCCTGTGCCTATGATCACTAATGCTTTCTAGTTGGGAGAATGAAGTTTCTAGAGCCTGGGATCCTAGGTAGCGTTGTCTTAGTTCTCGGGGTGTATGAACTGAGATCACGGAAATAAAGGGAGGGAATAAGAGACGGGCAACCCGACTCTGATGTACCAAGAGCCGGGTTTGTGGAAAAAAAAGTTTTAAAATAAGCAGAGGGTGGTTATTGTCACTATACAAGGTGGCAAAATGGAGCCTATTTAAATTTGGCCCTTGTTCGCTTAGTCATATCCCTCAAGGTCTGACAAACAAGAGGTAACTCTGGATTTTTTTCCTTGGACTCGATTATCTCGAAGAAGGAATTAAGAGCGAAATTCATAACTTGGTTGGTGTTCCAATTACCATATTTCTTATACTCGTCGACCTTCTCCCAGGCTTCCTGAGAAATGCGGGTGGTAAAGGAACGAGATTCTTTTTTTAACTTAGATTTTTTTCGTGTGGTCATTTGATTTTAACTGTTAAGATTGTATTGTACTTTTACTAGTATATCGGATTCACGAAATTAAACAAGGTTGCACTACCAGTCCATGAGTAGGAAGTATTTGATAGAGCATAATCAGATCATGGAAACATGCTAGACTCTTATCAAAATCACCGTAACCGGAGTGGGTCCCAAGCGATTGTGAAAACCCCTAAGAATATGAACGGAATAGTGCAACGAGACTATTGCCTGCAATTGTGTTTAGGGTACTTATGGATGTTTCTTGAAATACATCATGATCTCCATGTTAGCCTGAAGATTGCGTAAAAGATCGAATTTGTGGCATTGAATTTTATACTTCTTTTTTCTAAACCTTTGGCAGACAGTTTTTTCCCTTGTTTTTTATAAGCCGACATGAGGTTCAATTAGCTTTCGTTGAAGATCAACACGACTTCATCTCTCTCCCTGCTGGAAAGCAGGGATATTCGGGCCAAGTTGTAGGAAATTAAGCGAGGGGGTCTGTTGGTCAGGATCTCGAGGAGGCGTAAAACCTAATTTCCCACTTGTTTAACAATCTTCTTTTTCAATGATAACAAAGCATACGGGATGTTTCACTTCATAAACATCGGGCGATACATCAATTGCCCAGTTGCCTGTTTGCATCATTAGAACCTTCCATCCGTCCGCAAGATGCTCGTTCAGTTCAGGATTCTCGGGATGTTGGACAATAATCATCTTTTGCATATTTGTTCCTTTGATTGATTTGTTGAGGAAAAGAATAAATTGAAACCTCTTCTCTTACCTACCCTGACGTCAACCCTATCAACCAATGATCAATTCAGGCATTCGGAATCTTGAGACAACGTAAGTGCCATCGGCGGAGGTCGAGGAGTTTGGTTGGTATGGGACCCGATTGCTCCTTTTGGGTTTTGCATCGCCTTCTTCACTCATCCCGCAAACCTGCACCCGTCCACAATCCTAACGTCAATCCTTTCAACCTACAACCGATTAGTCGTTCCAAATGCCGAGAAGAGGTTAGATCATCGTCGAAGGTAAAACGGCTGATTCAGTTGACCGGACATGTGAGCCAAGACTGTTTGGCCACCATACATCGCGGGGAGAGATTTGAAAGCTTGCCGCCCGCTCCAGAAGTCAATTCTTGAGGTTCATTAATTTCAGGTCTCTAAACCTTTTCGGTCAGGCACACAAAATTTGGAAAATCTCGTAAGCGGTGAATAAAGAACCACCAGTGAGAACCAATCCGGCGACTACGACCAGTATCGTTAGGTAAACCTTCTCCGTTGGAAACATTAAATAGGAAGAAAGCTCCTAAAGGTCCCGTAATCAGGAAATAAAATAGTCTGTAAAATAAACGAGAGAAAAACAGCACATCGGTCATATTTCAACAGACTCAGAGGATAGCTGATTAGTTTAATAAGGTGGCACAAAAAAGCCCTACAGGAAAACCTGCAGGGCTTGGACCTCAGATTGGCTTAACCCTTTGAGTAAGGACTCTTTGGTCTTAAAGCCTTGTATCCTATTACTTCTTAATGCCCAAGCACGTTCTTCGTCTGAGGGTGCTTCGACCTTAGCTTCGGGAGTAAGGGAAGTGCGAAAGGTTTCAAATGAGTAAGTGCATCACACCGAGCAGGGATGGTGAATGGAAAGAACTTGCTTGAATGCAGACAACGGGGAGAAGGTATTTTATGGAATATCGTATATTGCAACCAATGAGGTGAACCGCATCCATTGAAAAAAAGGGAAGCTAGAAGCAATAACCGACCTCCCCGAAAAAGCTTATAAACCGTAAAAATCGCTCTTCTTTCTGTCTTTGCATTCGGATTCGCATCCAACATCCCACAGGGGGGACCTTGGCACTGAAAGCCGAAGCTAAACCGGCAACTCGTTATAAAACCATTTACGGAACTGGTAAGACCGAGACATAAGCATATGCCAAAGCTAGGAGTAAAATTCCTTCTGGCTGGACTGAAAAAAAGGCGAACCCCAAGAAAATCTCTACTGACCCAGTGAAGTGGCAATTCACACTTCACTTCAAGAAATAAGTTTTTCGGGTACTTAGATTTAACGGGACGAAAAAGGTCGCAAAACCTACAAGGATGGCAAGATCGTCAAATTCTAAAGCAGCCCGAAGGCGTAGCCAAACTCTCCCTGCTTGACCCAAACGGCTGCGAGTGTTGGATGGAGGTATGAAAAAGCTACTTGCCTTTATGTTCCTCACCCTGCTTGTGACGGGGTGTGGGGATGAGCCGGGTTGCGATGGTCCCCCCGCATCCAATCATTCGCCTGTAGAGACGATTGACTTGGATGACAACGAGACCCGCAATCGAATCATCGCTGAGGCGATTGATGAGGACAAACTTAATGCCAAAGGAGACTGCTGCGATGAAATCTTGCACGCTCCAGGGCAACAAAATCCTTACACGGGATGGGTGAAGAGCACATACGATGATGGCAAAATATTCTACTTGGCCCAATATAAGGACGGCAAGGAGAACGGCTCATGGTTCCAGTGGTATCGGAATGGAAAGAAGATGGAGGAAACCAGCTTCAAGGATGGTAAAGTGCTACAAATTCTCGTTTGGAAGCCGGACGGCATTAAGTGTCCCGAGACCAATGTCGTGAACGGTAGTGGGCTTACAGTTTCGTACGATCAAGGTGGAAAGGAATATCTTCGCTCAAGCTATATGAACGGCGAATGGGTGAACGACTGATGTTCATCTCGCATCGTCTTGCCCAAAGTGGTTGACGAGTCTCGGCCTTGGTTTTGGGGTTGAGACAATGAATAAGTTACTTGCCTTTATGTTCATCGCCCTGCTGACGGTTGTGTGGGGGGAAGAGGCGCAGAAGAAGAGATGAAGGGAATTTCAATGCTGGCAAGCTCATCACCTCAGTTGTATGGAAACCCGATGGAGAAAGGTGTCCCGTAAGCAACTCATTCGACGGGAACGGTTTCCTTGTTCGCTACAACGATGACGGGAAGGAGCTTGGCCGCGCAAAATATCAAAACGGAGAAACAAAGGCCAAAGTGTAGTCCGAATCGGAGTAATCTCCCGAGAATCGCCACTATACAAGCCCAGTTATACCGACAAAAAAGATACGAATTGTCCCGAGGACAAGAAGATATCACCTCAGAGGCAATAGTCATGCATAATCCAAGTTTGCGCGGCGAGGAAGGTGAGAAACTGTTCAACGGTCTAGACGCAGAGGTCGCTGCTTCAAATCCATTCGTCCCGACTATTTTTAAAAATTTTCAATCAATGGAGACTTCAAGCTAAGAGGAAAAAAACAAGGGTCTAGAACCAAGAGGAAAGGCATCGCGGTAAACCCCTTTCCTCTTGCTTGATAAAGGAAAGGCGAAGAAAATAAGTTTTATGGGAAAAAACAAAAGATCCCGAGATGTCCTCGAAGCGATTCGCCGCAACACGGGCTATGCAACGGGAAGGGCTTTCAGTCTGGTCACCTCCGTCGTGACGGTCGTGGCCTGCGCAGGTCTGGGGGCCTTGCTTGGTACCGACCGTGAACAGGAGATCGTGCTGGCCTTTATTCTGATGGGAGCCTTGGGCGGTGTTGTCCCGGCCTTGCTGGTGAACCACTTGGCTAACGCAATTTTTGATGGAGCCGATTCCCTTGTCCAGATCGCCAAGTTTCAAGAACGTTCCCTGAGACGTCGGAACGATGCACTCGATCTGGTGGAAAAGATTAGGGAAGAAGTGGAAGCGGATGATGAAAAACCCGAACCCGCCAAGCCGGAAGAAAATCTCTCGGCAATTCCACCCGTAGCCAAAGCAAACAACGAAGAAGAACTTCAAGCAAACGAAGAAGCATCCTGATCCTCAGTTCGGCCCTTATACTTGGGTGAGGAGTCAGACGCCCGTACCGGAAACACTGAGGATGAAGACGAAGGAAATCAAGTTGGTGTACATAGGTTCAATTAGATGATATCAATACTTATACCAAATAATTAAAAGCTTCAAATGGCAGCTGCATTTTTTGAAAAAACTTTAAGTCAGGCTAAATCAGCTGCCGAGATTTCTTCTCTCTCGGCGGCACCGGTAAAGAAATCGAGGGAATCCGAAATTCCTTGCCGCAGATCCGTAAGGGGCATGTGAGGAAAGGCTGAAACAGCCGAGTCGTCGTTGAGATCATATACGAAAGGAGTCTCCTCTGCATCGGGAGAAATCGAGACCTTGAATCGCTCGGACAAGCCGCGATCGGAGGCAGTCTGACGAAGCAGTTCCAAGAAGGCTTCGATTCGTTGGCTTTGCCCACGAAGGTTAAAGGCTCCATAGCCGGAAAATGGATGAAGAACGGCGCACCCGAAGCCGGCTCCGACATCAGGCGAAAAATGGTAATGCTCGTGCCCTTTGTAAGGCACCTCAAAGGGTAAGCTCAGAGCCACGGCCTTGAGAGCATGAGTGCCCGCCGCAGTGAAACCACGATCGCGTCCGGGCCCATAGGTCGTGGCGAGCCGAAGGGATACAGTCGGCGCGCCCGTTGCCTTATGGAAAGCCTGAGCCATGCCCTCGCCCGCTATTTTCCAATATCCGTATAGGTTGAAGGGCTGGTAGGGGTCCTCCGGGCAAACGCCTTTCGGCCCGTAGAGTGAACGGGGACCGTACACGGCTCCGGAACTGGCAAAAACAAAGCGCTGGAGAGGTTTTTTCAATTCTTCGGAACAAGCTCGAAAAAGGTTGGCCGTCCCGATAAGATTCACTTCCATTCCCCGCATAGGATAGTCGCGACAGTCAGGAGTTTGAAGGGCGGCGAGGTGGAGGACGTGGCTGGGTTGAAGTTCGCAGACAACTTCACGCAGTCTAGAATAGTCGGTGATGTCTCCGGTAAAGAAAGAAAGACGAGGGTTTCGACCTTCAATTGAGAATGGATGACTTCGGTTGAAACCGATGACTTCTTCCGCCCCTTCCTCAAGAAGCCAATCTACGGCGGCAGTGCCAATGCAACCGCCGGATCCTGTAACGAGTACGCGAGCCATTATGTTTTAAAAGTGAGACTTAAAGAAAAACGAGTGTCGCCAAACCCAAAAAGGCGAAGAAGCCCACGACGTCGGTAACAGTAGTAACAAAAACGCCGGATGCCACTGCAGGATCTATGCCGATCCGCTCGAAAAAGATAGGCAAAAAAGCACCCGAAACGCCCGCTACCATCATGTTGATCACCATGGCTCCGCCAATCACTCCACCGAGAACAAGATCGTCGAACCAATAGGTCGCTCCAAATCCCGCTAGTAGGGCGAAAAGACAGCCATTGAGGGTACAAACAACCAACTCCTTGCGGACGGCCCGCAGGGAATTAAAGGGCGTGAGCTCTTTGGTAGCGAGAGCTCGAACGGTAATGGTGAGCGTTTGCGTTCCCGCATTGCCTCCCATAGAGGCAACAATCGGCATAAGTACGGCAAGCGCCACCATGTGCTCGAGAGTGCCTTTGAAAAGATAGATTACCAAAGATGCCGAAATCGCCGTCCCGAGGTTTACCAACAACCATGCGAAACGCTTGCGGCTTGCAGTCAAGACCGAGTCACTGATCGCTTCCTCCCCCACCCCGCCCAAGTGCAAGACGTCCTCCTCGAACTCCTCGCGAGCCACCTCCATGACGTCGTCCACCGTAATCATGCCGAGAAGTTTTCCGTCATCATCCACCACCCCCGCAGTGGTGAGGTCGTACTTCTCGAACTGTAAAGCGACTTCCTCCTGCTCCATGTCGGCAGGAACGATGACTTGCGTCTCGTCCACGATTTCACTCATGGCCGTGGACCTGGGCGAACGCAAAATGCGGGACAAGGAAATGACTCCCGCGGGTCGGCGGGCGTCGTCTAACACGAAAACGTCAAAAAACTCGTCGGGCAAATCGGCCTCGGTACGAAGATAGTCAATGGTCTGACCAACCGACCAATCGGTAGCCACCGTGACCACCTCCACCTGCATTCGGCGGCCGGCGGTGTCCTCGGGGTAGTGGAGCCCCAGTTCGATTTCCTCGCGATCCTCGGCGGAAACCTCGCGCAAGACATCGGATAGTTCATCCTTCTCGAGATCCTCCAACACCTGTACGGCCTCGTCGGACTCCATTTCCGTAATGGCCTCCGCCATTTCCTTGGGAGACAAAACGTCGGCCAACTCGAGCCGAATGGAAACGTCCAACTCCAAAAGTAAGTCGGGATCGAGATCCACACGAAGGATTCTCAGCAAACGATGTCGTTGAGATCGCGGCAAAAGGCCGATCAAGTCGGCGAGGTCGGCATTGTGAACATCGGAAACGCAGGCCCGAACGTCGTCTTCGGTCTTGCTTTCGATGGCATCGGAAAGGCGCGAGGCAAGAGAAGGATCCACGCCGGACTCTTCGGTCTCAAATCGATGCACGCCTTCCGGCGCCACAGGATTATCCTTTTGTAGGTTCTCGCTCATGAGCTCATGTGCGAAAGTGAAATCTCTCTGAATAGGTTAAATGGGACAAGGCAGCCTGCCGAACGCCAAGCATAGGAGATATTAATACAAACTTGAATCCGGTAGATCAGCAATCGAAAACAGCTCAATCGATGGAAAAGCCTTGGATACGGATAATTGCCTGCGTTTAATCTTACCTCTTGCCGAATTCAAGACTTTAGGTTCATTGTTTAATCTTAAATCCATTAAACGAACATGCAAAAAATCCTAATTCTTACTCTAACGTTAATTTTCGCCTGTGGTTTCGCTTCCGGAGCAAAGAAGGTTTCCAAGCCAGCCGTCGGATTACACGACGTAAAGATCACGACCATCGATGGAGAAAAATCTTACATCGGAGACTATAAAGGAAAGGTTCTGCTTGTTGTGAACGTAGCGTCACAATGCGGGCTGACTAAACAATACAAGCAGTTGGAAGCCGTTCACCGTAAATACAAGGGCAAGGGTTTCACCGTCCTCGGCTTTCCTTGCAACGACTTCGGCGGACAAGAACCCGGCGGGAACGAAGAAATCAAGAAGTTCTGCAAGTCCCGCTTCGACGTCACCTTTCCCATGTTCGACAAAGTAGTGGTCAAGAAAGGTCCAAAGCAGCACGAACTCTACTCTCGACTTACTGGCGACAAGGGAGCCTTCCCGGGTAACGTCGAATGGAACTTCGGAAAGTTTTTGATTGGGCGAGACGGTACACCTATCAAGCGTTTCAAACCTGGCCAGCAACCAGATTCCCCGGAAGTAATCGCTTCCATCAAAAAAGCGATCGAACAAAAATAGAGTCCTCAAAAGGATAATTGGAGGCGCGGGCGAGAATCGAACTCGCGATAAAGGATTTGCAGTCCTCGGCCTTACCACTTGGCTACCGCGCCCCACTGGAAGCAAAGAATAATTCCAATAATATTTCAACCATTCAGGCAAGCGAAAAGCCCATTGCCACGAACCTAAAACAAGAATGAAACTCATGATTCGAATCATCTTGGCATTTGCCGCACCATTAACTGCATCTATCCTTGCCTGGTCAGCTTCTCGACCAAATGTCATTATCATCATGGCCGATGACATGGGCTGGTCGGACATAGGCTGCTATGGCAGCGAGATCGAAACCCCCAACCTAAACCGTCTGGCAAAGAACGGCTTGCGGTTCACACAGTTTTACAACACGGGCCGCTGCTGCCCCACCCGGGCAAGCCTGCTCACAGGCACCTATCCGCACCAGGCGGGGATCGGGCACATGATGAACAATCGGAACCTGCCCGGCTACCGGGGTGATCTGGGAAAAAACGTCAGGACTGTAGCGGAGGTTATGAAAACGGCGGATTACTCGACCTATATGTCGGGAAAGTGGCATGTCACTCCGAAGATTCACCTGGGTGACTCCCAGGACAACTGGCCAAGGCAACGCGGATTCGACCGATTTTACGGAACCATTCACGGGGCCGGTAGTTTCTTCGATCCGAATTCCCTGACCCGGAACAATACCTTGATCTCCCCCTTCGCCGACCCCGAGTACAAGCCCAAGACTTTCTACTACACGGACGCGATTAATGATAATGCGGCCAAGTTCATAACCGAGCACAAGGGAAAGAACCCGTTTTTTCTTTATGTCGCGCACACGGCACCTCATTGGCCAATGCACGCCCTCCCCGCGGATATCAAGAAGTACAAGGGCCACTACGACGAAGGTTGGGAAGTCATGCGCAAGGCCCGTTACAAGCGACAATTGAAAATGGGTCTAATTGACAAAAAGTGGAAGTTGTCCCCACGGGACGGAACTGCTTGGAATGACGCCCCAAACAAGGAATGGGAGATCCGCCTGATGGAGACTTACGCCGCGATGGTCGACCGACTCGACCAAGGGCTCGGACGGGTAATCAGGGCTCTGGAGAAAAAAAATGTTATGGACGACACCCTGATTCTGTTCCTCGCCGACAATGGAGGTTGCGCGGAAGGCATGGGCAGGCGCCAGGGCATCCAGTACAAGGACAAGGACCCGGACCAGTTGAAACCGATGAAGGCAACCGATTTGCAGGTCGACATGATTCCCAAGCGCACCCGCGAGGGAATAGTGCTCAAGCAGGGAACCGAGGTCATGACAGGCGGAGCCGACACTTATCATGGCTACGGTCTGTCCTGGGCTAACGCGAGCAACACTCCTTTCCGCCAATACAAGCACTGGGTACACGAGGGCGGGATCAGCTCCCCTTTGGTCGCCCATTGGCCCAAAGGGATCGACGAGAAGCTCCACGGGAAAATGGATTCTCAACCCGCCCACTTGATCGACTTGATGGCTACTTGCGCGGACCTGGGCAAGGCAACCTACCCCGAGCAGGTCAAGGATCAGGTTATCGTCCCTTTGCAGGGAGTCTCGATCGCAGCCGCTTTCACGGGTAAGAAAATCGAGCGCAAGAACCCTATTTTTTGGGAGCACGAGGGCAACCGGGCCATCCGAATCGGAAAATGGAAGCTGGTGGCCAAGGGTTCCAATGGACCTTGGGAACTTTACGATCTAGAACAGGACCGGACGGAATTGAACGACTTGAGCGAAAAGCACGCGCACCGAGCCAAGGAGATGGCTGGGCTCTGGGAAGCCTGGGCAGTGGAGGCCAAGGCCAAACCATGGCCATGGGGCGGAAATGCCAAGAAGAAGGGAAGCAAGAAAAAAACTTTTAATTTGAAGGAAAAGGATCTGCTCGACATGGAGAACGCCCCCATGATCGCGAACAAGGCCTTCGAGGTGGAAGCCCAATACCAAGGTGAAGGTGACGGCGTGCTGGTAGCCCAAGGCGGGGATGCCCACGGATGGGTCCTCTACCTGGAGGACGACCGCCTGCACTTCGGAGTTTGTCGCAACGGAAAATTTTCGGTCGTGAAGGCAACGAGCCCTCTAGAGAGCAAAATTAGAAAAGGCCTCGTACAAGTACACAAAAATGGGGAAGTCAAATTTTTCGATGACAAACAGGTAATCGGCGAGGGGAAGCTTGCGGGACTGGTTTCGGAGATGCCGGTCGACGGCCTTCAAGTGGGACGAGACGAAGGTGGAACCGTCGGGCTCTACAAGGATTCCTTCCCCTTCCCCGGCGAAGTTAAGAAGCTCAGAATCAAGATCAACTGAACAACCCCGTTTACAAACAACTCCCTCATGAGCTTCATTAACGAAGACTTCCTGCTGACTGGCGACGAAGCGGTCACCCTTTACCACGAATATGCAGAGGACGAACCGATCCTCGACTTCCACAACCATCTACCGCCTGAAGAAATTGCAGAGAATCGCAGGTTTTCCAACCTCTCCGAAATTTGGCTCGAAGGAGACCATTACAAGTGGCGGGCGATGCGGGCGAACGGCACGAGCGAGGAGCTCGTCACGGGAGACGGGAACGCAAAGGAAAAATATCTGGCTTGGGCGGCTACCCTCCCCCATACCCTCGGCAACCCCCTTTACCACTGGACTCATCTCGAACTGAAGCGTTGCTTCGGGATCGACCTGCTGCTCGGTCCAGATACCGCAGAGGAGATTTGGGAGCGGGCCAACGAGCATCTGGCCGACCCTTCCTTTTCCGCCCGAGGCATGTTGAGACGCTTTCAAGTCAAGGGACTCTGCACGACCGATGACCCGGCCGACCCGACCGACCATCATGAAGCGATTAGGCAAAACCCGGAAATCGAGACCGCAGTCTACCCGACCTTCCGGCCGGACAAGGCGTGGGGCATAGGCGACGCCAAAGCATTTTGCCAATGGTTGCAAAAACTCGAGGGCACCACTGGGCTTTCCATCACCGATCTGGACGACTTTATCGCCGCACTCGGCCAAAGGGTCGATGATTTCCATGAACTCGGATCCCGCATTTCCGACCATAGCTTCCCCTACTTCTTTTGCGATTTCCCAAGCGACGACGATGCGAGCCGAGTTTTCCAAAATGCACTAGATGGCAAGGACTCGAGTCGAGAAGAAGAGGAAACCTTCGGAGCCTTCGTGATGCTCCGTCTGGCTAGGCTTTATGCCGAGAAGGGATGGACCATGCAAGTCCACCTCGGGCCTTTGCGCAACAATTCAAGCAGACTGATGCAAGCCTTCGGACCCGATGCTGGTAGCGACTCGATCGGTGATTGGCCGCAAGCAGAAAGGATGTCCCATTTCCTAGACCGACTGGACAGTGAGAACTCGCTTCCCAAGACCATCGTCTACAACAACAACCCGTCGGACAACTTCACGGTGGCCACCATGCTGGGTAATTTCCAAGGTGGGCTTCCCGGAAAAATGCAGTTTGGCTCCGGATGGTGGCACCTCGACCAGAGGGATGGGATGGAGGAGCAGCTCAAGACCCTGGCCAACTTGGGTTTGCTTTCGCGTTTTGTGGGAATGCTAACCGACTCGCGATCTTTCCTTTCATTCCCTCGCCACGAGTATTTCCGAAGGATTCTTTGCAACCTTCTGGGATGCTGGATGAAGGACGGTTTCGTACCGAACGAACCAGAAATGATCGGCGTCATCGTCCAGCGGATTTGCTATCAAAACGCCTGCGAGTATTTCCAACTAAATCTCCCGCCGAAATGAAGGGGAAATTCAATCCAATTGGAGAGCTAATTCAGAAACCCCTGAGGGAACTTCATGCTTGGAAATCTTGCCCAGTGGAGAACGAACAGTAATTCCTATCGCCTCTTCTCCCTCCGGAATAGCTAAAAAGAGCATGGGAGAAGCACCGGTTAGATAGCTGTTACCAGATGCAATTTCACCCACTAAGGATTTTCCGCTTTTCAAATGAAGGGCAACTCGAGAACCAATTCCACGAAGGTTTCCTTTTGGGCCAGTGAGACGAATGGCAAGGGGCTTGCCCGAGGCAACCCTATTTAGAAAAACCTTTGGACTAGAAGAATTCACTGTAGCAACAACTTCAGGTCGAGCATCACCGTTGAGGTCGGTGAGAGCGAGAGCCTTGGCGTCGCCGGGTAGAAGAAAGCCACTTTGATCTAAACGGAGGGGCTTGAAGGTGCCGTCTCCTTTCCCGAGAATGACTTGACCTAGACCGCCGTCAATTCGCCCGGTTTCAGGTTGCGGGGAGAAAAAGTTTTGGGCAAGCACTAGATCTTGGTGCCCATCGGAATCGATGTCTCCAAAGGCGATGCCGAAGACAGTTGAGGCTTGTGCGATTCTAGGAAAGGGACGGAAAGTCAAATGACCTTTGCCGTCGTTGATGAGACAACCTGAAGCAAGTTCGTTGATTTCAAGTCGGAGAGCAGACTTCAATCGACTTGGAGCATAAATATCATGGAACTTGGCAGAAGCAAATGCATGGAAAGTCGAGAACCTTTTGGCTAATGAAGGCATGGCATGAGTGGAGCAACTTTTCCCGCGAACAGGGAAAAGTGAATTCCCCTCGTGACAGGCTTCCACAAATCGGGGAACTCCGGAACCATCCAAGTCGCCAAAATAAGCCAAGTAAGGTTTTTCCTTGGAGGCGTGATATTTTGAATTGAGGCCAAGGTTCCCTAGGGCGTAGTCCATATCGCCGTCCTCATCTATATCGGCAGCGGCAATACCCGTCCACCAACCCAGCAGTTCGGCAGTGCCGACCGCACCGGAAACGCTGGCAAGCTTGCCTCCCGAGTTCTTCCACACGCCAACGGGACCCCATTCGTGAGTCACCAAAAGGTCGAGCCAACCGTCTCCATCGAAATCACTCCACAGGGCTCCCGTAACCAAACCCGTAGTTCCAAGACCGACAGCAAGAACCTCGGTAACATCCACAAACTTTCCGTTGTCGTTTCGCAGGAGTCGGCTGTTCGGGGTAATCGGATAACGTCCACGAACCACTCGTCCGCCGACGAACAGGTCAAGATCTCCATCCCGATCGAAATCTGCAGCAGCGACGGGGCCTCCGCTATCTCGGATGTTGGCAGTGCCGTCCAAGTCTAGAGTCAAGTTTGCCTTTCCATCGTTAAGATAAAGACGATCCCTAAGGTAAAGAGCTTTGGGTCGAGGATCAAAACCGCCACTAACGACATATAGATCAAGATCACCATCGGAATCAGCGTCCAGAAACAAAGCTCCCATATCCTCGAAGGGAAGAAGTTGTTCGTTCTCGAAATAAGGTAATTTCTTTTGAGTAAAAGTTCCGTTGCCATCGTTAAGTGTAAGGACGGAAGGCTGCCCTGAGGCTCCGCCAATAAAAATATCCTCATCTCCATCGGAATCGACGTCTCCCCAAGCAATACCGGGTCCTAAGCGAGAAAGGCGATGAGGCAGGAGAGGTTGAAGTTTGAAGTCATCGAAATTATTTTCTTTGTGGTGAATGGTGGACAAAGCGCTGGAGGCAACCAGCAGAGACAAAGATTCCGGTGAAGAAGGAGAAGGTTTGGCTTCGAGTGGCTCGGAAATAACAAAAAACTTATCCACCGGAAGATTCTCAAAGGTTTGCGTAAATCCCAAGGGCCAACGGACCGTAAGTCGTTTGATCACCTTTGCCTCTCCCACTCCGAAGTGAATGACCGGCTCGTTTGCCGATGCATAGCCTTGGCAAGAGTTAAGGTATCGAGCTTGGATTCCCGCTTCCGTTTCAATCGTAACCTTGGCACCAATTCCGTGACTGTTTCGCTTCCTACCTTTTAAACGAATTTTTATCAGGTGACCGTTTTTTGACTCGTTGCGGTAGAGACGAACCGGATCCTCTAGAGACGCTACTGCAAGATCGAGATCTCCATCGCCGTCAAAATCGGCGATGGCCGTGCCGTAACTAACCCCGTTGAAGTCGAGCCCCCATTTCGCGCCGACCGATGCAAAGCGAAGATCACCTAGATTGCGAAAGGCAAAATTGCGATCGCGCTTGGGAGGGGTCTTTTGCCAGAAAGCTGCTTTTTCAGCCAACGTATCTATGGACTCGGCTTGAGCCACTAGATCGGAATTTGTTTGATCATGGGTCATTCCATTAGTCCCAAAGAGATCGATTCGACCATCGTTGTCTAGATCGGCAAATTTGAGAGACCATGTCCAATCCGTGTTCGCTAGACCCGCGAGTTGAGCCACCTCAAGGAAACGACCCATGCCCGCATTAAGGTAGAGGGCGTTGCGCATGTATTGAGGCGGACGCGAAGTGGTTAGAAACCAACTGCTTTTCTCCATATCCCCCATGCCGATTTTGGATTTATAGTGACCTGAGCCGGCCATATCCGACCCCATCAAGTCGAACAGACCATCGTTGTTTACGTCGGCAACGTCGGTCCCCATGGAAAACCAAGGAGTATGGGGCAACACGTCACGAACAACTTCCTCAAAACCACCATTTCCCTTATTATGATAAAGACGATCGGGACCGAAAAAGTCATTGGCTACGTAGAGGTCGGGAAAACCATCGTCGTCATAATCAAACCAAGAAGCGGAAAGACCTTGGTCGGTTCCAAGCATTCCCACCTCGTCACTGACATCCGTAAATCGAGATCCGTCGTTCCGAAAAAGATGATCAT
>PCBO01000042.1 GCA_002730975.1 Opitutia bacterium
CCGGCCATGCGAGTGTGGCTACGTTGCCTTGTTTGTTGTACTTCATATCTAGCATGAAACCGGCGGAGCCCTTGAGGTTTAGGAGAACGGCACTAACGTCGGTAGCGGTCTTTGGGTCGTGACCGTCCATCAGTTGAATGCCCTTAATCGGAATCCAAATCACTTTGTCAGCTGGTGTTCCGGTAGCCTCTAGAATACCAACTACGACGTAAATATCCTTATGCTTAGCCTCTTCCTTAAAGATAAGGCCGTGGTAAGGGTGGAAAGTATCACCGACCTTCAATCCAAGCTTTCGAGCGACAAAACCCCCGACGAGAGCCTCTTTGGCATTGTCGGTAAAAAAACGACCGCCGGGTTGAGCCATATACTTTCTACCCTTTCTCCACTCATGTTTTTTGAACATCTCGGAAAGTGTTCCGACAAGACGAAAGCCATGATAGTTGTCGCCTACGGCAATCGGATAGGCTTCGCTCACGCCTCGAGTATCGCGAATGAGCTCATATTGCTCCCACGAAAGATTTCCTGGAGATGCTTCCAGATGAAAGAGCGCGTTGAGAACAAGTTGCAACTTCGAACCCCTTGCCCCGAGGACCGCATCATAGCCTCCGGCGGAACGGGAAAATGCGTTTTTCGCTTCCTCCTTGATTTTCCAAGTACCAACAAACAGGCCACCCGCCAAAGCTATCGCAAGCGATGCCACTATTGTGGAAAAGGCATATTGCCGTAAACCGCGAAGAGCAAGGAAGAGGATTACCCATGGGCCCGAAAAAAACATCATGCTATTCCTTCATCGCCTGAGCAAAAGCTCGGTTGAGATCTTTCCAATCAAAATTCTTGTCAAAGCCACTTACAACTTTCTCATCGTGACTAACGAGGAGAAGAGCGGCCCCGACGTCGACACAAAGCTCTCGAAGAAGATTCAAGGCAATTCGGGCATTGGCAGGGTCGAGGTTTCCCGTGGGCTCATCAGCCAAAACAAGCTTCGGGCGGTTGGCCAAGGCTCGGGCGAGGGCCACACGCTGCTGCTGACCTATTGATAGCTGGCTTGGATAATGATTTAGACGATGGCACAAACCCACCCTGTCCAGCAATTCCTTGGCCCTGCTCTCGTCCGAATTGTCGGCAAAAGCCATTGCCAGCAGAACGTTTTCGAGACAGGAGAAACCTTGGAGCAGGTTAAATGACTGAAAGACGTAACCTATAGAGGAGGCTCGGAGATAATCACGAGCCGACTCGGTCAATTTGGAAACTTCACTCCCGTCGAGAACAATTGAGCCGCTATCCGGCCTAAGAATTCCGGCCAAGAGGTGTAGAAAGGTCGTCTTCCCCGAGCCGCTTTCTCCTCGCATACCGCAAAGTTCACCTTCGGCGATTGAAAAATTTTCCACATCCACCACAAGACCATGTCCACCTTCAGGAGAAACAAAACTTTTTCGCAGATCTCTTACTTCCAAAAAAGACATAAATAGAGCGACCATGGCAACGAAACCGGTCGGCATTGGCAAGCCGGATGGTGGAAAAACGTTCGATTTGTCACCCCTAAATGCCAAAATTGCCTATCCGATATGGAATGGGCGTTGAATTTTTTACGCACAGTTACTTGACGATTCGGCCAAGTTTACTTTGAAGTAAGAATATGCAAAAAGTTCTCTTCGTATGCATTCACAACAGCGCTCGTTCTCAAATGGCGGAAGCTTTTCTGAATAAATTAGGCAGTGGAAAATTCACTGCCGAGAGTGCCGGCATTGAACCGGGAACCCTAAACCCAATCGTTGCCGAAGCCATGCTGGAAGTGGGATTGGATATTTCGAACAACACTTGCGACTCCGTCGAGCGCTTCATACCTAGAGGTGAAGAGTTCGACTATGTGATCACAGTCTGCGACGAAACGTCCGCGGAACGATGCCCGACCTTTCCAGGAGTAACCACAAGATTGCATTGGGGGTTCTCCGATCCATCCGGCTTACAAGGAACGAAAGAAGAAAAACTTAACAGAACTCGCGAAATCCGCGATCTAATCAAAGCTAAAATCGATCAATGGATACCCTCCGTCAAATGAGGCTTCGCCAATTCGACTACCGGTGATTCGTCAGACAACATGATTGAGAGCGTGAACGATGTTAAGGGCATCGTTGCCGATCCTTTCCATCTCGTTTAGAATATCCACGTAGATCATCTCCGCCTTCACGTTTTCGGACTCTTTCATGCGCTTGACGGCACTCTTGCGAAGCATCTTTCTGGAAGCGTCGATACGCTGCTCGATTTGCTCCGCCACCTCCATCTCCGGAAGGACTGTCTTATCCTTCAAATGGGTCTGGTAAAGCTCCATGAAGTCGAGAATCTGTTCCGAGAAAATCTTTATTTCCTTCTTTGTTTCTTCAGGCAGAATTCGCTGCTTACGGTATTTCCGATGGGCCAATTGGACCAAGCGGTGGCAACAGTCACCGATGTCCTCCAATTCGGCAGTTACCCGAAGAAGAGAGGTCACATGCAAAGCACTTTCTCCAGCCAGACTTTCCGTTGTGCAGTGAATAAGCGTTTGAGTGATTTCAAAAGTAAGCTCATCGCACTTATCCTCTAATTCGTTAAGCTCATTGATCAATTTGCCCCTATCCTCCTCGGGGTGTTCGAATACGTCGACGAAACCTTCGAACATATAGCGAGTCACTGCGGCCAAACGATCCACCTCCGCCTCGACCAATGCAAGGTTAAGTTCTCCGGTCTTCGGCAACAAACCCGACCCTTCGTAGTGAATCGATGCGAGACTACCGGGAACAGGATCCTTATCCGTTCGTTTCCGCGGTTTCACCATCTTCTCGGCCAATCTACCCAAATGAGGCGCAAAGCCAATTAGCAAGCAGATATTACAAAGATTGAAAAGTGTATGGAATAAGGAAAGGTGAAGGGGAATGTTAACGTCGACAATTGCCTTCCTCGCTTTTCCATCTTCAAGTCCATCACCTTCTTGCAAATGAGCTTCACGATAGTTGGCCAATTCCTCCTTAGTGACATCATTCTGATAAATAGCGCCTGGCATGATTTCGTCGACCATGCCGATGAAAGGATAGAATAAAACCAACATCCAACAGACCCCTGTCAAATTAAAAAGAAGATGGGCTCTAGCCGCTCGCTTTGCATTCAAATTGGCTCCCAAAGAAGCCAGCCATGCCGTAACCGTCGTCCCGATGTTTTCACCCAACACGATGGCCGCGGCAATCTCGAAATTAATCCAACCATTGATGGCCACAATAATCGTAATGCCCATAGCAGCGGAAGACGATTGAACGAGAAGAGTCAAAAGAATGCCGATGACAAGGAAGATTAGAACGGAACCGAAACCGAAACTGTTCAATTTCTCTACAAAAGACTGAATCTCCTGCACGAGGAGTTGGTCTTTCAGTTCAGAACTCTTAAGAAGAGATTTAACGTCGGGCACTGCATCCTTCAATTCGCTTAGGCCGAAGAAGAGCAAACCAAACCCGACCAATACCTCTCCAAGGTTTTTGAAAACGGGCTTGCTGGCAAAAATCATTGGCAATCCGACACCGATTATAGGCAAAGCGAGCTTGGAGAGGCTGAATTTCCCGATGGTTGCAATAATCCAACCTGTCAAAGTAGTGCCTAAATTCGCACCCATGATGACTCCAATCGACTCCATCAAGGTAAGGAGCTGAGCATTCACAAAACTCACCACCATAACTGTAGTAGCGGAGGAGGACTGGACAAGACAAGTGACCAAGAGTCCCGTCATGAGTCCGAAGAAACGATTCTGGGTCATCGTTGCCATTATCCGGCGCATGCCATCTCCCGCCACTTTCTGGATACCTTCGCTCATCACTCTCATCCCAAAGAGGAAGATTCCCAAGCCACCTAAAACGTAAAGAAAGCCAATTACGAATTCCCAAATGTCAATATGCTGCATTTTTTTAGTTTAGAATTTGTTAATTTTTGTGACCGTGATAAGAGCTAAAAGAGCAATTGCAATCGAGCACGCAAACCGTCGAAGTCTCGATTACCCAAAACGACGTCTTTGGCTTCGTTCATCTCGTAGCCGAGCATTAGCTTGGCGTCGTGACTATTGAAAAGGTAATTCACGCCCAAATAGTGTTGCTCGAATTCGTTTACCTCATCGAAGTCAGAGGAAATATTGGCGCGACGAATGATTTCCTTCGCGCTGACGAGTTCATCACCGCCTTCGCCCGCAACCTCCGAGTAACCGTAAACGAGTTCCCAGTCGCCCTTAAGCGCATTGCTAAACAAGTAGGACGCCTGTACGAAATAACCATCGTGCTCGTGTTCGCCTCCGGTAGCGTCGACCTCTCCCGACATGTACTCGGCTTCCAAGCTGAAAGCCCCGTAGCCGAGGCCACCGAAAATGTTGTAGGCGGTGGTTTTTTCGGATAAGGCCACATATGCGTGATCAAAAGTCGAGGCATTGCCGTCCTTGTCAACATATGGGGAATTCTGTTGTACTCCCGCAGCTATTCCAAGCGTGTAGCTAATGGGGGAGGTATCGTTGGTGTAGGCGAGACGTCCAAAATAGGCGAACTCGTTATTTTCGTAACCATAGAGGCCGTCCTTCAGGGAACTGTCCTTGGAGTTGTGGTTTTGGCCCGAATTGACGATGGCCGCTCCGTAGGAAAAGCCCGAATCTCCGAGATCACCCTTAGCAAAAAGTCCAGTGTGACGGGCACTAAATTTCAAAGTCTCTGCAAACTGTCGATTAACCGCCGAGCGTTCGACCGCCTTTATCTTTGAAGAGGAAGTGGTTTCTTCCATTCCGAAGGGAACCTTGAGTTGACCGACGTCGATGCGCAGAGCATCGGAAACCTTGTACCAAACGGAGGCTCCTTCGATGAAGACCTCCCCGCCCCCATTCGTCGAGGCCGCAAAATCCATAACAAGGTCCCCACCCCAGTTCTCTCCCAATTTTGCATGACCACCCAGAAAAAGGCGACGAAAGTAAAAGTGATTACGGTCTGCGTCGGCCTCGTGGGACTCTATGCCGTCCCACTGCGCTTGGATTCTGCCGGAAAACTTCAACTCCGTGGCCTTCTTGCTTTTCGGCTCCACGAGTACTCCTAGTTCACTTTTCGAGAGATTGTCCGCCCGTTTCGCCTTGGACTCCACAACCTGTTTTGGAGATTGTTCCGCAAGGCTGTCGACCTCCGCACGGGTAAGGTGCCCTTTCTTGACCAAGAGATCCAATAGTGCTTGTTCTTCGTGTGGTTGCGAATCCGCTGAAGCTTCCGCCGAGATAGCGCCGACCTCTCCTTTGGTCAAAAGACCCTTTTTGACCAGGAGATCGAGCAACGCTTGGTCGGCACCATGGAGCGAGAAAAGGGAAGAGCCGAGAATGATCGTTAGAAAAAAGCTAAACTTAGACATGGTTAGAGAGGAGTGAATTAGTAAAGTTAAGATTAAAAATCATAACCAGAATAACGTGTCTTCGTGACAATTGCGCGAAGCGAATGTTACAATTTCGTTACAATTTCAGGAAACGCTATGATTTCCAATAGGACAACTTAGGGTCGAAGCGTGATAGCTTAACATTCACAAGGAAGGCTAAAGGAAAAGGTAGTCCCTTGATCAAGTTCACTCTGAACGGATACCTCTCCACCATGTAGTTCCACGATATGCTTTACGATGCTTAAACCCAATCCGGTCCCCCCGTTATTGCGAGAACGGCCTTTGTCGACTCTGTAGAAACGCTCAAAGAGATGAGGTAAGTCCTTCTCGGAAATCCCGCACCCATCGTCCTGCACTTCACAACGGACCCATTTAAGTTCTTCATCAAAAATCGTTCTGATAATTATTTCCGATGAATCACGGGCATAGCGAAGAGCATTGCTCAAAAGGTTCTCGACGACACACTCTACCTTCAAGGGGTCGAAGGACATCGACTTGCGTTCCTCGGCAAGCTCCAATCGTATTCTGTGAGTATTCAGATCCAGTCCCTCGCCCAACCTGTCTGCAACGGTACGGACAACAACCGAAAGACTGCTGGGTTCGGGTCTCAATGTATGAGAAGGAGACTCCAGTTCCGCCAAATGGAGGAGATCCTCGACCAAGGAACAAAGACGATCCGAATTTTTTCGAATTTTCCCTATGAATTCTCGCCGTTTCTTGCCTGAAAGTTCATCGTAGCTGTCGTCCAGAGTTTCCGCGAATCCTTTTACGATAGCTACCGGGGTACGCAGCTCATGGGATACGTTAGCCACGAAATCTTTGCGAACTTCTCGGTCGGGATTCAGTTCTTCATTTTCCAGATCATCCAGCGAGTACTTTTTCGGTTTCTTTTTCAGATATTGGCTTCTTAGGAAGAAAACCATAAACGCCGAAACACTACCCACAAGGATAGCCGACAAGATCCAGATGTCCACGAACATGGAAGTTTATTTTCCTTTTTCCGCCAAGCGGTACCCCACTCCACGGATGGTTTCGATCTCCAAGTCGGCACTCTCCATCTTTTTGCGCAACCTGCGAATATGAACGTCTACGGTGCGGGTCTCGACCTCGGTATCGAACTTCCAAACGCTAACGAGAAGATTCTCTCTGGTTTGCACCCTACCCTTTCGCTTAAGGAAAAACTGGAGCAGCTTGAACTCCGTCGTAGTGAAAGGAATCCTCTTACCGTTAATGCTCACGGAATGGTCTTCTTCATCGATGGTAACGTTGCCCATGTCAATTCGACCGGAAGACTCGGGCTCTTGTTTGGTACTCCGCTTAAGAATGGAGTGGATTCGCAAAATCAGTTCCTTAGTGTCGAAGGGCTTCCCCACATAATCGTCGGCGCCGCTTTCCAGTCCCTTGATACGGTCTTCAACCCCTGCTCGAGCCGTTAGCATGACCACAGGCACTTGACACAGCTTGCGATCAGATCGCAACATGCGCAGCAATTGGTAGCCATCCAGGTCCGGCATCATGACGTCCAGTACGATCAAATCGGGCTCAAAGTCGCGAGCTATGCTCAGGGCGACAAAGGGATCGTTCTCGGTCTCCACCTTGAAGCCCTCCCTCTTAAATTGAAATTGCAGAAGATCGGTAAGATCTTCTTCGTCGTCGACAACGAATATGCGCTTTTTCGAATCCATATGAACGAACAAAGTGTTCCTTGAGAGAAAGAGGATATTTGGCAAGATAGGATTACCGTAAACGTAAAAGCGTTACTAAGAGTTTAGCATCTTAAAATAGCCGGTTCTTCCAAAGCTTGACCCCAACCTACCCTTCCGAAAGGCTTCTGCAAAATGAGAGCGAAAGCATTTAGAGCCATACACCTCTTGGCGATCATCGCGTTACTGGTATTGGTCACTCGAAAGAGCACCGCCGAAAAAGCATTGCGAGCNAAGTATCGCGAATGGGTAGAGGAAGGGGAAAGGATTCACGTNCGCTCATGGTACGCGGAAGNGGAAACAGCCCTAACTGATGAATGGAACCTNGATGTCGTAGGNATTGTGGATACGTGGTCNGGAGCGACTCCGATAGGCTTGCCGCCAACNGAATCCGATTGGCTTTCCGACCCGATCGAAGAAACAAGGCGGGCNGGNTTGGTAACCCTTGNAAGAGAANCGGGAGAATACGACTTTTCCTTAGAATTCGGACTTAGCCATGAACCCGATTACCTTTCGCGTAGTTACGCCGTTCGACTGTCTCGCCAATATGCGGAAGAAACTCTCACGCTAACCGCAGGACTTTCCTACCTCGACGACACCGTGGACACAAATGCGAAAGGTGGAAGCGGCATCGGAGACCAAACAAAGCAGACCCCGGAAATTCTTTTAGGCGTCCACCGTATCCTTAACCAAAAAACTACACTGGCACTGAATCTTTCGTATTCCCGACCGTCGGGATATTTGAGCGATCCTTACAAGAGCGTTTTTTATTACGACAAAACCGAATTCCCGCCAGATATAGTGATTGATGTTATCCGACCACAATCCGAAAACCGTCCCGACATCCGCAATGTGTACGTCGTCTTCGTCGAGGGAACTCGCTACATTGAATCACTGCGTTCTAGTCTGCAAGGCAGTTACCGATTCTTTGCCGACGATTCCGGACTTCGAGGCAACACTTTGGAAATGCAATGGTTCCAACGTTTTGGCGAAAATCTTGTAGTGCGACCCTTGCTGAGATACTATAATCAGTCGGCGGCTGATTATTACGTCACGATCCTTGACGGAGCTCCTCCAAGGGGGTTGGCGCACCATTATTCGGCAGACTATCGGATTTCCAAAATGGAGAGTCTCGCCTACGGCCTAAAACTGACGATGTTCAAAGGTGACAACATTAACCTAGACTTGGCCTACGAGAGGTACGACATGGAAGGTCGTGACGGAGTGACCTCACCTCTGATGTATCCAGACGCGGATATATATACCGTTGGTCTGCAATGGGAGTTCTGAGGATGCACGCTCCATCCAAAATTTCTCCTGAAGTCTTGGCCGACGGTCTCTTTCGTCTGCAGTTTCCTGCCATGGGCACCCGTTGTGAAATACTCTATGCTGCGGATTCGATGGGAGCTGCCGATATCTTTCGCAAAAACGCCCTCGATTGGGTACACCAATTTGAGGCCCGTTATTCCCGCTTCAGGGACGACAGCCTAATATCACGAATCAATGCTGCAGCTGGGCGAAACCCCGTTGAAATCGACAAGATAGACACTCACTTGTTCGACCTTTGCGATACCCTCCATTTTTTGACGGAAGGACTCTTTGATCCCACCACCCTTCCGCTTTCCCGCCTTTGGGATTTTAAGGCCGAAGATCCGCAAGTTCCCTCCGAATCCCTCATAAGCGAGGCGCTATCAAACATCGGATGGAAGAAAGTTCATCGAGAGAACCACTCCATCTTCCTGCCGGAAACAGGGATGGGACTAGATTTCGGGGGCTTTGGCAAAGAATATGCCGTTGACCGAGTAACTGAGTTGGCCCGCGAGCATGAGCTGGAGGATTTTCTCATCGACTTTGGCGGCGATGTTTTTGCCGCAGGTTCTCCCCCCGACGCACCTGCATGGCGAGTCGGTCTTGAAGATCCCAGAAAACAAGGCCAAGCAAAACGGATTTTTTCGGTTTCCGGCATGGCTGTCGCGACATCGGGGAACTATCGAAGATTTTTCGAAAAGGACGGCAAAAGGTACGGCCACTTAATCGATCATCGCACGGGTTACCCAACGAGCAACAACTGTCTGTCCGCCACGGTTATCTCACGCTCTTGCCTAAAGGCAGGTGTTCTGTCCACATGCGCCTTGCTTGATGGAACTGATCGAGGGCTTGCCGGAATCGATAGGTTTTTTGGAGCGGAAGGTTGCGTACAAACCCAAAACGGAATTGAATGGAC
>PCBO01000043.1 GCA_002730975.1 Opitutia bacterium
ACGGGACAAGCGGGAACTTCTTCACCGGAAGCAGGCGAGGATGAATTAGAAACGGTGGAAGAAAGTCCCGTCGAGTGGATGTACGACTCCGCCATGCTCCTGCAAGCGGGTTCCCTGCTCTTCCTCAGTTTCGGCCTTGCATCGTCGAGATCCACCGGAGGCATATTAGTCAAGCTGCTCGCAAAAGTAGCATCCACAATGTTCGGTGTCCTAAGTTTGCTGAGATTCACCGAAAACGACTTAAATTGGACCAGTTTCGACAACTTCATCAGCTACCAAGCATACTTTTTCTTTGTAGGTGTCGTATCTTGCTGCATGGCAATCTTATTAAAGGAAAAAGCCGATCGGGACAATGTCTCCCAATAACTCGCCAATGTGAGAGACAGCTAACCCTCGGGTAATCGTCCCTTGTACCGCGACACCCACGTCGCGACGAGAGTTTGCTTCCCGTCTTGGCAATCAACTAGATAGAGTTCTCCGTCACAGACTCCATAGATCGCCACTTGCTCGAACCTTCGCCCCAATACAAGGCCCACCTCCAAATCGCACTCCACCAAGTAACCGGGTTCAAGATGAGAACCGTCGGGAGAACCTCCCGTCATCCGGCAATGGACGAGTCCCTTTACTTCGAGAAGGGCCGACAGTTCACGATCCAAGGATTTGTTCCTTTCGGCATCCACGATTTCCCCGTGGGGGTTGCAAGCCGTAACGACCACAAATTGCCTCGGCCAACCTCCCATAGGTTCAACTCCACGAAAAACAGCCTTCAAGAAAGCAGGTCGTTCATCGGCGGCGAGAGAAACCTCATTCATGATGCTCGGGTCAATCCAGTCCCCCATGGGCGGGCATTGCGTTCTCGGCGAAGACGAAAGCGACCAAAGCAAGGACAGGGAAAAGGCTTTTCAAATGCCCGAGAGGATGATGCCCGCCCCACCCCATCGACAAGCGCAAAAAGGAAGATGCTTGGGTTAGGGATGAAAAGTGGAAATCGACCATCGACTGATTGCGCTTTTGTGTTCTCATTATTTGAACGATTTCTTATGGAAATAAGTTCGTTCGTATGTCAAAAAAAATTCATTTCACCTTGGAGGCCACTCCGGACGGCGGGGTAATGGCCGACATATTGCTCTACGACCAGAAACTGGTTGGAAAAAAAGCGACTTTCTCGGTCCAGAAATTCGTAAAGGTCAAGCATTCCCAACCTGTGCACGATTCCGACGTCGTAACGCAACTCGATTTCAAGATCAAAAGTGGGAAGCACAAGATAAAGATTCCTGCCAAAGTCATCAACTCGGCCAATTCCTATCCCTTTTCGGGCAAAAAAATAACAATCGAGTGCGTGGCCGAATTAAAAGTCGACGACAGTTTGATCCTCAAGGACACCACCGTGATCAGGAACATTGCGAAGTATCTGCCTCCAGGAATCAGCAGGCGAGCATCGGTTAACAACAACGCCAAGGAACTGATCGAACCGAAGGACGCCTTTAAGTTCTCCAAAAACGTGATGGCCCTACCGACAGAAAACGCAATCTTGACCATCGGGTTGCTCGGCGGGGGCTTGATCCTGTTCGTAATAAACCTGCTGATAGGTATCCACGATCAGGTGTCCCCGGAATACGCGACTTGGCTCTATAGTCATCGCGATCGCGACGGTGATTCGAATCTACCGCTTTTGAATGCGCTGATGGGATGCGTCGCCCTAGGCGTGGCTATCTGGTTTGCTATGAGAAACCAGCTCCGGAAGTATATGACTTTCCGATTCAAGGGCACCCTTCGGAAGGTGGATCGCAACTCGGTGATGAAGGTGAGCGAAATAATTGCAGGAGTGAGCCGAGTCGACTTGAATAAAGCCACTTTGCGCATCATCGCCTGCAATATGGAGAAAGGTCAATATGTGCGTGGTAGCGGCAGCAATCGCCGAACCGTAAGCTTCAGCGAACCGTCGAGGGCCATTCTGCTGTTCTCCAAGAAAGTGAACCATATCCCGAAAGGACAACCCATCGGTTCATACTTCCAAGATAAATTCCCGTTTAAGCCGATGTTCGAGGCTCTTTACCCTCGCCAAATGATCACCTCGACCCACGGCTTGGATCTGTGCTGGGAGGTGCAGCTGATTCTCGACGACTTCGTGGATCAAGAACTGCATGGTAATCCCAACAGCTTCGTACAGGAGGATTTTTATAAATCGTGAACACTAGCGAAAAACCTCCTCTTATCCTCTTCGACGACTTCCTGGAACTTGGCAATGAGAAGTTCGCGGGAACACGTTTGATTATCCTGACGGGAATCAGTGGCTCAGGTAAGACCACGGCATTGAAATATCTGGCGGATCACCACCCGGCATTCCACAACCAGACAAAGCATTGGATCTGGACAATGCAAAAACGACGAAACCACATCCCCGTTCGGGGCAAACGGCTCGTCGTGGTAGACGAGATCGAGGAGGTGTCCCAGCTTGCTGGGGTTTGGCGACTCCTAATGGCGAATCGGACCGTGGCCGTGGCTTCGCACCTGAGCCCCGTATGGTTCGGACCTTTGCGATGGCTGTGCGACAGCCGACATTTCCGGACGGACCGCGGAGCTACTAAAATCCAGAGTCTGCTCAAATCAAGAGGTATTCCCCACACGGCCGAAGCAATCTCAGAATTTCTGCGACGTCATGGAGCAAGCTACGTCGAGTTGGAATGCATCTTGGAACGCCACCCCGGGCGAAGTCTGGACCAAGCCCTTCAACTGAGCCATAAACTGGACGGAATCACGATCGAAAAAGCAAAGAATTGGAAACCGATGACGCCAGTGCTTGAAATCCCTCCTTCAGGAACCGGAGCCGAAACCTAGAAAGCCCGGGAAGAATCGCCTAGGAGCTGAACAAGTGGCCGGAAATCAGGTATGCGTGATCGAAGTCACAGACCTTGTGGAACTGCCGACCTGCTCGCCAGCGAGCAATGTGAAACTTCATCTTCAGGCACAAGGGAGAGGGCTGTTGCAACCCCCCTCCCCCATCCAAGAGAATAGGGAGGCTGTAAATTCACATCAATCCAATCGCCTCACAGGACTACCAACGTCGTCCTTGGAACGAATCGTGATAAAGAGTAAAGCCGGTGCCTCCCATGTCTTCTCCTCTAACCGGGGCGGAAGCTTCATCGGGTTCCGTCGCTTCCACCGAGACCGCCTGTGGATCTATACGAATAGCCTCGGCAAGCCAGTGCTCAGCGGTTTCCCCGTGCCCTGCATCAAGATGCAGGGAGTGCAGGAGCAAACGAAGCTCGGCGACCTTAGGGAAGCGAGGCAAGGCCCTGACGATCGCCTTGGACGCTTCCCACACGTCAAACAACTGAAAGGCGCAAAAGGACTCGAAATTGACCCACTTGACCTCCACAGGCTGAAAACGGGCAAGTAGCTGCACGGTCTCGTACAAAGACTCCCAGTCCTCGTTGCCCAAGTGGATTTCGAACCAGACCTCCAACGCAATTTCGGTTTTCGATTCCGAATCGGTAAGCGCGGTAAGTTCACGCATGCATTCTTCCTCCATCTCCAGCTTGCGATAACCATCCGCTCTCCAAATACGCCAGAAGGGATTAATGTTCTCTCCAGACATCCTACTAAGAATCCTGCCCAAAGGCAGCGGCGTGAACGATGGACTCCTCGACCAAGAGAGCGTTACCGTGCGACTCGCAGTTCTGCAAGCGCAAGTCTTCGCCCAGCCCAACGGACTTGAAGCGTTCGATCTTCCAAGAGCTTATCTGCTCGAGCAAGGTCTTGGCTTTTTTCGCAGAGGGTTTTCCCAAAGACTCCTTTTTGTCGCGAAAAGCCTCCATTGAATAGCTTTCGATGATTTTTTGGTGAACAAGCTTGTATGCATCTGCCCGCGAGAGAATTTCACAGCCCGAGAACTCTCCATTGACGAAGATCACCACTCCCCGTTGCCCATCGACCAAAGGAAAGGCCTCGCGAAAAGCCCGCAAGTCGTCTTCACGCTGGTCGTATGCAGCCTTCATCGCTCCCGTAGAGGAATGCGAACCTAGGTCGCAATGATATTCATTAATATCCTCCCACACCTTCCCTTGATCCGAACAATAGGAGTTCGACTGTATCTTCAGGGAATGGGAAACCGAACTGGATTTACTGCTGCGAGCCGCCTTTGCCATCATGATCTTCGAATCCATGAACTTCTCCGACTTGTAGGACCAGCGACCTTGCTCGGTACAGCTTACGGGAACAACGACATCGGATTGCCCGGCTACGAGCACGGTGGTGTTGAGTACGCGATTCTGCTTCGCCCCCATCAATTCTTCGCCATCAAGCAGGAGCACGTTTTTGTCACACAGGTTGCGTACCTTTAGGTTGGGCACGCTTCCGCCATGATCGATCTCGGTTACCTCCAATAGGTCGTCCGCCAAGGCTTCGGTCATTGTGAGGTATTCGGGACCTTCCTCATCAGTCACACCTACCAAAGGGGCAACCGACATGTTGAGATAATTCTTGAGCCTGCCCAGCTTGAGGGATTCAAACGTCTGCTCCATAGCCAAGGCTTCCAGCACCTTCCTTGGTTTCTCCACCCTAACACTGGACTTTTTCATCTTTCCTATTTTGGCCGGCTTGGATACCGAACCTGTAATCGTTTTTTTTTCGTTCTTCTTCATCTTATTTTTATCCTCTTTGTTGTTCTCGTTAACTTGGGTATGGATCGTTGAGATTAAGAGACGCCAATCCAGAAACCGAAGGCAAAGCTCGGAAACTAAAGACGACAAAACCCTTGGGAGACAACTCCCCACCGAAGGAAATCCTAGTGGAATCGATATACGTTAGAAAACGGAGCTCCTCGTCAAAAAGTGCTCCGGACTAGGCCCGAAAATCAAATTACCCACACCCTGAAAAAAATTATAACCTACGCGAAGAAAGTCCTCCGCAACACCAACAATCACTCTGTTTAACCAAACCTTTCTATTACCTTTGAAATAATGCGAGCGTCAACAATCGCGCAGCAAAACTTTACTGTCAAATTTTCTGACGTTTTTTTTTGAAATTAGTTCAAATTCGCTTTTTTTTGGAATTTCGAGATCCGGCACGGACAATAAGCATTGTCTGTTCGAATGGGTTTTGTCAGTCCTTTGGCTCAACAATGAAAAACTCGGAAGACGGAACAGCCTGCCCAAGGAAAATCGCCATCATCGGCGGCGGCGCCGCCGGATTCTTTGCTGCAATCACAACAGCGGAAGCAAATCCCGAAGCACAAGTGACCATTTACGAAAAGGGACACGACTACCTGAAAAAAGTAAAAGTGTCCGGCGGCGGTCGTTGCAACGTCACCCACGGTTGCTTCGATCCCGAAGATCTAGCCGCCTGCTATCCTCGCGGGTCCCGAGAACTGCGCGGGGCGTTTCATCACTGGCAGCCCGAGGACACCATCGCCTGGTTCGCCGAGCGAGGAGTCGCTCTGAAAACGGAAGCGGACGGGCGCATGTTCCCCAAAACCGACGACTCCCAAACCATCATCGACTGCTTTATGCACACCGCATACGATGCGGGCGTCCGACTTAAAGGCGGTTCGGGACTGAAGAGCTTGAAAGCCCTCCCGGACAATAACTTCTCTCTGGAATTGGTGGACAAGACTCTAGTTGCCGCTGATGCAGTCTGCATAGCTTCCGGGTCACTAAAGTCATCGCCCCTCACTCATGCAATGGAGACTCTCGGTCATACGATCGAGCCTCTCGCTCCTTCCCTTTTCGCCTTCAACCTCACGGACAAACGAACGCACGAGCTATCCGGGCTTTCGGTGCAAAACGCCGGAGTCAAGGTACTGCCGAACAGCCCGGAGCAAACGGGCCCCATCCTAATCACCCATCGCGGACTGAGCGGCCCTGCAATCCTACGTCTCTCGGCATGGGAGGCTCGCAGATTGCAAGAGCGGGACTACCGCTTCGACATTGCCGTCAACTGGCTGGGCGACCAATCCGAAGAACAAGTGCGCGAGCGTTTCGCCAACATGCGAAAACGGGATGGTAAAACCTTGGTCAAAAGCAAAATATTCGACGAGGTTCCCCGACGCCTGTGGGAGCGAATCCTGAACGCAGCCGACATAAACGAAAACACCCAGTGGGCGAACTTGCCGAAGCAATGCGAGACGGCATTGACGGACGAACTCATTGCCGCTCGATTCAAAGTTCAAGGCAAGACCACGAACAAGGAAGAATTCGTAACCTGCGGTGGCATTCGACTCAAGGAAGTCAACTTCCGGCGAATGGAAAGTCGAATAGTCCCTAACCTCTTTTTCGCGGGCGAATGTTTGGACATCGACGGTATCACCGGTGGATTCAACTTCCAATCCGCATGGACTACCGGCCGGATCGCCGGATTGGCCATGGCGGGGTAACAAACCTTTCACAAATCCGCTGTAAGCTGATCCATCAGTCAAATTCGCGTCCGAGGCTTGCCACCCGACCGGCGAATCGACAACTTTACGGAACCTATGAATCGTTCCGCCCTTTTTATTCTTCTTGTCGCAAACTCGCTATTCGGCCAGCAGCCTCCCTACGACGTCTTCCCCGAGGCGAAACCGCCCTACCATCGGGTACGCTACGAAGCCTCTGAGCAACCCGGAAAACTGATTTTCCCGGTCAACTACACGATATGGATTCCGACCGGCGTAAAAACCGTTAGAGGAGTCATCTTACACCANCACGGATGCGGGGAAGGTTCCTGCAAGTCGGGCCTTACGGGAGCATTCGACCTTCACTGGCAAGCCCTGGCCAAGAAACACGACTGCGCCCTCCTCGGCCCTTCCTACGAGCAACCGGGCAAAGCCGACTGCCAAATGTGGTGCGACCCGCGGAACGGTTCCGGAGAAGCCTTTCAAAAAGGTCTGGCCGACCTCGCGACCCGAAGCGGGCATCCCGAACTGGCGAAGGTCCCGTGGGCTCTCTGGGGACACAGCGGAGGCGGCCATTGGGCGGGAGGCATGGCCCTGCTCCACCCCGAGCGAGTCGCCGCCGCATGGTTGCGCTCGGGAGTACCCCTGCTGGAACCGAACCCCCAGCGCCCATCCATCAAGCCGCACGTCCTGAAAAAGGCCGCCCTCCAAGTGCCGCTCATGTGCAACCTCGGAACGAAGGAAGGCGTAACCGTGAAAGACGGACGCTTCGCCAAGGTTTGGCCGGCCAACGAAGCCTTCTTTCAAGCCGTACGAGGCCAGGGAGGATTGCTCGGGGTATCGATCGATCCCTTGTCCGCTCACGAGTGCGGCAACCAGCGCTATATGGCCATCCCCTGGCTAGACGCCTGCCTGACCGCCCGCTTGCCCAAACGTAACGGAGCTCCCCTCAAGCCCATGCCCACGGAAGGAGCATGGCTGGCTCCGTTGCTGGGGACCAAGGCCGTCCCTGCCGCAAAGTTCAAGGGCGATTCGACAAAGGCAATCTGGCTGCCCAACCAGGCCGTGGCCAAGGCGTGGATGCAGTACGTGAAGGACACCAAGGTGCCCGACACCACGCCACCGCCCGCTCCCACCAACCTTAAAATCGACGGGAACCGACTAAGCTGGGAAGCCGAGGGCGATCTCGAGAGCGGGCTCGCCGGATTCATCATCGAGCGCGACGGCGAGATCGTGGGCAAGGTGCCGGAGAAAGCCGTCAACCGCTTCGGTCGACCCCTCTTCCAAGGACTTCAATACAGCGACACCCCGACGAACCCGCTGGTGAAGATGATCTTTACCGACGTCCGGGCCAAAGCCGGTAAAAAGTACAGCTACCGCGTGATCGCAGTAAACACCGCAGGGCTAAAGTCGAAGTAGTGACGAGTTACGATTTGGGAGAACCCCTTCCGGGTGTTTTCTATAAACGCAATCGCCCGACAATCAGTTGGCCGAATTGTAAATAACCTGCACTTCGGTGGCTGTTCTGATATATGACAGACAAAGAAGTTGCGGTAATCTAAGGAGCCATTCTACATCGTCTCCATGAAACGACTTGACTCAGAGAATATTGAGACTGAGAAACTTTTGGATAAGGCAAATGCGTTTTACAACCAACGCAAACACGACAAGGCCAAGGAGTTTGCCGAAAAGGCTTTATCGATCAGCTTAAAAGCCCGGGGACCGGAACACCCCGAAGTCGCAACGGCTTACCATACCCTAGGCAAAATTCATGCAAATGAATCTTTTTATCCCGACAAGGCAATTGAGTATACCGAAAAGGCTCTGGCGATTAGGCTGCAGACACTGGGACCCGATCATCCCGACATAGCCATGAGCTATAACAATCTCGGAGCGGAGTATTTGACTAAGCATGAAGTCGGCAAGGCCATGCAGTATCATG
The DNA here is from genome assembly GCA_002730975.1 of Opitutia bacterium. Lineage (GTDB taxonomy): Bacteria > Verrucomicrobiota > Verrucomicrobiia > Opitutales > Seribacteraceae. Next base: position 8,313 of record PCBO01000043.1, read on the forward strand.
AAAAAGCTCTGGCCATTAGGTTGCGGACATTGGGAGCCGAACACCCCGACGTAGCCATGAGCTTTAGCAACCTGCATGAAGTCCACCGGAGAAAGCGCAACTACGGCAAGGCAATGGAGTGTCTCGGAAAAGCCCTGTCGATTCGATTGAAGGCGCTGGGTCCCGAGCACCCGGACGTCGCAAGATGCTACTCCAAACTAGGGCGGATTCATTTCAATAAGGGTGAAAGCGACAAGGCCTTGCACTATCATGAAAAGGCCTTGGCATGCTTGTTGAAGGTGCTGGGGTCCGAGCACCTCGACGTCGCCTTCGGTTACGCCAACGTCGGCGCGCTTCACTCCGGAATGGGAGATCACGCGAAAGCCATCGAATATTACGAAAAGGCTCTGACCATCGAGTCAAAGGCTCTGGGTTCGGCACACCCTGTCATCGCGAATAGCTACGAGAGACTCAGCCACGCCTATTTTAGAAAAGGCCAACAAGAGGAGGCCATGAAGTATGCGGAGAAATCCTTGGCGATCCGATTCAAAGCCTTTGGCTCGGAGCATCCTTCAGTCGTAAATATTTACAGAACCTTGAACGCATACTACTGGAATTTCTGCATCAAGAAAAAATCCTTGGAGTACTTCAAGAATTAGATGCCTCTGGAAAGTAAGACCACCTATGGCTTCTCGGTTGGCGAAACCAGTCAAGGGAGTTAATCCTTGGGAAGCCCTTTATCATTGGGCTCTAGACGCGAATTGTCGCACATTGGCGAGAATTACGAATGGCGGGATAGACGGGACTCGAACCCGCGACCTCCGGCGTGACAGGCCATGGAAATACCATTGAAGGTCAGTGGGTTGGAGAGGTGGGTGTCAACCCGGTGTCCGGTGCGG
>PCBO01000003.1 GCA_002730975.1 Opitutia bacterium
AACGCATTCGTAATGCGTAGGTCGTCGGTTCGAATCCGATTCTCGGCTCCATTCTTTCCACACGAAAAAGTAAAGTTTGGATCACCTTTTTTAAGGCTAGCAGCAACCTTTCGATGAGCTAGAACATGATGCTTCAGTTTCAACTTCTTCAGAGTTTTCTGGTTCTGCAGGTATTCCGCACTTATCTTTTGCCAGGCAATCGGTTTGGGTTGGGGTTAATAAGAAATTGGTCCCGTCAAACTCCAGTCCGTACTTGCCTATGGTTTCCGATTGGTACTCAACTTCCACTTCAAGCTCAGCTATATTCAGGGTCCTTTCGGCAATTTCTATAATATCGATTAATTTTTGCGGTTCTAATCTGTGGTCGAAGTCGTTGGCGTTCCAAAGTTGGAAGTTCGCCACTTTTGCTTTTCTGATGGTTCCTCCGCAGTCTATGAAGTTTTTGCTAATTAAACCTGCCTCAGTGATATGGAAATGAGGAGGAACCAGAACACCGTTCGGAAGAACAAAGGTAATTTTTTCCAATTCTTTTATTTTGTCTTTAACTTCTAATATTTTCATTCTGAAATTGTTTTGGTTTTGAACATGTTTTGATCGTGAATTGCACCTGTTTTTTCAAATCTAAATTGCATGTCATAGGTTTCTCTGGGTACTTGAAAATAAAATAAGTGAGAGCTCATCTATTTTTCTATCAGGAGGGGACTTAGTAACTTTGTCCAGCGGGCATAGCCTTCTCCGTTCATGTGGAGTTCGTCCTTAAGCCAAATGTTTGGAATAGGTTGACCGTCCTTGTTCAGCATGACTTCGGATACGTCTACGAAGTTCAGTCTTTTGTCCTTGGTGCAGTAGTTTTCGATGAGGCGGTTGCAGATTTGGTATGTCTTCCATTTGCTCATGCGTTTGGGAGAAGGTTTTGCGGCAAGATAATGGATCTTGATTTTGGAATTCAGGGCATGGACTTTGCTTGTGAAATCCAGAAGGTCGGCGAAGACTTGCTTGGGTGGTTTTCCTGACCAAAGGTCGTTTTCTCCGCAATATAGTACAATCGCTTTTGGCTTGTGGCGGGCGACTACGACCTCGAAGTAGTGCAGGACATCGGAAATATGGGAGCCTCCGAATCCTCGGTTTAGCACTTTTTGGTTGGGAAAGTCCGTGGTCAGGCTTTTCCACATGCGAATGCTGGAACTGCCTGTGAAGAGGGTGAGGTTGGGGATAGGTTTTCGTTCGGCGTCTTCCTTTTCGAAGGTGGCGATCGCATTGGAAAATCTTACGGGATCAGGGTTGGCTTTTGCAGTAAGTGAATTGGCCGACAAGATGACCACTGTTAACAGCGAAAAGAGTCTTATCATGAAGAATGTTATTGCGGATTAGTTAGATATTGAGCCAATTATTTGGCATTACCATTTAAATCGGACTCATTATGGATTACAGGCTCCTTCGTAAATCACCAACCACGGGTTACCATAAAAAAGAAATTTCTGACTTTCGCAATAGTGGCAATTGTTTCCTCCCGGATGGCACTAGCCGAAGACGAACCCCGCTGAGTTTGATTTCTGGATTGTTTGCAAACACTTCTAGGGCAATTGGGAATATCTTACTCAAATAATAATATATTTTCGAAGGGTATTATGATGAAGTTTTCTTATGTTTTTTTGGCATCTTATTCTCTCCTTTTTGCTGGATGTGAGGGGGAAGGGGAAGGGGCGACGGATGTCGGACTCAGTACCTTTGAGCAGGTCGAAACTTTGGATAGACTGAAAAATGAGCTCGAAATTCTGCAGTGGGAAAATAGTCGGTTAGCCTTGAAGGTGATTAATGTCGATGGCCACCAACTTGTTCGGGATAAAACTACGGGACTTTGGCACCACGATGTGAATCGAGTGCCTTTTACGGGACGAGCACTTGAATCTCATGCCAACGGGAGTCCCAAAGGAGAAGCCAGTTTTTTGAAGGGAGGACAAGACGGCATGTCTCGGTTTTGGTATGAGAGTGGTGCCCGCAGGGAGGAGTCTCAGTGGTTCGCCAATCGTCGGCATGGCTTTTTCCGCCGATGGGATGAAGCGGGAAAGCTTATCGAGTCGAAGGAATTTAAAAACGGCGAATTAGTCGATGTTATCATGGAGAGGCGTTAGGGCGCATACATTTTTTTCACTTGGATCTCTCCCGCAAGGTATTTTCTCTTTTGCCGCCTTATAAAACGCTTCAATTCGTGCCGACTTGCGACCCCACTACGCCCAACCATTTAGGTTTTTCAAAAAATAGGGGTCCACGCGGGGTAGAAAGTATTTCTCGCACAAGAATTTGGTAACTTCTCTTTGGCTGTCCAAAGTCGAAGGTGAGAAGTAAGTCGATCCGTTGGTTTGGTTTGTCGAGGTCATTGGAATCCTTCACGCATATTGTTCCTCCGACGCCTTTTCGATCGGGGCAGAAGTAGTACAGATGGGAAGGGAAGTGTTTTTCGTGAATTTCCGATACGAACTCGTTGACTGTGTGGCTTGAATCCGCCAATTTCTTTAGAGTTTCCGAGCTTGGTTTTTTGCCTGTCAGTTCTTCGTGAATCTTGGTCGCGTTCACTTTGTTGAGGCTCGACCCTGACAGAGTATCGGAAGGCCAACGTCTTTTTTCAAACTCGACCAGAATATCTCCGACCCCGGCGCCATTGCGTTGGATACCGCTGTCGAAACGATTCTCCGAATCTTCCGGTTTCTTGCCGATCATAAAGCCAAAACCATGTGTACTTTTATCCATTCTTAGCCTGTAAGCGAGTCCGCGGTCGAAATAAAGTGTGCCCGAATCCCACTCGGTCTTGCTTGTATCATTAGTATCGATTGATGTGACTTTGGGAGTGAAAGTGTCGCGTTTGACCTCAAAGTGCCCTTGTTCCAATTTAACTGGAAGCAGCACCTCAATTGCAGTTAGTTCTGTTGTCTGCCATTGAATGCCGTCTGCTTTGGCGGCGGTTAGGATAGGGGCAAAGGCTTTGGCGCCGATTTGGCTTTTGAGGTGTTTGGCAATGTGCCTCCAGTGCTTGCGCCAATTCTTGGCAAAGACGATGGACCAATCTTCCTGACTCCCTTCTCGCAACTGGGCAATCAGGGCATCGTTCTTAATTGCACTAAGTAAATTGCGGAATTCATCTTCCTCGAGGGCAAAGACCGAATTCTCAACGAATTTTGATAAATCTCGATCGCGGAAAGATTCGAATACGGCCCGCCCTAGCTGATTGTAAGGGTGCGGTTGAGAGTGGGCATTTTGTAAGCAAAAAAGCCCTAATAGGAAAATCGGGAAACGCACTTTTGGAATGCTCATTTATTGAACTTACTTACTGATCGGGTCACATACAAGAGCGAAGATTCGATTAGCGACGCAATTCAATCCATTCCATCATACTACACTTTGCTTAGACCATTTATAATGTCTATATCGATTTGAAAATTGCCATAGTTTTACAGGGTAAAGGCTTTTCTTGATTTGTAGGAATGACATCAGTCATTTGAATCCAGATTCTAAGAGCCTTACAGGGATGGGCGACCAACTGTTATTCCAGATTTTCTTCTATCGCGTATTTAGGAATTCTTGCTGGTTGGATAGTCAAAAGGAAGTAGAAACCCAAGAACTGGCGAATTCGGGTCTTTCCGGCCGAAAAATTACTTGGACTTGATTGTGTGTACACATAAGGGACGAAGCCTGAAATTAGGCCTAGGAAAATTTTTTACGCAGCGAAGAAAAAGTCTGCTGCATGTGTATGGTCAACCTCACGATTCAGGCAGGTTTAGGATTTTCTATTCACCCTTCCCGTTTAGCTGAGTTGACTTGAGGGCGATCCTCGCCAATCTGGATTTAATGAATGTTCTCATTCGATGTTTGTACTTTCTCATGACGATATGTGTTCTTTTGTTCACTAGTTGTCGTAACTCCACGCAATCTTTGCCGGACCAATCCCAATCGTATGACTTTTTTCAGCCACCCGTTTCGGCCATCAACAAGATAAATGCAGACTTGGATAAAGCTCTTCGTTTACATCCATCCGGAGCGAGACATTTTGCTCAACGATTTCAGCTTATAAATGTTCGCGACGTCGGGCGTGTGGTCGATGGAAAGACTTTCTTAGTAACCCTTCCCGGCGTTCATCCCTTGTTTGGTGAGAACATGCCTGTAAGGATTCGGGGTCTTCATGCGTTGGATTTACCTCCTGCGAGAGCCGAAGATCTTCCGAGTGCCATCGCCCAATGGAGTCAGTTGCGCAAGCTTCTCGAGAACGCCCAAAAGATAGAGCTTCGTCGCCTTGAACGTGGTAAAGATAAGTTTTACTTGGTGGCCGACGTTTATCTGGACGGCGAATTCCTTAGTCAAAACCTGTGTGGCGGTACTCCCTTGCCTTCCGATTGAAGGGTTGCGCCCATGCCGGTNCCGGCTTTATTTTTAATACTCGTTATATGAAAAAAAATATTCGTAGTTTTTTGCTTCTAGGGGTCACTGCTCTCGCTACGGGAATCGCTTTCTCTCAAGATCGTTCCCGTAAGGGTGATCCTCGCAAGTATGCCTCGGTTCCTGTCGCCAAGGTGGAGTCAACCAGACCCCCTACTTTGGAGGCTCGTCGTCTGGGTCCTCAAAAACTGATCGACGGAGAACTTCCCGAAAACGGTTGGCGTTCCACATGGACGGCTTGGTACAAGGAAAATCCCACTCTCACCTTTGATCTCGGTTCCGAAAAGACTATTGGCGTTATACGTGTCTTTTTTCAGCCTTGGGATCGTAGCGACGAACTCTCTCAAGTCGAGGTGGAGGTTAGTCGCGACGGCGTGAATTACGTCGATTTCAACACTTATGCCGGTTTTGTCGGCGAACGCAGTGTAGGAACATGGGCTGAAATGGATTTGCAAGCGATCAAAGCCCGTTATTTTCGTCTCACCCCTAATTTTCAAGGTTGGGGCAATCTCTGGGGCGAAGTGGAATTTTGGGAAGTCAAGAAGTAGGTGAGATTTAGAGAAGTTCACTTTAGAAGGAAACGTCGGGCTCAGTAGGATTGTTTTCCTAAGTATCTGATCAATAGGCATTTCCGTTTCTTCTCTCAAGGTTGTATCCACTTTCACTTGATGGAGGTTGCCCGCAGATGAATTCCATAGAGGGCAAGCCTGATGCTTCCGCCGAAATTTGTGGTCCCTTCGCTCTCATCTAAATCTTAACTGTGCGTACACCAACTCACCGAGATTCCGCTAAAGGTCAGTCATTATCGACGATCCCCTGATATTCCTTCATTCCTTCATGCTCGCCGTGGACAGGCACGACGCCTTTCCGTGATAATCCGGTCTGTCAGTCGAAATCGTTCGCCTCCATCTGCAGGCTTATCAGCCATGGGGTACATCGTGAAAAAACTGCTCGGGTCCTGGCTCCAAAGATTCGCCCGCCTTCGTCGACCTCATGCAGGGGCGTCTCCTTGCCCGCAATACTGCTTGCTCGGGTTTTCTCGACGCTCCTTGGAAGCCAACCCTTTCACTTGGATTTTTATCTCACCTCTTCGAACACGAACAGGAAGAAGGCATGAAGGGCGAGCTCGCCCGATTTGTCTAACTCCATCGTGATTTTCTCGCCCTTTTCACCGCTTTAAAAAAAGGTTGTTCTTTAGGAATAGTGAGGATTGACACCCCCCCCGATGGAATTAGCGGAAGAAATGTTCTTTCACTGCATTAGTCTACATCCCTTCATTGGATGTGACCCCGTGAGCTATTTTAGTCTTCGACTGTTTCGCCGTCTTTGAAGGTAATACGACTTTTTACCGTCCCCTCCTCGTTGTAGAAAACCCAAAGCCCGTGCTGCTTGCCGTCCTTGTGGTTTCCTTCATATTCCTTTTCGCCGTTCTGGTACCACCCCGTTTCAAGCCCGTCCTGTTTACCGTCCTTATAGTTTGCTTCTAACTCCTTTTGCCCGTTCTCGAACCACTCCGTCGCAAGTCCGTCTCGCTTGCCTTCCTTATAGTTTGCTTCCATGCTTTTTTGCCCGTTCTCATGCCACAACTTCATCAGTCCGTTCTTCTTGCCGGCCTTCCATTGGCTCAACCACCATATCCTCCCATTACGGTGCATTTCCTTCTCCCATCCCGAATAAGGTTTTTGTTCATTCGGGGCGTAGGCAAGTTCATCGCCTGATTCGTCTCTCCTCTGAAACTTGTCCACGGCAATCGCCTCGGCGATTACCCTCTTGCGAATTTCAGGATCGTCCAAGTCGATATCGGCGACTCGCTCGGACGACTGATTGGATTCGGGACTATGTCCTCCCGGCTTTTGGGTATCAGCCCCACACCCGGCAATCAGCATGACAACGAACATAACAGTCAGAAGTTTCTTCATCCCCCCCATCCAACACTCGACGCCGTTCGGGTCAAGGAGGGTTTTGGGGTACTTTGAGGATTTAGCTCCAAATCCACCTTCCTTTTCGTTACATTGAAAGTGTTGGCAGGAATACTATTGGAGAGTGCCACTACCTAGCCGTGGAAATCCTCAATCACTATGCTTTTTATTTGGTTCCACAGAAGGAAGCTTAACTTTGCCAGGGCAAAGTTCTATCGATGGAACCCGGCGAGCAAGGGGAAGTACGAGCCCAACGAGGTGATGTAGTCAAGTCATTCTAGACCACAATTGGCACCTTCGGAATTATCGTAGCAAATTCCCGCTCTTTGGTCTTGCCGGCGGTCTCTTGGTCCAGCGATTCGTCTTCCCCGCATCTAAGCATCGGATGATGCGAATAACATTGTGAATAGTAACACTCTCACCTCTCTCCTTCAAACACCATCTGGTTGTTAGACCAAGTGGAGTTTAGGTAATACCGGGAAGCTTCCGGGGTACTTTAGGGAGCGGACTGATTTCCATCAATTGAGGAGTTCACTTCGTCCGTCTCGTTTGTATCACAACAGCTTTCATTAGCATCACAACAACCGTTCGAATCATCGGTCACAGGAGTTTCCACGTTTTCTCCGCAGGAAAACAAAAATAAGGTTAGTAAAAGAATTGTAGCCTGTACTGATTTCATCCCTTCATCCAACACTCGCAGCGGTTGAGGTCAAGGAGGCTTTTTGGTACTTGGGGAATTTAGGTACAAATTTACCTCCCTTTGAGTTAATAATGAAATCGTTGGGAGTTTGCACCGCAGGAGCATCCTAATTTATTCAAATGCAGATATGTACCAAGAAACTACTACCAATGCGCCGGGTATCGAATCGGAACTAGATACTAGTGCCTGTATCACCAACTAAGCCGAATTAGCTAATTCCTTTAAGGAACGGGTTTGTAACACCCTTCGGATAAGCCTTTCTAGACCGAAGCAACCAGAACAAATTTCCTAGGATGACATCGTAGAAGGGGGGAAGTATAGCGAAGGCAACGTTCTTTCACAGTCTGAACAGTCCGAGGAAACAGAGACTGCGGAAGAAGAAAACTTCTTCACTTGATCGTAGTTGTGATTCAGCAGGAGTTCGGAGAAGGAATGAGATGTAGAGTTGCCAAGGTCTTTGTCAAGGGTATGGTTGGGGAATGATTGTTTCCAACATTCACCCTTTCAAAGTCATGACCAAAGCGCATATGCATCTTCTTTTACTTTCTTTCCTCTTCTTACTCGTCTCCTGTGGTCCTCCTGATGACTCGGTCGGGGGTTCCGGTTCTTCCGAAGTCGGATCGCAGTCCGGTTCCGTCGATATTTACGATTCCGAGGTAAACGGTACCTTCGTAACCTGTAGTAGAGTTTACGAGGTGGACGTTTCCGCTTGGCCATCCGAAGGCTATCCTATCGGAGCGAGCGGGACATACCGTTACGTGAGTGAGGACCGTTTCGATGGCCCCACGGACGGGAAGATGCCCGACGGCGTAACCACCACGGGCTTTACCCTCAGCCGGAAGGGGTACGACGAACTTTGGACCATTATGTCGATCTCAGGCATCGACGGCACTTCCGACGGTTATCCTTGGGACCATCAAGCTTCCGCTACGGATTGCCCCGACGGCAACTCCAGTTGGAACAACGGCAGTATCGTAAAGGCACCTTGAATGGGGTCGCTTTTGCCGGCTTGTTCCGGGCGGATTCGCCACTCTCAGTTTTTCTCGACTTGTAGTTTCTTTACCTTTTGCTCGAGCGCTTTCGAGTAATCGTTGGAACGTTTTAACTCCCAAAGTAAAAATACGTTTAGGAGGATGGAGAAGGAAAGAACGATGGTGATCTTGAGTTTGCGCGCAGGTTTCATGACTTCGTTTTTTTGCGAGGAGCAAAGGCGAGGGAACACTGGATGGGGAAGGCGCAGGTGCAACCGGAACTTGCTTCGGGTATGAGGAGCAAGCCGCCGGCGGGTATCGCGTTTATCCAGCACCCCGGACGACTGACAGTGGTGATTTTTTTGAATTTACCGGTTGATGGAATGTAGGCTGTGGGGTTTTGAGAGCGAAAGTAGAGAGCATTGGCGGATGCGGATAGGGATCCGCAACCTCTGCCTCTTGATAATTTTCTGCCTTCTACCGGTATGCCCGTGCGGAGGTTGTAGATCATGGGCTCGACGTACAGTTCGTCGTTGAGGACGACGGGGTGTCGATCCTGCTCGCCATGGTCACCGTTCAGCTTGAGGCGATTGTCCTGCGACTGTTCCCAGAGTAGCTTTCCATTGCTTGCGTCGTAGGCGCTGACGTCGTATCGCACTGTTTTGTCGTTTCTCGAGTTGACCAAGGCAAGAACTCCTTTTGCGGTAACTACGTAAAGGTTCTGCACGGCTTTCTTCGCGGGTAGGGGAGTGCGCCTGATAGTTCTTCCGGATGAGAGGTCGAGGGTCACCAGGCAGCCCTTTCCTTCCCCAAAAATCTTTTCGTAGGTGACACGGCCTTGATTAGCGGGGGTTGGGCTTTCTATGAAGTGCAAGCCTTCGGAACCGGCCGCTATGCTCGAGTTCACGATGGATCCACCACCGGCAGGCAGGTAGGTCCAAGCAGGTTTGCCGGTACGCGGAGCGATGGCAAAGAGGCTGTCGCTGCAAACGGGAGGACGATTGTCCCAGTAGGCTTCGCGGATTCCTTCGTGCCCGTATATTCGTCGAATGCCCCCTTTCTTTACGGCCGAACCCAAGAGAAAATCACCTACTTTGCCGACGTATCCCCATTCGTGGTTCTCGGTGTTGGATGCAACGGGAATATTTAGGCGCCGAACGACTTTTCCGGTCAGAACGTCCAAGGCGAGACAGACGGCTCCACTCGCGACGAACATATAATCATCGTCCACGCTCATGGAACCGCAATCGCGCATGATGGCGATGCGACGGGATGCTGGCACTTCGGTTTCCCAAAGGACCGCCCCGTTATACGCGTCTACCCCGAACACTCTCTCGTTGCCCGGGATGAAGAGAAACCCGTTTTTCCAGAGTGGGGAGACGGAACGGTGATGACGATCGAGCAGACGTTCCGGACCGGGTCGCCCGAACCATTGGATGGAAAGATCGGCCGCTACGTTCCGGTCTTGGCTGCATGCGGTGTTGCCGGGTCCGGCATAGAGGTGAGTCCATTCGCCGCCACCCTCGATGGGAGGCTTGGATAGTTGCCTCTCCAGCTTCGGGCCAAGGAGGGCTACTCCGTCACGTGGTTGAAGAAGTCGAAGAAGTTCGACCTCGGGGATGCTCCGGAGTGGGTTTACGATCAGGTTGAAGATATGATCGGCGTAGGGCAGGGCGGTGTCCTTGCGTTCGTGGATCACGATTTTGTTGCCGTAGAGGCCGGCGGCGGCGAGCTCGCGCCTCAGCTTTTCAGCTTCTACCGCTTTGCTCGTGGAGATGATTACTCGTAGGTTGGACAATCGTGCGATCGAACCCGCGAGGGCAGCATCCTTGCTCCCAATTACCAAGCAGTAGCCTTTGGTCGCTTTTGTCGTGGCCAGAGCTTTTTTGGCGAGTGGATCGTCTTTCGGGAAGGAGGACGGGGGGGCGGGTTTAACGTGTATAGGTTCTTTTTCACCCACGGAAAAACAGTGGACGATGCCCATTTCGGTGCTGACTACAAGTTGTCCTCGAATGATCGCAAGCGAGTGAGCCTTTCCGGTAACGGTTAGAGTTTGGGCAAGGGAACCGTCGCTACGAAAGACAGCCACTTCACCATTTCCGCCGGCGAATTTGAAGTCGCCCGCCTCAATGAATGCATGGGGATATTTATCGGGTATCGACTTGGCCGGGATGGTCGCGGGTTTTCCTCTTCGAGACAAGTGCCCCAAGAAGGCTCCGGCGGGATCGCGTCCCGTGGGTGCGAATAGTTTTCCGTTTTTGCGAGAGAGGTAGCCTTGCGGCGAAATGCTTAGTGTCTCTTGATCCAAGATTCGTCCGTTGCGGATATCGAGAGAGAAGAGAAAGGTTCCTTGAGTTGGAAAGAGCCCTGCTCCGAAATATGCGGTTTGACCGTCTACGAGAATACCGGTCCGAATGGGGCGCTGGTGGATGATTCGCTCGTTGCCTGGGATGCGACGATCTCCCAATTCAGGCGGTCGCGTTTTCCACAAAAGCTTGCCGTCGGAGGCACTTACACAACGAACGTAACCATCGTCCCCGCCAAAGAGAATCTTTTCGCCCGAGACAGTGGGCGCAAGGCGGATGGGAGCCTCGGCGAAATGGCTCCATAATTCTTTACCGTCGTTCAGAGACAGGCAGCGGGTTTGGTCATCGGCCGAGGATGCCAAATAGAGACGATTGCCCGCCCCGACGATCTGGAAGGCCCGATCAAAAATCACCCGAGGTTTGAGCTTGTACTTTTTGTGCCAGAAATCCTGCTTGGCGGGAGGAGGCCATGCAGGTTTCGGCGGCATGCGGAGTCGGTGTGTCCAGCGGAGAGAAAGTTCTCCCTCGATGCTCGCTGCGCCTTTTCCCGACTGTTCGTTGTCGTGTAGGAAAGTGGGCCAATCCTCGGTTGCTTTCAGGCTTGCGACGGCCTCGATCGAGGAGAATATTTTTTTGCGTTCGGCAAATAGGTCAGCGACCTCCTTCGGTTCCAGCGAGCGATCCCATAAAGTGACTTGCTCCAGACGACCTTCGAAGGGATAGTGTTCGTTTTCGTCGAGGTAGGCGCCTAACGCGAAACGCCCTTTCTGTGGATATAGAATGGGCCCGTTTTGGACCTTCGATTCCGCGGTAAGCTTCCCGTCCATGTAGATCCTTTGGACTTTGCCGTCGTATGTTCCCGTTAGGTGGTACCAGCATCCGGCTGAATAGGGGAGTGTGGTTTTTAGGTAGGTTAGCCTTTTCTTACTTTCCGATGAAATCGCGAAGAAAAATGAATCTTTTACATATCCGAGAAGCCATCCGCGTTCGAAGGAACCGTTGTCCTGAATGGCCCCCAGAATGCCACCCCATTCGGTTGGTTTATCTACCCTCACCCAAGCTGTTACACTCATATCCTTGGCGGGGAGATTGGCCTTCTCGATGTCTTCGGAGAGGATGATTCCTCGAAACTCTTTGGAAGCTTCCAGCGCCAAAGGCTTTTCTTTTGTGAGCGAGGCTGATCCGAGAACCTTTCCCACCAACGATCCCACCGTGGGTTTAAGCGTTTTCTCCTGCAACGTCGTGGAGTCGAAACGCCATTGTCCGAATCGCTCATCGCCCGATAAGCGAGTGAAGGAAAATACGAAAAGGGTCGTAAGAATCGGCAATTTCAAAGCTGGGAAAGGCAAGTTGTTCATCACACATCTTTCTTTCCCGAATGCCTGAAGTAAAGACGATTCGGGTTTCCTTTGTCGACTTTTACTTGCCATGGAGATGGTGGCAAGGTCTCTTGATTCACATGCTTGCAAATTGTTTTCGTATGGGCACCAACCTTTTTCCATTTTGGTCGGTGCTGGTTGCCTTAATTGCCTTGTGGTCGCCTTCGGCTTTTCTCTGGTTCGGCAAAGATGCCATCACCATCGGTTTGGGAGTGATCTTACTGGGGATGGGTTTGACGCTTTCGGTTGATGATTTTCTGCGAGTTTTAAAGTATCCGAAGGCGATTGGAATCGGAGTCGTTCTTCAGTTCATAATCATGCCCTTGCTCGGATGGGGAATCGGCTATCTTTTTGGTCTTCCCAAGGGTATGGCGGTAGGATTGATTCTGGTGTCTTGCTGTCCGGGTGGAACGGCCTCCAACGTAGTGGTTTTTCTTGCTCGGGCGGACGTCGCGTTGTCGGTCAGCATGACGGCGATTTCCACCTTGTCGGCAGTGGTCCTAACGCCTTTACTGACAGAGTTCTACGCCGGGCAGTACGTACCTGTAGACGCTTGGGCGATGTTGAAGAGCATTTTCCTCGTTGTCATTTTACCCATCTCCGCCGGGGTGACCTTGAATCGATTCTTTTCCAAGGCCGCTAAGCAAGTGTCCGTTTATTCACCTTTCGTGTCCGTTCTTTTTATCATTCTCATCGTTGGTTTCGTGATGGCTGCCAATCGGGATAGAATTTTAGATAATATTGGTATTTTGACCGCCGCCGTTGCTCTTTTACACATAGGAGGTTTTTCACTCGGTTATCTTTTTGCTAAAATTTCGGGGTTTGACGCTTCGGTTTGCCGGACGGCATCCATTGAGGTCGGGATGCAGAATTCAGGACTCGGATCTGCATTGGCTATCAAGCATTTCGGTAATCTGCCAATGACGGTTGCGCCTTGTGCTTTAAGTGCGGTCACTCACTGCATATTAGGCAGCTTTTTGGCTTTTATGTGGAATAATAAAAAGTAAATTCTTTTTGTTCGTGAACTTGACATTAAGAGCCGCTCTGCTCAAAATTATTCTCGTACGCACGGAGGCATTCAAGAAAATTTCTCGTCATCCGAGGTCCCGCATGGAAGTGGATCCCCGGTATCTTCACCGATACTTTCATGCTTTCACCCACCGCACCAGTTTTTGGAAACCTCGCCTCTGCTACGAGTCGAGCCTTGGCAGGGTTGCAGCGTTCGCTGTTGAATGAACCGACTGCGCAAGCTTTAGCTGAAGGTGACGGCGGAAAACATACTTTTGCCACGAGACTGAGAAGTCTAAACCAGAAAAAACAAACGGAACTGCAGAATGTGCAATCAGCTATGACATACCTTCAATTGCAAGATTCGGGATTGCAGGTTGGCGGGCAGATAATGGATCGCATGGGAGCAATAGCGGTAAAAGCAAGAGATCCGAATTTGTCGCGTTCTGAACGAGTATTGTTGATCGAGGACTTTAGGGATATGCAGGAGTCCCTCAATGGTCTCCAGTCGACTGACTTTCAAGGACATTTTTTATTCCAGGAGAGTATCGATTTCAGTAGTGGTTTGAACGAAAAAAATACGACTCCCGAATTTCCTGCTACCTACGAAGGTTATAATGACAATATATATTCTTCCGACCAAAGACATCTCACAGGGCAGAAAATCAAGCGTTGGACATCTATCAAGGACGTACGCTATGATCGAGGTAAGGTTACTTTACAGGTGAATTCGGGAACGGGCGAAGAGCGTTACTATTTAAAACAGGGCAACAGTAACGTGATTTTTGACACAGGTTGGTGGGAAACTTCAGGTAATGCTTACAACGGCGATAAAGACCAGTTCGTAGTCGAATACTCTCCAGGCGAAAATACCACTTATCAATTTTCTTCCTTGGACTCGGATTCAGATGGAATCGACGATAATGCTTCCTTTCATCAAAATGATAGGGGTAGTTACGTTGAAAATCGATGGGGCGAATCAGTTATCACCAATCAGGCTGTTTCTGGTCAGACGAGCCTAACCGTGGTCGTTGAGTCGCGATCTCTTTTTCAAGCCAGTGCCATTTACGGTGCCGCGCTTAGCAAGGATGTGTTAGATGTTCCTACTGGAGATGGATTGGTTAAGATAAGTCCTAGTTTGTTTTCCACTCTATACGATGTTTCCGTGGATACCTTTGAAAACGCTATAGCTGCAGCTGATAAGATTATTCACGAGATAGATGTTTTAGCTTCTTCTCGGGGTCAGTTGGGTGTGCGTATGAACGAGCTTCAACATTCTGCCGATAGACTGTCTCTCGCCCTATCTGCGGAAGCAAAACATTTGAATCGAATGGAAGGTGACATTGCGGAGAATGTAATTTCCAATGCTAAGTCCCGGATTCTTTTGGACAGTAATGCCGCCTTGTTGGTTCATGCCAGAGGGATGAACCGAGAGCTGATGAACTCTTTGCTTTAACTGCTATTCTTTCGTTAATCTCTGCGACGACTTTTGAGCAACTAGTGACGCCTTGCTCGTCGATTCTTGGCTGGGTTCTGGCGATCCGTAAATCGTTCTTTGCATCTAGTCGAAACTTTGCAGCAAGCTTGCTTGATACTTTTATGGAAGGGATTGCGAGGGTGAATACGCTGTATTTAAAAACTTATAAAACTCAGGTTCATCAAGCTCGATTGTAGCGTTCTCATTAACATTTGAGGTGAAAAGCGTTTTGGTTTCACAAGAAAATGAATCGCGAAAGAATTTACACATTGTTCTCAAGGCTTAGTTTTGCCATTAAGTAGACCATTAATCCACTCTCCCTCCAACTTGATTTTCCCGTTCCGACCATAGAGAATACCGCCTCCATGGAACAATCCATTTTTCCACTTTCCCAAGTAACGAGAACCATCACTGAAGGCAAATAAGCCTTGCCCATTGTAAGCACCCTTGCGGAAGTCGCCAAGGTAGCGATCACCGTTGGAAAAAAGGAAGGCTCCTTGCCCATGTGGTAGTCCCTTGAGCATTTGGCCGGCGTATCTGTCTCCGTTTTCGAAGTCTAGAAAACCATCGGTGGATTCGCCCTGCAAACTACCCGATTTGTTTTCCATGGATTGAGGAAAATTCGTTTCATTCGACGAGCGCGAGGTTTTGATGTCGTCAATGCCAAGAGAGTCCATCGATGCTAAGTCGGAAGAATCTCGCCTGCTCGGAATGGGATTGATCTGTTCGTGGAATTCACCCGCAAGCGATTCCACTGAAGGATCAGTAGAGGTTTGTGCTTCCTTTCCCTTCGTTTGGAACTTTTTTGAACTTTCCCCCGTTGTTGAACTTGGAGCAATTACGTAAGTGCCCCAGCCTTCGGGTTCGTTGTTTTTCCATGTTCCCGAGTAGCGAGATCCGTCTTCGAATACGCAAGAACCGAACCCCTGTCTTTTGCCCTCGTAAAAATCCCCCTCGTAGCGTTCACCGTTTTTCTTGGATAGAGTGCCTGTTCCGTTCCTCGTGCCGTGCCGGTATTGCCCGAAGTATTTGTCGCCGTTCTTAAAAAAGTAAAGGCCCCAGTGGTGATACTTTCCGTTATGAAAATAACCTTCGTATCGTTCTCCTGAAGTGAACTCGTAGGTGCCGTAGCCTTCACGTTTCCCTTCCGTATAATGACCTTGGAACCGGTCGCCGTTTGCGAATATGAAAGAACCGAGACCATGTCGCTTTCCGTTCTTGAACCCTCCGACGTATTTACCCCCATTTGCATAGTTTACTGAGCCGAAAGTGGGTAGCTTCTCCTCATTGAGACCTGCTCGTTCCTTGGCTTTATCCAGATGAGTTAGAATCCCGTCGAGGGCTTTCCTTTGTTCCACCTTGCTTAAGGTCGTGGTGTTTGAATCGCTGTGACCTGTTGCGTTAGCTTCGGATGTATCGCTGGGGTTTTGACCGTTTTTGAGAACTAACGAGTTCAGTGGGGATTCAGTCCGTCTTTCGCAACCAGTGACCATTGCTGCCAAGATTATAATAGCTAACCTGCCTTGCGAATCCGCTTTCATGAATTTAATATTCAGTCACACACTATTGCTTGTGTCAAAGCGAAGACAATGGTTCGTCTTACTCCTTGCCCGAGGATGTTGTTTTACATTAAAAAGAATTAAATATATGATTGATGAACCTAACCAAGCCAATATCCACGGCAATGAGACTCGTTCTCCCATTGGTACAAAGGTTCGCATGCAACGAGCCAATGGTTTTCGTATCCTCGAGATGTACGAGGACGCGGAAGAGGAATTATCGAAAATTTTTCACGAGGATCGATTGAAACGGGATGTTCTCACTATGCATTTGGCCGTTCGGCAGGATGCGGAGGACTGGACCTCCATGCTGAAAACTGCTCGTATACTTCGACGCCAATACCCAGGTGCTTCGGAATGGTGTATTGCCGAGGCTTATGCATTGCGTCGCAGTGAATCTCTCGAGTCTGCTCGCGAGGTTCTTGTTGATGCAGCAAAAAGACATACTGAGGACGCTTGCATTAAATACAATTTAGCTTGTTACTCTTGCCAAAAGGGTGAACTTAAGGAGGCGCTTCGTTATCTTTTGGTTGCTGTGGAACTAGATGCTAAATATGAGAAATTGGCTCTCGTTGATGAAGATTTAGTCGAGATACGAGAGACTCTTCTTAAGCAAGGTTTCTCTTCGGAACCTTTATCCAATGAAGACTGAGAATCGTCGAAACGGCTTCACTTTAATGGAGTTGCTGGTGGTTGTTTTGATTATCGGAATCTTGCTAGGGTTCATTTTCGGGGCGACTTCATACGTTATGGATAACCAAGCTCGGAAAAGGGCCAAGGTGGATGTTGAGCTTCTGATTGCTTCGGTTGTTGATTACAAGGCTCGGCACGGTGATTACCCTCAATGCCCTGAGGGAATATGCACACAGGGCGAATGCCTCTTTTTATCTCTGGCAGGTTTTCACAATGAGAAAGGAGGTTTGCAGATTCCGCCGTATAAACCTACTTTGAATCCTAGCCTAGTTGAATATGAATTACCGGATTTTGATCCTGCTACTATTCCTCAGGCTAGCCATGGGGACAAACAGGCGCTTCTGGTTTGGTTTGCTCAAGTCTTAGGAAAGGACGTCGCTTTTAGGGATCCTTGGGGCAACGAATATGTTTACGAGTTCCCTCGAGAAGACGGAAGACCAGGTGCTCGAATTTACTCTCTCGGTCCAGACGGTTTAGAAGGTGAAGAGAGTGACGCGGACAACATAGAGTAGGTCATTCTTTTGCCTGAGAGCTCAAACGGTCGCGAATTTCTCGTAGGGGTTCCATTTCGGGGCTGTCGGGGTTATTCTCGATTAGGAAATCGATGTCGGTGAGGGCTTGTTGAAAGCGTCCCTCTCCGTAGTGAACCATTGCCCGCATGGCTCTTAAATAAGTGTCTTTAGGTTCGATGGCGATGGTGGCGTCGAGGTAACGAAGGCGTGAAATTGAGTCGCGTTCGCGTTCAGATACACTGATTAGGTTCCTTAGTATTCGCGTAATGATGGAACGTTTGCTGGCAGGTTCGAAATCATCTTCCGTAAGTCTTGCTCCACTTAATTTCGAAGCTTCTTCGCGTGTAACGAATTTTCCGCCAAAGGCGTCGATCAGGATTTCCTTGGTCTTTACATCGGGTTTCTTCAGGTCTTTTTCTTCACGATACATGGCTAGAAAATGTCCCGGTATTCCTATGCCGGTGACGGGAAGGTCGAGTCTTTCGGCTAATTCGATCAAGACGACTGAAAGAGTTATCGGCAAACCCTCGCGGTCGTCCATGACCTCGTTGAGGTAACTGTTGGACTTGTGATAGTAGTCCAAAGTGCTTCCGTGAAAACCTAGTTCGTCAAAAAGGTGGCGTACCAATATTTTCAATTTTTGGTCACCGGATGCTTCTTCCGGAAAGCTCTTTTTGACTTTTAGGGCGATCCGCTCAATCCGCCGGAGGTATATTTCGGGATCGAAATCCTCGTTGTCGAGGCGGGCGATGAGCAGGGCGCAACGAAAGAGGTCTACTGATTTTTCGTCTTCGTATTGAAGAGAGGAAGCTAGTTCTTCGATTACTGCCCGCTCGCGGACTTCTTTGGCCAACATCCGAACACGGTAGGCAGCTTTCTCAAGCGCATCAGCTTTTTCCAATAAAACTTTGGATGCGGGTTTTCCAATAGATACCAGAGAGTTCAAGTCTTTGCTGCCAAGCTTTTCATCATTTTCCAAATTACGAACGATACGTTTTACGTGCTTGGCAAGCCCCTCGGGTATCTCATCTTCGGGTATACTTTTAGCGATTCGAAATCTTCGGAACTCTGCTCCCGGTTGGCGAAACTTACATAGTCCGACTCGGCCCTTGGTCAAAGCCTTGTCCACTAGATCAATGACAATGCTGCCGTTTACCGAGCAAGCCAATTGTCCCCCTTTCCCGAGACTCACTCGAATACGGTTCCATTCGCCCGGTTTGTAGGCTTGGCTCGGAACGGATTGTAGGATGGTCCAGTTGAAGACTGTCGGGCCATCGAAACGGGTTAGGCGAAGTGAACCGTTGGTAGGGTAGAACCCATAGTGGGTTTCACCACCGTCTCCATGAAAAACCAGTCCGGCTGCGCCGCTCTCGTCCTCAAGCTTAACCTCTATTTCCATCTCATAGGGGACTGCCGGAGCTTTTTCCTTGGATAGACACAACATTCTTCCTCCGAATCCACTGCCCATTCCCGAACCCATGATTTTGCCTGCTCGTTGACGCCAGTTTCCTCCAAGAATCGATTCCCATTCGTCCTCATCGAGAGCGCCTATCGTGAGCCAGTGTTTGATTGATACGGGGTTGGGGTTCGCAAGCAGTTGCTTGAGTGCGTTTACGGGAACGCCGAATCCCATTGCGCCGCCCGACTTTATGGCGAGCACGGCAATGACATTGCCTTTTAGATCAAGGGCTGGACTGCCACTGCTTCCGGGTTCAATGGGGATGGCCACTTGAACCATCGGTTTCCCGTCCCCGGGTTCGAGTTCACGCAACGCTGCGACCACCCCTCGACTCACGCTGTAGGCATAGCCCAAAGGGTTGCCTAGAGAGAGAATGCCTTGCCCGAGTTTCAGTTTGTCGGAATCGCCAAGCTCCAAGACCGGCAGATCCTCGGCATCGATTTTTACTAGGGCAAGATCCCGCTCCCTATCCACGGCAAGTATCGCTTGTGGTTCGTAGCTCTTACCGTTGGCGAATCGAACGCGAAAGTCTCGATGCTCTCCAATCACGTGAAAATTAGTAGCGACCACCCCGTCTGTTCTGACAACGAATCCCGTTCCTCTCCCGCCATCACGTCCTATTCGGTCAACGCTTTCGATCAAAGCGATGGAGGGTTTCACCTTCTTTGCCAATTTTTCGAAGGCATCGGCCTCGCGTTTTTCGGCGTCTATGGGAAACGGTTCAGTCGCGTTGGACTCTTTGGCGCACATTACGTCCAAAGAGAGGAAAGCCCAAGCAAAGGTCAGGAAGCCCATTAAACTTAAGCGACGAAAATTCTCGAATCCTCTCAGCATATATTAATTATTTCCCCTTGAGAGCTTGAGTCAAGCTCCCGTAACTTGTTTCTGACGATTGTTCCTTGGACTACTCCATATTGTACGTCATTCTCGTTGCATCCGGAGTGGTTTCTCTCAAAGTAAGCTTCATGAAGAAAACCTATCGCTATTCCCGTAGGCAATTCCTAGGGGCTTCCGTCTCCACGGCATTCGCCTTCCGGTTCGTCCCATCTCATGTTTGGGGTGCCAATGACAGGTTGAACGTCGCGGGCATTGGAGCCGGCGGCAAAGGAGCGAGCGACATTTCCGGTTCTGCCGGCCATGGGGCCAATATTGTCGCACTATGCGATACGGACGATAATCGGGCAGCGGGAACTTACAAGAAATTCCCCAAGGCCAAGCGTTACAAGGATTTCAGGGTAATGCTGGAAAAGCAGAAGGACATTGATGCCGTTACCGTCAGTACACCGGACCATGTCCATGCTTTTGCCGCCATGGCCGCTATGAAATTGGGTAAGCACGTGTACTGTCAGAAACCACTTACTCATTCCATTTACGAAGCTCGTATGCTTACCGAGGCTGCCGCTGAGGGCAAACTAATCACCCAGATGGGGAATCAAGCTCACGCGGGTGAGCCAATCCGCCGAGCAGTTGAACTCGTTCGGGCCGGTATCATCGGCAAGGTGAGTGAGGCCCATGTTTGGACCAATCGGCCGATATGGCCGCAAGGAATGAGCAAGAGTCTAGCCAAGCAGCAGTTGCCCGCTGGTCTTGACTGGGATCTTTGGCTTGGGCCTGCTCCTGAACGTGAATACAATTCCGCCTATCTGCCATTCAAATGGCGCGGTTGGTGGGATTTTGGCACGGGTGCATTAGGCGACATGGCCTGTCATATAATGGACATGGCGTACTGGTCTTTGGGTCTCAAGTATCCTGACTCAGTAGAGGCTAAGCAAGGCGGCAACACCGTGGAATCTGCTCCCAACTGGTCTACGATTACTTATCAATTTCCAAAACGAGGCGATGACCCACCCGTAAAGCTCGTCTGGTACGATGGTCGCAAAAACAAACAGGCCAACCTGCCCGATGCAGACTTGGCCGAAGGTGTAAACCTAAAGGGCTACGGATCTCTTCTTGTTGGCGATAAGGGCAAGCTTTACTTCAATCGTAATCGTACGAAATTTCTAGTCACAGGACGCGATGGGGATGAAGTTGCCCAAATTGAGAATGATACTTCTAAATTCGTGCCTCGCACTAAGGACGAGGATTACGAATGGCTGGAGGGCATCAAGGGTGGTCCTACGCCGCTCTCTAATTTTGCCCACTCGGGACCTTTTACCGAGACGGTTCTCCTTGGGAATCTCGCTGTTCGTACGGGAAAGAAAATCGATTGGGACGGGCCCGCCATGAAGCCCAGCGAATCCGAAGCCGAGCAGTATGTTCGCCGTGAGTACCGTAAAGGTTGGAGCCTGTAGGAACTGTCCTACTTCGGTTGATTAACGGTCCGGGTGAACCTGACTGTTAATAAACTCCCCTCGCTCCTCGCGTTGCTTCTGAGTATAGGAGGTTTGTGCCTACATGCCTATGAACCGGACAAGAAGTTTCGTAGACCTGTTGCCCTTGCCTTGACGGAAAACGGAATGCTTGCCGTTGGCAATCGTGATTCCGGATCCGTTTCTCTAATTAATCTTCCCAAACGAGAAGTTATTTTCGAAAAAGACGTCGGGCTTGGGGTTAGCGATCTAAGGACTATCCCGGGAGGACCTTACTTGGTTGCCACGGATGAGGAATCGAATGAACTCATCTTGCTCGAAACCAAAGGCAGGGCAGGTCAACTCATAGTCCATCGGCGAGTGTCTACTCCACATTCACCGGTCGGCGTCGAGGTGGCAAAGTCTGGGGCTTTTATGACCGTCACTTCTTTGTGGTCTCGACGGGTGAGTCTCTTCCGCTTTGATCCTGCTCGTCGGACCCTGCGGCGGGAGCGCGTTGCCGATCTCCCTTTTCCTCCTCGTCTGCAGTGGATGGACGGCGCGGGGAAAAGATTAGTCGTTTGCGACGCATTCGCCGACAAAGTGGCCATACTGAGTCTGCCCGATTTACGCTTGCTCGGCGCTCGCAGGTTACCCGGTCATAACGTCGGAGGAATCTCCAGAGGGCCAAAAGAGGAACAGCTTTTGTTTTCTCATCAAATTCTTAATCCTTTCGCCCCCACCCTGAAACCGCGCGTTTTTTGGGGCACTGTGATGAAGAACGGTCTTACGGGAGTGGCTTTTTCCGAACTTTTCGGAACGGCTCGGAATTCGCATGGTTCTTTTTCCCGTCGTTCTTTCTATCCCGTTGGCGCCAACGGGATGGGGGCCGGGGAACCTGGTGAAATCCTTTTCACGAAGACAGGTGTAGTTATTCTCGCTATTCGTGGTACTGGAGAAGTTGCGATTAGCCATTCTCTAAGTGAACCTTGGACTAGAATTAGTGTTGGAAAGAGGCTTGTTTCCGGAGTTCTGAGTTGGAATGAGAAACAGGCTTATTTTGCCGACCAGTTCGGGGAGTCCGTTCAAGTCGTCGACGTCGAAACTCGATCCTTGGTCGATTCGATTTCCTTAGGTCCTACTCCGAAGCTCGGACTGCTCCAGCGAGGAGAAGCTCTTTTTCATGATTCAAACCTTTCCCTCGATGGTTGGTACAGTTGCAACAGTTGCCACACAGGAGGCCACACCAGCGGGCAATTGAATGATAATTTGGACGACTACACCATCGGTACGCCCAAGAGGATCCCTTCGCTTCTCGGAACTGCCGAGACGGGACCGTGGACTTGGAACGGACTCCAAGGTTCGCTCACTACTCAAGTTCGTCAAACCTTAGCTACCACCATGCGCAATGGTGACCGGAAGGTGGGTTTGGCTACTCATTTGGATGAGGAATCCCTCGTTGCGTATCTTTTTACATTCCCGCTGCCCCCGCCGCTTTCCGAAGCTCGTGAGGAACCTCACGACCCAAAGATATTGCGAGGAAAACTCCTGTTCAACAAGCTTGGTTGCAATGAATGCCATCGAGCGCCCTTGTTCACTTCACCTGACGAATATGATGTGGGTCTTGAAGATGAATCGGGGCAAAGAAAGTTCAATCCACCTACATTGCATGGCGTAAGTCAGCGCGACCACTTCTTTCACGACGGTTCTGCCGGCTCTATTATGGAAGTTCTCGATACCGCCGGTCATCCCGACGGCGGCGGTCTCACGTCTCGTCAAATTTCAGCACTGGCTGCTTACCTGAGGACCTTGTAGTCGGATGAGGCTTTACTCCTTTATCCCATGAAAGGTATCGGGTGATTACAAAATACTGGGATTATTGTAATAGCCCTTATCCATGTTTTTTGCTAAAAAATCTCTGTTGTCCAAGCAAAGTTCGGCAAA
This sequence comes from Opitutia bacterium, assembly GCA_002730975.1. Classification (GTDB taxonomy): domain Bacteria; phylum Verrucomicrobiota; class Verrucomicrobiia; order Opitutales; family Seribacteraceae. The sequence goes on from PCBO01000003.1 coordinate 22,644, forward strand.
AATGAAAAATATTATAATCAGTATTTAGACTATACTTTCGGAATAACATGCGAGCGCCTTTATTTTACTTCCGATCTTTTTTTACTCTTGTTGTCCTTCTTTTTTGCGCGGGGTTGTTGTCGGCGCAGCAACAGTATAGAACTTGGATTAGTGCCAATGGAGCTAAACTGCAGGCTCGAATGCTTGGATTTGATGGTGAAAAGGTCACCATAGAACGAAGTGACCAGCAGAGGTTTGTTTTTCCGCTGAACTTGTTGTCCTTGGACGACCAAGCTTACGTAAGGCAGGCGACAGGTCGTTTGGCTCGGCCGAGTACGCCTGTTTCGCCCCGTGCCGGCAGCGGAGCAAGCCTGCCTATCTGGAGCCCGGCAGTTCGCGATGCATGGTGGCAGCGATATTCGACACCGGAAGCATGGGAGGAACAAGCCCCGATAATCTTGGCGGAACTTCAAGTCATATGGGGTAATCGGCAGGAACGTTCCGCCCGCGAGGGTCGAGACTTTTTCACTTGGTTTAGCCATTGGCGTTGGCTAAGCATTTTTTCCAAGAGCCGTCTGTTGCAAGCTGATTCCAATGTCCATACCACCTTTGTTTCCATAGGCAAAAACGAAGTGATTCGAAATGTTTTTCTCAAGGCCTTACACCCTGCCGACAATCAGCCGAAAGCTCTTGAGCTTTTTCTTTCCATTGGGACTGAATATCCCGCTCTTATTGGTCGTTATGCGGCTTTGGCATCGGCTTATGCTGTTGTTTTCGATCAGCCATTTCCTCGTAATTGGCCTCATCATCAAGTCCCCGGTAAGGATGTCCCGGTCGATTCGGCTAACGTGTCCTCTCGTTTTGCCGAATTTGTTGCCGCCGCTCAATCTCGCAAGCTGGAATACGATCCTGCACAGCTCCCGGTTTCCGAACTGAAGTTCGTTGTAGACCATTTGCTGCCGAAGAGCGAATTGGAGTGGGCTCGCATAAACGTAAAGCTGAGACGCTCCACTTTTGATAAGGCTTTTAAGTCCATTCAGTATGATAAACCCCGTCTGTCTGCGGGCGTTTTCAGCTGGCCTAGTGGGCCTTATACACTTGCTTCCATTAATGAACGTGGAGGCATTTGCGTAGACCAAGCCTATTTCAGCTCCATGAGCGGCAAGGCCAAGGGAATACCCACACTGACTTTCGTAGGGCAGGGTAGTGGCGGTGGTCACGCTTGGTTCGGTTTCCTCAAGGGACCCGGACGTTGGGAAACGGACTGTGGGCGTTACGAGAACCAGAATTATCCCGTCGGAAATGCTATCGATCCCCAGTTGTGGAAAAAAATAACTGATGACGAGTTGGGAGCGCTTGCTCGAGGAGAGAAGAACCTTACCGGCTTCAGAGGGAAGTCAGTTGATTACTTCGAATGGGCCTTGGCCAATTCTGATCTACCTTTTTTCCGTGAATCACTCCAGCGTGCTCGAACTCTTCATCCGGGTTTTGTCGATGTTTGGACTCTGGAAGCGAAATGGGTGGAGGACCATATAAAGGATCCTCGCGAATTACGTAACTTCTGGGGTGCTTGGGTAAAGGCTTTTGGGAATACCGTGGACTTGAAGATCGAGGGTCAGAAAAAACTGGCTGATGCCTATGATGCGATGGGAAATCCGCGTCAAGCGGAAAAAATTCGCACTTTGATTGTGAGTCAGAACCGAGGCAAGCGTTTCGACTTAGCCATTCAGGCGGCCAGTGAACAGCTCATGAAACTTGTGGAGACCAAGGACTGGAAGGGGGCAGAAAAACAGTACGAGCGTTTTGTGCGAGACTTCGAGAAAACTGCAGGCGGAGAACTTTTTTACAAGCTCGTCCGGCCTTATGTCGAAACTCTTGCCGAAGCGAGGCAGAGAGGCCAAGCTCGCGAAGCTATCGACTACCTGAAAAAGCGGGATGTCCTTGATCTTGGCCCCGACAGTATCATTGGTCGTGAAATGAAAAAGCTGGAGGCTAAGCTCGGTGTTTAATTCCCATTAAATCGATCTAATATTCAGAAAATCGGCAGGGCGACTGCTTTACTTCGGCAGGGATTCGAGGTATTTTTTCAAGAGGGAATCAGCCTTTGTCTGTTGCGTTGTTACTTGAGCTTTAAAGGTGTCTCGTTCCGTTGAGCTCTTACTGAGCTTAGCTTCGGTTTCCTTGCTGACCTTGAGTTTCTCCTCGACCAGCTTGGGTGCATCTTGGCTAAGTTTTCGAGTCTGATTCAAATCGGCTTCGGCTTGGCTGACAGTTGTTTGGGCTCCCTTGAGTTTGCTTTCTTGAGCGGTAATTCCCGAATTGGAATTAGTGAGGTCTTGACGAAGTAGGGCGAGGGTTTCACCGAACTTGGTATTGGCTGCTGCTAGTTCCGCATTGGCGGCTTCAGCAGAGGCTTTTGCCTTTGTGGCGGTAGCAAGGGTTTGCACCTGATTAAGGAAACCTTCTTTTTCGGTGGAGTCTTTTCGGGCTTTTTCGAGATTCTTACTTTCGATTGCCATGGCCGATTGTTGCTTTGCCAAGGTTTGTTCCTTGGCCTTGATCTTGACGGGAACCTCGGCGAGAGCCTTTTGGGCTGCTGAAAGAGCTGCGAGTGCGGTGTCGTGAAGAGCTTTGGCCTCCGCTGCGATGGCGGATAAGCCGTTGAGCTCGGTTTGAAGATCTTTGAGTTTACCGAGTTCGAGATGCCGATTTACGTTTATGGTTTCGGCTTTCCACTTGTTTGCAGAGTTGACTGCTGAGGCGAGAGATACTTCCGCATCTCGTAGGTTTTGGGCCGGGCCCTTCTCAGCTTCCGATGCCCTAGCCTGTTCCTTTGTTTGTAAGGCCAAGGCTGAGTTGGCTGTGTTGTTGGCTGCAAGTTTGGCGGCTTGATCAGCGACCGCGGCTTTTACTGCAGAGTCTTTCTCGCTGNGGNTTTTTTCATGAGCTGCAAGAGCNGTTTCAGCAGCCTTAAANGCGTTTTCGGCNGCAGTGAGAGCCGATGCGTGAGCGGCGGCCTGTTTGGAGAAGGTTTCTNCATTAGTCAAATGGCCGGCAGTTTTATNCCGAGCTTGGACGAATGCGTTATCCATCGCCGCCAGAGCTTGCTCTTGCTTTGCAACTGCGTCCTTTAGGCCAATGTCTTCGGGGATGCCGGCGAGGGCTTCCTTGGCCTTTCGATGGGTTTCTCGAAGAAGGCTGACTTGTTCTGAACGAAAACTGCTTCTCTTGCCCCAGTCGTCGCCTTGTGCCTTGTGGACTTTTTGAGCGGCTTGCGCATCGGCTAGTTGCTTGGCAGTTTTGTCGCGAGCGACTTGTCTGGTATCCTTGACCGTCTTGGCTCTGTCGCGATCTGAAGTGGCTTGAGCTAGAGCAGCTTTTGCAGCTGCTAATGCTACTTCTCCCGCTTTATGAGAAGCAGCGGCGGTAGCAGCGGTCCTCTTAGCCTCGGCTAATTTTGCATTGGCGGCGGCGAGAGCTTGGGCAAGGGGAGCGTGTGTGGATTTTGCGGTTGCGGTTGCGGCATTACGTTCCTTTACCAATTTCAGGGCGGTGGTAATTCGTGATGAAATAGTGGGAGGGTTGGCGGAGAGGTTGCCTACTTTTTTTCCGTCGTTTGCGTTCCAGACGGAAACGGAACCTGTCCAGTCTCCTGCAACTATGCGCGCTCCATCGTGGGAGTATCTGGTTTCCATGACCATTTCGGGAAATCCGGAGATGGTTCGTATTACGGAGCCTGCTGGGTTCCAAAGCTTAATTGATTTGTCTCGGCCACCGGTTGCTAAATTCCCTTTCTTATCGAAGTGGACGGACAGCGAACCGCCACTATGAGCACCCCAAGTACTTATTTGTTTTCCATTGATCATTGCCCAAGTGCGAACGCTACCTTCCTCCGAAGTGGAAGCGAGTACGTTGGAATCCGCTCGCCAAGAGAGACCGGTTACAGACTGTTTGTGACCATCCAAGGTGTAGAATGCGTTACCTGTTCGGGCTTCCCATACATGCAGTCCGCCATTGCGGTCTGCGGTGGCCAGTAGGATTCCGTCCGGCGAGAACCTGACCTGAGAGACCCATTCGGAATGTTTTTTGATCTTGTAGAGGATTTCACCACTGGCGAGATCGTAGACCTTTACCAACTTGGAAGGACCTCCGATGGCCACCAGCGATTGGTCCGGGGAAAGGTCTGCGGTAAGAATGGTGTCGTATTCCTCTCCAAGGGTAAGAATGCGTTTGCCCGTTTTCAATTCCCAACCTGCAATCTTGCCGATTTTACCTCCCCGACCACCTCCTGCAAGTACGATTTTCCCATTTCTGCTGAAGACTAGGGATTCGATGAATCCTTCGTCGTAGGGTAGAATGCCCAAGAGGCTGAGGTTGTCAGTGTTGTAAAGGAGAACCTGTTTTTGTCCCGCAATGGCTACGATAGGGGACCAAGGGGATACTGCCATTGCAGGAGGAGCGAAGGCTCTCTGTGAAACCACGCTGGGCTCTAGAGAAAGATATTCGGGCATGGGTGGAGGGCCTTCCGGTTTTCCTATTGAAACTGAACCAAGAGCCAGATTCACCGAAGATTTCTTCTTCGTCATTGGCTTGCCGGATGCCGTGGCAAGCAACCCTTGATCGATCCAGAGTTTGATTAGGTCGAGGTTGGCTTTGGGTATCTTGTCCCCTTTCGGAGGCATGTGAGGTTCCTTCAGGCGAGCGGCCAAGAGGTACAGCAAACTGTTGGATGAATCTCCTGGTGAAGCGACCTCCCCGGAACTTCCTCCGGCGAGGACTCCGTTCATGCTGGTGAGGTCGAGTCCGCCCTTTGCCTTGTCCGGATTGTGGCAGGAATTGCATGATTCCTCGAAAAGCGGAATCAGGTCATCTTGAAAGTTAGGCTTTTCCGTGGTCGAGCTAAGCGAATGGGCGACGAACAGGGAACTGATTAGAGAATTTCTTAACGAAAATACCATGGTTCGTTATGATCGCTTGGGTGAAACGATCCGGAATTAGTGGTTGAAGATGAATTCCTTTGAATTGAGAAGCGCCCAAAAGACGTCTTCCAACGGTTCGACCGGTGAGTCGGTCCCGACTAAGGAAGCCATAAGATTTGCCTTTTCCTCGGCTCTCGGTTTTCGGGAATAACATCGCGCGTAGAGATCGTCGACGATTGCTTCCGGAGTCTTGCCTTCTTTGATGAAGTTGGTCACGACCTTTCCTTGTTTGATTCTGGAGTTGGTTACGTCGCCATTGAGTAAATGCAAGGCTTGGGAAAGACTGGGTTCCATTACCACTTCGCAGGAGCAAACAGTTTCACGCGTCGCTCGGCCGAAGGTTGTAAGAAAGTAATTGCTCACTCGCCCATCGGCAATCTGAATGGCCTTGGCTCCGAGAGGCAGTCCTTGAAATTTATTCTTTGTCTGGGTCACTTGGGAAATGGCATCGAGAAGGACCTCCGCCCTCAATCTTCTCAAGTGCGATCGGGCAAAATTACGCAGGTCATCCTTGTTCGATTCAGTTGTGGCGCTTGATAATTGGTAGGTTCTTGAATTGCAGACGTCCCGGACGAGTTTCTTGAAATCATAGTTGTACTCGGTAAAACGCTTGGCCAGTTCGTCTAGCAGTTGGGGATTGGAAGGTGGATTGGACACGCGAACGTCGTCTACGGGCTCGATGATTCCTTGACCGAAGAAGTGCGCCCAGACAATATTTGCAAGGTTCCTCGCGAAGAAAGGGTTTTTAGGGGAAGCAAGCCATTCGGCCATGACTTCCCGCCTGTCCGCGCCTCGCTTGATTTCCGGAGCTTCGCCACCAAGGAATTTCGGTGGCATGGGTTTTTTGTGAACGGGGTGATTGATTTCGCCGCTCTTTCGGTTGTAGATGATTGATTCACGAGGATCGGCCGCCCTTTTACGCCCAATCTGACTGAAGAAAGAGGAGAAGGAATAATAATCGTCCTGCGTCCACTGGTCGAAGGGGTGGTTGTGGCACTGGGCGCATTGTAGGCGCATGCCCATGAAGACTTGGGCGACGTTTTCGGTGATCTTAAGTCCATCCCGTTCGACCTGATAGTAGTTGGTTGAGGGAGTGACGAATGTTCCTCCGGTAGATGTCAGTAATTCCCGGACGATTTGATCCATAGGAACGTTGTTCGCGATCTTATCCTTCAACCAGTTGAAATAGAGCAAGGTTGCCTTGTAGCTCATGCCTTGGTTGTCATCTGTTTGGATTTGCAGGAGTTCGGCAAATTTCATTACCCACATCTCGGTGAATTCCTTGCGTTCAAGTAGACGGTCAATCAGCTTCGAGCGCTTGTCCGGAGACGAGTCGGCAATGAAGCCCTCAAAGGTTTCCTTGTCGGGCAGGGTTCCCGTGATATCGAGATTTACACGACGTACGAAAACCTCGTCCGTGCACAGTTCCGATGGAGTGATACGAAGTTTGTGAAGTTTATCGTGCACGAGAGAGTCGACGTAGTTGTTTGCCGCCAATGAGGGACGTTCATACTTGAGACCGTCAGGGATGACGACTACCTGAACGCCAACTGTAAACACATTGAATCGGGCCATGACGAAGGACTCTCCTCTTTTCTCCGCAGTTACCAATCCTTTCTTGTCGACGGGGGCCGAAACCTCGTTGCTGGATTGAAAGACAGTCAATGGGGTGACGTCTCGGGTGGTGCCGTCGGAATAATGAGCAAGAACGGTCATTTGCTGGGAGGAGCCTGCGCCCTCAAGTAAGGCGGAAGGGGGGAACAGTTCAATCCTTTCCGGTTTGGCAATGTCTTCGGGATCCTTGGGAGCTCCATCGCGCAGCCATCCAACAAGGGTTTTCCAGTGCTTGCTTTCCTTCTCAAAAAGTTTTCTTCCTGTATGCGGGACTGCCTCGATTGCTTTTTCCACAAGCAGGCTTTCCTCGGGGATGGCCAAGTTGATACGTCGGGTGCCTTCTTCTCGGGTAATTCTGTAGTGGTCTCCTTTCGGATCGTAGCCAAAGAGCGAAAGCATAAACCGGTCCTGACCCCTTGCTGATCCATGACAGGAACCTGTGTTACAACCCGCTTTCAAGAATATGGGCATGACGTCGAGTTTGAAACTTACCGGTCTCTCGGTCGCAGCCCCTTTGACTTCGACGGGTATGGTTTTGGACATTCCTTGAAAAGATATCTTTATCTCGGTTTTACCGTCCTTCAAGGGGTGAAGAATCATGTCTTTCCACTCAACTACTCCGGCTTGGCTGAGAGAAAAGGATGACTCTCGGGTGACGTCCCGTGTAACGTCGTCATCGTATTTGGCTTGCACCACGATGGAGTTGAAATCCTCCTCTGTTTGCAAAAGAATTTTTGGGGGATAAGCCTCGAGATGGATTATTTTTTTTGACACAGCTTTTTTTCTCAAGGCCAATTCTCGTTCCGATCGAGGGTGAAGTTGGGATCCGGCAGGCCATTTTCCTCCTGTTTGAATCCACCTCGTCAAGACGTCTTTCTGAGCGGCGTTCAGAGGACCGTCCTTAGGGGGCATGACGTCATCGTCGTCGGCAGGGAGGTTTACTCTTTCGAGCAGGAGGCTGTTTGCGGGATCATTGGCTACGAGGGAAGGGCCTGAATCCCCTCCTTTCGTTGCAAAATGAAGGGTGTCCAGACGAAGTTTTCCCTTTTGCTTCTCGATCCCATGGCATTGGATACATGCTGCTTCCAATATGGGACGTACTTCCCGATGAAAGTCCGGGGCAACCACGGGCTGCGGTGGGGGAGTGGTCGATTGGACGACCTTTTCTGCAGTAGGTTTTGGTGCAGGTGCTTGAGCGGCGGGTACTGTCGGCTTGGCTTGGGCGGGAGGAGGACTTACCTCTGGTTTGGCCTTGTTTGCGGCGGGAGTCGGTTCGGTTTTGATCGGAGGCTTGGGTACCTCTTCGGCACTCCATGCAAACGCCCCGGAGAAAAGGAAAAATATGCAGAAAATTCTCATGCCTTATTTAATTCGCGCCTCCTTGAGCGGCCAATCTAAGTTGCTCGAGACGACTAAGTGGTTTTTTCTTCGCTGGTTTGGCCGGGGCTTTTACGACAGCCTTTGGTTTTGTTTTTGCAGGTGCCTTCGGCTTTGGCGGAGGATTGTCCAAGCGGATTTGTCCACCTTGGCCAACTGAGTGAGAGATCAGTTCACCCGAGTAGGGAATTTTGACGTAGCAGAAAAGGTTCTTGGTCAAACCGGCTCTGGATTTGTCTTCGGTCTGGATGGGGAAACTGATTTGCGAGGCATTGGAGTCGAACTCGACTTTGTTAGTCGCGGAAAAAGGTGGAAGTCCTTTGAGCTCAGCGGTAGCCATACCCGCGAAAGGCCTTTGTACGCTCAGGTCGCAAAGCATCTCGCCTTCTTGTCCGCGTTGAACGGCAGTCAAATTGAGCTTCATGGACAGGTAAGGTTCCTCAATCTTCAAGTCGATGAAATCAGAAGCGGAGCGCCAAATGCCACCGCCGGGAGCAGATGTTTCAGCCTGTACTCCAATCTTCCAAACGCCAACGGCAGCACCACCATTGGCTGTAAGTGGGTAGTATCCTACGCTTTTGCCGGTGGCTATGCTTAATGAACTCTTCGCTCCGATACCAGGAGGGCGCGTAAGAATGCGGACGGTCACTGCCTTGGTGAAATTTGCATCCCTGATGATTTCCACCTTCAAGTTGAGCGATCCGCTCTTTACGATAGGGCAGACAGGTTGGTGAAGCTTGACCTTGTAGGGCAGGGGTTCGACAACTGCCACGGCGAGACGGTCGACCTTTGTATCGTAATAGGTCCTATTGTTGGGCGGACCGTAAACCAAAGCGACGTTCTGGACGAAGTTTCCTTCCACAAGCTGTTTTTTCTCTGAGTTTTCGTACTTGAGGCGGAGGTCGACAAGCGAGTTCGCCAAGGGGGCGTCGGGGGCGGCGCGTAAAAGAATAGGAGAGCTTGTGAAGTTAGTGTTTACCATGGGGGCTTCAATAGTTACGCCTGCCGGAAGGTTTTTGGCTAGAAATCGGATGTCCCCTGTGAAGCTCTTACGAGAAATGTTGAGTGCGGTGGCCACTTGGTTCCCTCGGGCGATAGGCAACATCTGTCTGGTTTGAGTATCCCGGTTACGGAATTGGGGGATGGTGGCGAGCACCTCGGGAGCAAATGCTTCCGTCTCTATCCGATAAACGTGTTTGGGGCTTCCCTTACCTAAGTGGTCGGTGATTCTGATGAAGTATTCGCCGTCCGAAGTAAACGTAAAGGTGATCAAGCTGTCGGGCCCATTGTTGGCATCGTCGTTTCCCTTGAGCGACGTCAGCTTGCCGTCGCTACCAATCTGGTAAAGGTTTAGTACGGGATCAAGAGGTGAGGATACGGAACGGGCATGTGCCCGGATGTTAAACTTTTGACCTTTTTTTGCCTTGAACTTGAAATAGTCATAGTCCTTGTCTTCCGAAATTATTCCATCGAAGGCAAGTGGTAGTGTCAGTTCGGTGGCGGTCGCAAGCTTGTAGCTGTTGTTGGGCTCTATTTCGCGAATGGAGGGAAAGGGTGAGACGCGAATACGATTGGGGCTTGGTGAAGAAAGGTTGCTTTCAGAGTGATAATAGGCGAATTCATCGTCCTTGGAGTCTGATGGTAGGGATATTTGAGTTTTAAATTCTCCCTTGGCATCGCCGAGAAATGTGAATTCTTGCGTTTTTCCGGCTTCGCCGCCTGCAGGAAAAACAACCAGGGGGCGGGGGAAGTTGCCAACATGCAAGCGGTAATTGAAGTTGCTCGAGCCCTTGTAGGAGGAATCGCGAATCTCGACCCGGTAGACTCCGTCCGAGGGTGTTATTAAGCTCAAGGTGCTGTCCTGAAGAAGCAATTCACTGTCATCCGAGGTTGCGAGCTCGAAGCGCTTGTCGTCTAGAACGGCGACGTAAGGATCGAAGAGGACTCCGGACAAACGAATGGCCTCTACCTCCACGCTCAGGCGCTGGCCCTTGGTCGCATTTATTTCGAAGTAGTCGACGTCCTCATTAATAATTACTCCGTTTACCGTAGTATTGACCGGGATGCCTTGCGCTTGATCGAATGCGGAATTCGGTTCCTCTTCCTTTATGTTCGGAAATGGACCTACCCAAAAGGTATAAAGGTTGCTCAATCCCTCGTTGGTGCGAACCCTGAGATTGTGTTGGCCAAAAGCAGTTTCCTTGGAAATGGACAAGGAGGCTTTAAGCGAAGTGGATTTTTCCACGACGATATTCGTAGCCTTGATTCCCTCGGAATAAAAAAGCATTTCGGCCGCTTCATCCAGCCTTTGTCCCCGTATCCGTATCTCTTGAACGGAGTCCCTCATTCCTCCACGAGGAAGTAGGGAAGTGATTGTAGGTTCTACCGCTTGCAGAGACAGAGAGAAGGCAAGAGCGAAAAGCAACAAACGAAGGAATGTATTCATAGTTGTGCGTGTAACGGTTTGCTCCTCAAAATTAGAAGTTGAGGAAACTCATGCTAGGCTGGAAAACTCCTTGGTGAGGCTTTTTCAGGCGAGAAGATCCTTGATGACCTTCCCTCCGTCCACGATTTCTATGGGCCGATCGCCGGGTGCCATCAGTTCCTTATCCGCAACAATTCCTATACGATCGTAAACGGTTGTTGCCAGGTCTTCTACGGACAGAGGATTTTCCTCGGGCGCAGTGGCGAAGGCATCGGAAGATCCGTAAACCTGACCGCGAGCAATCCCACCTCCCGCCAGCACGACGCTGAATACGCGCGGATAATGGTCGCGACCGCTGTCCTTGTTGATCTTAGGAGTACGGCCGAATTCGGAGGACATCATGATGAGGGTGCTATCCAGCAAGCCTCTTTCTTCCAAATCCGAAACCAAGGTTGCGAAGGCTTGGTCAAGCTCGGGACCTTGCCTGTCGAAACCTGCCTCTATGTTCTGGTGCATGTCCCATCCTCCGTAGGTAAGAGAAACAAAGCGTACGCCGGCTTCTACCAAGCGGCGGGACAAGAGCATGCGCTGGCCAGCCGTATTTTTGCCGTAGCGTTCCTTCATCTTGTCCGTTTCCTTGGTCATGTCGAAGGCTTCGCGCGCTTCCTTGGAACTTATGATCGAGTAAGCGTCGTTGTAAAACTTGTCCATGGCTCCGAGCGCGTCGGATTTTTCCATATTACGGAAGTGACCGTCAACCGTGTCCAGTAGACTGCGCCGCTTGGAAAAACGGTCATCATTAATGCCAGTGGGCAAAGAGAGGTCTTTTACCTTGAAATTATCTGAAGCTGGATCGGATCCCAAACCAAAAGGTCCGTGGGAAGAGCTCAAGTACCCACTACCTGCAAATTCATTTGGCATTTTGGGGATGCAGACATAAGGCGGGAGGTTTTTCCTTGCACCTAATTCGTGGGAAATGACCGATCCGAAACTCGGATAATTCAAGGCAGGGCTAGGACGATACCCCGTGAACATGTTGTGCGTACCACGCTCATGTGCGGCTTCTCCGTGAGTCATTGAACGACAAACGGTAATTTTATCGGCAATTTTAGCCGATTGCTTGAAGTTCTCGCTAAAATGAACTCCCGGAATCTTGGTCTTTATGCTTTTGAATGGACCTCGGTACTCGAGGGGAGCGTAGGGCTTGGGATCCCACGACTCTTGATGTGCCATCCCGCCCGGAAGATAGATGTGAATAACGTTCTTGGCGGTTCCCTCCTTACTCTCGTAGAACTTTTGAGCACCGTGTGCCTTCATGCTCAAAAACTGTGGCAGGCTGAGCCCAAGACCGCCGATAAGGCCGACATGCATGAATTCCCTGCGCGAAAAATGGCTGGGGAGGTCGCCGCATTTACCTTGAATGCCTGATATTGCTGATTTCTTCATGAGTTTTACGGAGAATGTTTGTAGCGAGAATGTTTCCTAAAGCTGCTTTTCACAGTAACTATTTCTAATAGCTTCGCAAGTCGGTTTTAGCCCATGAAAGTGAAACTTTTTTTTCAGGCCTAGCCGTTTATGTGCAAGTTTTTGCAATTTATTGTAATAAAAATGCATGCATTAGAATTAAAAAGTATAATAAAGATTGCATTATCTTGCATTTTGGCTAATTTGGGATTTTGAAGTAGTGGCCAAGGGCAAAACAGTAACGATTCGGGTACCCGAAGAGACCTTTGATGAAATCAGAGAAGTTTGCTCGTCGTTGGGTGAAGCTTACAATTTCAACCAATTCGTAAATCAAAGCCTCGGTGCCATTCTCGAGGTCATCAAGCACGATGGCGAGGAGGTTCCCATTCCGAAATTCGCCATGATGGCACGCTGGCTGAAAGATTACGAACCTTCTGAATTCACTGCAAAGGGCAATGGGAAAGGGGGAAATTCATCATGAGCGCTGCAGCTTCGGAACCTAAAAAGCGCTTGTTCTTCGGATCGCGTTCCCTAGGCAGGATGTGGTTTCCATTGTTGATTTTCGTCGCCTTCTTGACTGCGTTGCTATCTCACGAGGAGCTAGTCAGTAGGTTCCTTGGCAACGCCTCGCTCATCGCCCGAAACACTTTTGTTTATGGGGTGCAGATTGGCATGTGGGTGTCGGGGGCGTTTCTGGTTCAGCGGGGAATTACCACCTTTTTCTGGGATGGTTTGATCCCCAACCTGACGGGGCGTCGCGTACCGAGGTTGCCCAAGGACATTACGGGAATTTTAATCTTCTTTTTCGCTGGAGTGGGTGTTCTTGCGACCGTGTTCGATCGTTCCGTCACAGGTATTTGGGCTACTTCGGGGATCATGAGCGTGGTCATCGGTTTTGCCCTTCGAAACGTCATCCTCGATGTCTTCATAGGTTTGGCCATGCACGTGGAGCGTGCTTTCAGCATTGGAGACTGGGTCATGCTCCACCAAAACAGGGTGGAGACCCACATTATCGGCCAAGTCATCGAGATCAACTGGCGCACCACCCGTTTGCGTACCACCAGCAACAACATGGTCGTGATCCCGAATAGTCGGCTTGGGGAAACGATTCTTACTAACTACATGCAGCCCAAGCCGCATTTCCGTATCGATTTGAATTTCGTCATCGACTACTCGATTCCGCCTAATCGAGCCATTCGTATCCTGATGTCGGGTGTCCGTGCGTTGGCGGATGGTGAGCGCATTATGGAGGATCCCGAACCTGAGGTGCGTCTCGACGAGGCTACCCTCGATGGTCAGCGGTACGAGGTGCGTTTCTTCATCTTGCCCGTCAATATTTCGCCCAACGAATCGCGACACGTCGTTAACAAGAGTATTGTCGAACATCTTTCTCGTGCCGGCATTACGCCCTCCACTTCCAAGGAGGAGGTCTTCCTTTCACGCAGTGTCGAAAGACGTCAGTTGAATTTGGAGGATGGCGGAGACCGTCGTCGAATTCTTGATAGGTCGGAACTGCTTCGAAACCTTAACGAGGTCGAGCAAAGCGTACTATTCAGCGCCATGACGCGCCATGACTTGGAGGCGGGCGAAGTACTTTATCGTCAGGGTGCATCCGGGGATTCTCTATATCTGCTGGCCGAGGGGTTGCTTTCCTCCTTTGTTTCTTTGTCCGGTTTGGATGGAAAGGCCAAGGTGGAGCAGATCGAGTCCGGTCGTCATTTCGGAGAAGACTCCCTGCTCACGGGCAAGAGTCGATCTTCCACGCTTACGGCGATCACCGATTGCGTGGTCTTTGAAATCCCCAAGGAACCCGTCATGGAATTGGCTCGTCGAAAAGGTGATTTTCTCGGGATGCTCAACCGCAATGTGGCCCTAAGCGAAGAACGCATTCACAACAGCAGGGCGGCTGCCTCGAAACGCAAAAAGGTCGCTCCGCGGAAGAAAAAATCCGCAGGCGTAACCAAGGCCATCCAAACCTTTTTTACCGATCTTTTCCCCACCAACGAACCCGAGTCGCCTCCTACAACCAACCAAACGCCACAGGAAACCGGATGAATCGAAAAAGTCTCAATCAATGCTCAGTCTTTTTAACCGTAATCACTTTGGCTCTGTCGACGTTCGGCAACGCTTTTGCTCAAAAAGCAACTGACGACGATCCGATCGATATGGAGTCCCGACGTTTGCGTCTAAGCTACGTCGATCCCACCCGTTGTACTCAACTTCTCAAGCTCTACGGGATCACCGTCGGATCTCCCACATCCGCTGTGGACCAAAAGAAGTTGCCCGTCGTGGTGGCCCTTCCAGAGACTAAGTTTCACGAGGTCGTGCCCGCCCAGTCCGGAAACTTCCCGAGAACCGAGACTGATCCGCTGAACGAACTCATGGTCTTTTACGATTCTTCCGAACCGTCGCAGTTCGGTCGCGTCGTCCGCCTCGTTCGCGAGAAGATCGATATGCCCGCACGCAAGATCATGATCGAGGCCATGGTGCTCGAAATTTCTTCACAGGCTCTCAAGGATCTTGGAGTCCAGTGGGACGTTACCAAGAACATGGGTAGTGGCAATTTCATTGGTCGTCATCTCGACAACGATAGCTTGAAGGTCGGCCAAATCGTACCTTCGGGAGTCGGCATTCCGCAGCTTGATTTCAGCGTGACCAACGCTTTTCGCGAGTTCAATATCCGTTTACAGGCCCTCGTCAAGGAAGGCACTGCCGAGGTTCTTTCCAGGCCTAGCGTGCTCACTCTCGACAACCGCATGGCCTACATAAACGTCTCGGAGAAAATCCCCATAGCCAACACGAAGTTCGTCAAGGATTATGTGAGCGCCGTTGATTTTCGTGACGTCACGGCGGGCATCGAGTTCGCCGTCAGGCCGCGTATAAACGAGGACGGAACCGAGGTTTCCCTCCAGATAAATGCCTCCGTTTCCGCCCGTGTCCCTGGTAAGGATCAGCAAGTCAAGGGGCAACACGATGTCGTTCTTGCCATCGCTCCAACGCTCTCCATACGCGAGGTCAAGACCTACGCCAGAATCGCCAACGACACCCCATTTATCATCGGCGGTCTCATCGCCAAGGATTCGGAGGAAACCGTGAACAGCGTTCCCGTACTCGGCAAAATTCCCGTCTTGGGAGCCCTTTTTCGGAGCAAGTCCAAGACGGGCCTCAAGCGCGAGGTAATCATCGTTATCACGCCTTCGGTGCTTCCAGAGGAAAATGTCGTCAACAAGAGCATGCCCAAGGACGAGGATCTTTTCGACAGTTTCGACCATCGTCTCTTTCGGGATGCCTACCGCATTCGCGACGAGGATACCTTCGACCTCCGATACCTCACTCAAAATCGCGGTCTCCTCAAACTTCAGTCCATCGCCGATCGCATCGTCACCGACGACGTTCGCCTCGCCAAGGCCTATCCCTACAACCGATTCGCCGATCGCGCCGTTCCCGGCGAGGACGCCCTTGTTCGCCGCCAAATATATGAGGTTCTCAAGCATCGAGAAGCCGCTAAGAAGCTCGATACTCGGAAATTGATTTTCTTTCGCAATGACGAAGACCTCGGCTCCGGATTTCGCGTTCGATTTCTCCACGAACATCTCGAAGACATCGCTCCCTTCGTTCTCTCCGGCAAAGAATCGGGCAAGGCTTTTGCCCTCCGCTACCAGTTGCGCCGCGACAGTGCTTCCGCCGGTGAGCTTTTGGAGGAACCCGTGCCCGAGATGGCCATGGTTGACTGCCCCGACAAGGCTACTTGGCGTCGCCTCTTATGGGAACTCAACCAGCCTGGACCCAAGGGCGAAATCCGCAGAGTAATTATCCTGCGGAACCGCGATGACCTCGAACGTCTCAAGTACGCCATCCTCATGAAAAAGACCATTGAGCTCAATACCGAGGACAATATCCTGAAGCTCAAAAGCTTCACCCGCGGACGCCTTCTTCGCATGGCTACCGTTCGGGAAGACGACGTAGAGCTCATAGACGCCGAAGTCGCCGCCTGTTTTTTCCATTCCGAGCAATACTACGCAGCGTTACAGTCTGCCCTGCGCCGGGATTACGCCGCCTTCAACACAGCACTGCTCGGTACCCAATACGAAAAACTTCTCCAAGCCGGACAATGATTGGTTAGAAAAGCCGAAAGCGTTTTCAGTCGAACCGCTTCCGCCCCCTATTTCTTTCACCTTGTCCTCGCGAGGAGCGCAGCGAATCGGCAATCCGGCTTTCGCTTAGGGCACCCCCTGCAAAGCCTCGGCATCCCGCATGACGACCACGACTGGATTGCCACGCCCTAACAGGCAGCAATCACAAGAGTATGCCCGGAATCGGCATCCCGTCGCATCGGCGATATTCCCCTTGCAACCCTGCAACTGCAATCTACCATCTTTCTGTTTCTGATTAATTTATGAAAAACGTTTCCCTCCTTCTTTTCATCTTTCTGCTCCCTTTGGCGTTGTTCGCCGCACCCGTTCCTTATTCCGGTAAGGTGGCCATCAACGGGGTCAACTTCCAAGGCGACGCTAAGTTCACTTTCGCTCTGCGCGACGCCAACGGAACCGTCCATTGGAGAAACGGCGCCGATGCCAATGCCAGCGTCACGTTGAATGTGGACAGAGGCCTTTACGTAACGCTTCTGGGAGGAAACGGGATGAACGATTTTCCACCGAATTTATTTCTCGACCATCCCGAGCTTTACCTGCAGGTGCACTTCTATCGCCCGGATACTCAGGAATGGTTACACCTCGCTCCCGACCAGCGCCTCACGTCAGTTCCTCACGCTCTCGCCGCCGACGTCGCCGATTGGGCGGCCAAGGCCTACAAGGCCACCATAGTCGTGCCCGGAGCCATCACCCGTTCGATGCTCTCCGCCGAAGTTCTCGCCGATCTCAACGCCACCGTCGTCCTGCCCGAGCAGAACGCCACCATTCGAACCGGAAGCATCACCCGCTCCATGCTCGCCCCAGGCGTATTGTCAGACCTCAACCGCTCTGTCGTCATCACCCGCAATATGCTCCCGGCAAGCGTGTTGGCAGACCTCAATCGTACTCTTTCAAGAACCGATCTTCCCGCCGACGTCCTTGCCGATCTCAATAGAACCATCGTCATCACCCGCGATATGCTTCCCGGAGACGTACTCGCAGATCTAAACGCCACCATTTCACGTTCGCGCCTGTCCAGCGACGTTCTCGCCGACTTGAATCATACCATTGACGCCGCTTCCATCACCCTCGATAAACTGTCTCCGCAGATTCTGGCCGACCTCAACGGCACGATTGCCCGTTCACGTCTCCCGGCAGACGTTCTCGCCGATCTCAACCGCACCGTGACCAAGTCCATGTTGTCGCAGGACATCCTTCTCGACCTAAACCGCACCGATTCCAACGCCACCATTGCCCCGGGCAGCATCACCAAGTCCATGCTGGCGGCGGAGGTCTTGGCCGACTTGAACGCCACCTCGCATTCGGACGCCAACGTTTCGTCGCCCGGTGCCGTTCCCGCAGGCAGTCTCGTAGCCGTTCCCGCTTCCAATCCGGCTCCCGCCGGGTATACCCTTCACCAGGCGGGACAGCTCAAGAACCTCGTCTGGGAAGAAAAAGCCAATTGTTCAATTGCCAGGCATGCAGGAGATGGCTTGGAAGCTCTCGACGGTAAGCTGTACTTCGTCGGCGGTTGGAACGATTCCGGCAGTCAGAACCTTACCGAGCGCTACGATCCCGCAACCAACCAATGGCAAACCTTGGCTCCGATGTCCGTCGCAAGAACGGGAGTCGCCGCCGCCGTCCTAAACGGTAAGTTGTACGCCATAGGCGGATTAGGGGTTTCGAGCGTGGAAATCTTCGACCCTTCCTCCGGTCAATGGTCCGCAGGTCCCGCCTTGCCCGCAGCCTTGGCTTACGCTACGGCCATTGCCGTGGACGGAAAGATTCTCTTGGTGGGAGGCAGCAATGCACCAAGCCAGAGCACAAACCAAGTGCTGGAACTGGATCTCGGCACGAACCAGTGGACCCAGAAAGCCGATATGCCCACGGCCCGCCACGGCATGAAGCTGGTGCTGTTTGACGAGAAGGTTTGGGCCATCGGCGGCGGCTCGACCGTCACCGCCTCTCAGGCGGTGGAAAGCTACGACCCCGCGACAAACAGCTGGAGTTCCGAACCTTCCTTGTCCACCGGGAGAAAATGGCCTTTCGCCTGGGTGGCGAACGGCGTAATCTTCGTTGCGGGAGGGTACGATCCATATCTTGCCACTGTGGAAGTCTTCGATCCAATCTCGAACCAGTGGACTTCGGCGGCTTCTCTTCCGGAAAGCAAAGGAGTTTCCGATGCCGTCGTTCTTGGCGGAAAAGTATACGTTGTCGCGGGGCAATATGCCTCCGGCGCTTACTCCAACAAGCTTCATGCGGCCGACTTGAACGCAACCATTGCCGGAGTGTTCGACCTTTACCGCCGGGACGGCAACGCCTCCTCCGTTGGTTCGGGAGGCACGGCCACGATTGCAGCCGGGAGCATCACCACCAACCAGCTCAACGAGTCCATATTGAAGTACCTGCGCCCGGATATCACCACCTCCCCGCAGGCTCCGGGTCTGGTCTTCGGGGGGCAGTCGGTCACCCTTTCGGGCGCCGCGGAGGGCAAGTACCTAACCTACCAATGGAACCGGAATGGGCAACCGATAGCGGGAGCCACCGGGGCCACCCTCGTTATCGCGGACGTCAACGGCACGCTCCACGACGGCAACTACACGCTCGTGGTGAGCAACGATTTCGGCTCGGTCACTTCGTCGCCGACCAGCCTGCAGGTGGACGGCACCCCGACCAACCACACCGTGGCCTCCATCGGGATGCAGATGATCTTCTGCCCCCCGGGAACCTTTATGATGGGGCAGGACGGGTTTGCTGCACCTGTTCATCAAGTCACCCTCACCAACGGGTTCTACCTCGGTAAGTACGAGCTTACGCAGGCCCAGTACGAAACCGTGATGAACGGCAACTCCGAGGGCTTGAACGCCAAGCCCAGTCAATGGCCGAACAACGACGACCGCCCCGTGGAGAAAGTGTCGTGGAACGACGCCCAAGTCTTCCTGTCGCGTCTCAATTCAATCGAGCAGACGGCGGGTCGCCTGCCCAACGGCTGGAGTTACGTCCTGCCCACCGAGGCGGAGTGGGAATATGCCTGCCGAGCGGGCACCAGCACGGCGTATTCGTGGGGCGCTACGATTGCTACAACGAATGCGAATTATTCGAGCAGCGGAATTAGCCAGACCCGCGACGTCGGCCAATACGCGGCCAATCCGTGGGGCTTTTTCGACATGCACGGCAATGTTTGGGAGTGGACGGCGGACCGGTATCAGGCGGCGTACCCGAGCGGCAACGTGACCGACCCCACGGGGCCTGCATCGGGCTCGAACTGGGTCTCTCGCGGTGGCTCCTGGAACCACCCCGCGCCGCACTTGCGCTCCGCCATGCGCAACGCCAAAACGCCCGGTATCCAGGGAGGTGGCCTTGGCATCCGTGTCGGTTTCAAAGCCATCTCGGCGGACGAGGCGAATCCCGAACTGGAATTGTTCGGGGGAGCCGGCATTACACGCGAGGCCGGCCAGCCATGGGTAGAGCCCGGCGTGGAGGCCCACGATGTCCGTGACGGAAATTTGACCGCTTCGGTAACGGTCACGGGCACCGTGGACGTGAACTCCACGGGCTCCTACGTCCTGACCTACACCGTGGCGGACGCCGCGGGCAACGAGGTGAACGCCACCCGCACCGTCACGGTGTCGGGCTCCCGCTCGGTCGATTTGAACGCCACGGTGGCGCTGGAAATGGTCTGGGTTCCTGCAGGCGCCTTCACCATGGGCAGTCCGACCAGTGAAGCGGACAGGCAATCCGATCGCGAGGACGAGCATAATGTTTCCCTGACCAAAGGGTTTTACCTAGGCAAGTACGAGGTTACACAGGCCCAGTACGAGGCGGTGATGACGGGCAACACGGACAGCCTGAGTGCCACGCCGAGCCAATGGCCGAACAACCCGAACCGTCCGGTGGAAAAAGTCAGTTGGGCAGATGCCCAGATTTTCCTGACCCGTTTGAATGCACAGCAATCGGCAAACATACCGGCCGGTTGGGCCTATGTGTTGCCCACCGAGTCGCAATGGGAATATGCCTCCCGAGCAGGTACGACGACGATGTATTCGTGGGGAAATGACATTAACGCAACACGGGCTAATTACTCGGTCAGTGGTCTGAGCCAGACCCGCGACGTCGGCCAATACGCGGCCAACCCGTGGGGCTTTTTCGATATGCATGGAAATGTGTGGGAGTGGACCGCGGACTGGTACCAGGCGGCTTATCCCACGGGCAACCCAGTGGTGGATCCAACCGGACCGGCATCGGGCTCGGATAAGGTCCGGCGGGGTGGTTCCTGGGGCAACGATTGGACGCTCCTGCGTTCGGCCAAGCGCAGCTACAGCACCCCCAGCTACCGCATCGGCTCGATCGGCTTCCGTGTTGGTTTCCAAGCCGGCCAGTAAAGGAGCCGCGCTTTCCCTGTCATTGCGAGGAGAGGCAAGGTCTCGACGCGGCAATCCAGCGACCGCGAAGGGCAACCCCCGCATAGCTCCAGCATCCCACGTAACGTCCCCGACTGGATTGCCACGCCCTGCCGGGTTCGCATGTATGGAACCTTCCTACCCAAACCAAATGCTTTCTTTCTGAGGCTCAAGCGTTCACTGTCTCAAAAGGTTGAAAAAAGTGATTTAAATCGGCCTTCGGACAAAAAAGGTTGCGAGTATGGGTCTTGTTCCTCGATATGGAATGAGTTACGAAAATGGAGGGGAAAACGCATAGTGTGGCGGCATGGAACCGGCCCGCCTCGGAGGTGGTGGCGGATTGGCTCTGCGAGGGCTGGGAGGGCAAGGGTCCGCTCGATCTCGGAGAGCTTCTGATTCTGGGCCAGACGAAGGGCGCCGGGCGACGGTTGAAGCTGGCCTTGGCTCGCCGGGCAGCTGAACGGGGGCAGGGTATGTTGCCGCCTCGTTTCGTGACGCCGGCCTTTCTATTTCGAGCTATTCCGGGCGATATTCCCGTAGCTTCCGACTTGGCTTGCATGCTCCATTGGTCCGAGGTGTTGGCGGGAATAGACGCCGAAGATTACTTGGCCTTGTTTCCGAAGGCTCCCGATAATTCCGACGCCTCTTGGGGACGCGCCGTGGGGAAGGCTTTGCACGGTTTGCGAAAGTCGCTTTCG
>PCBO01000044.1 GCA_002730975.1 Opitutia bacterium
CATGCTGGATTCGCTTGCTGCTTTGAACCGTAAGCATTTGTCGGAAATCGGGGATCCGGAAATTCAGACCACCATCACCCAGCAGGAGATGGCCTTTCGGATGCAATCCTCCGTTCCCGAGCTGACTGATATTTCCAAGGAACCCAAGGAGGTTCTAGACATGTACGGTCCGGAGGTGAACAAATTGGGCTCTTACGCAAGGAATTGCCTGCTCGCCCGCCGGATGGCGGAAAGAGACGTGCGGTTCGTGCAACTGTTTCATCGTGGTTGGGATCATCATTCCAGCTTGCCCAAGAACATGAGAGGACAATGCAAGGACGTCGACCAGCCCACGGCCGCCTTACTCAAGGATCTCAAAACGCGTGGTCTGCTCGAGGACACCTTGGTCGTTTTCGTCGGCGAATTTGGACGAACCGTGTATGGCCAGGGTAACATTACCCGCGAAAACTATGGTCGCGACCACCATCCCCGTTGCTTCTCGGGATGGCTCGCCGGTGGTGGCATTAAGGGTGGCATACACTATGGCAAGACCGATGAATTCAGCTACAACGTGGTCGAGAACCCCGTTCACGTGCGGGACCTACACGCCACCATGCTCCATCTGCTAGGGGTGGACCATGAGAAATTGATCTTCCCTTTTCAGGGTTTGGATCAAAAGCTTACCGGTGTTGAGAAATCGCGAGTGGTTAAAGAGATCATCAGCTGACTTCAACAACGTTTCCAAAGCTCCTCTGTCTTGGTGTCCACATACTCGAAGATGGATGGACTCATGAGTTGCAAGTTCATGAAAGTGTCTTTTTATTCTTTTAAAGAAAATTCAAACAAGGAGCAAGGTTTGTCATGAAAAAGCAAAGTTATTGGTTCGTATGGTCGGTGCTTTCGTTTGTGGGAGCGGAGATCGGGGCGGCGGAGATTCAGCTGGGGCCGTCGTACGGAGTATCCTTCGATGCCAGTGATGCCGAAGTGACGGTGAGCATCAGGAAGGCGGCAAATTACGTTTCGATGGGGCTGACCTTGGCAAGTGCGGATAAGACGGTGGATAAGCGCGAGGCGGAAATTGTGGCAGGACGTAAGGCATTGCTGGAGCATTCTGGAGCGGTGGCGGGCATTCAGGTGGTGGAGTTGCCCGTTGGTCGACAGTACCGTTCGTATGCCAAGACTTCGAAGCTTTCCTCGTTATCGTTTGGAGGGAGTTCGCATTCATCGGAGCCTGGTTTGAGCCAAGCGAGCTTCGAGGTGCGAGCTCAGTTGACCGAAGGTGTGGAATTGCTGGAGGTTGTGCGGCGAATACGAGAGTTTGTGGACTCACTCAAGCTTCCGTCCAAGAGTTCGAAGATGTTGGGAGATTCCGTGTCGTTGGGTGTGGATGAACCAGAGCGGTATCGCGGAGAATTATTAAAGCGTATCGCGGCGGACGTTCGTTTTGTGCAGGAGCAATTGGGGCAGGGTGGCGAGGTTACGATTATAGGGTTAGAGCGTCCAGTGCGCTGGCGTCGAGTCAGTGTCCGCGAGTTGGAACTGTTTATTTCGTACTCGCTGGTGTTTGAGTTGGAGGAAAGAGAGTAGTTGGAGAACATGTCAGTCATGCATTATGGCAAGACCGAGTACTTTTCCTATAACTTCTTAGAGTGGTCTTTCGGGAGCTGATCCTGCGAAGTGCGTAGTGCAAACGCGAGTACTTAAAGCGTATTATCTTGCGAAAAGCCCAACATCTATGACTAAGCAAAAATACCTAGAGACTAAGTTCGTTGGACTGCTAACAGTGGTTCTTTGGGGCACTTTATGCTCGGCCAATGCGAAAAAAGTTTCCTTCGAGCGGGATGTTCGACCCATACTTTCCGACAATTGCTTTCATTGCCATGGCCCTGATGCCAAGGAGCGCAAGGCAAAGCTTCGTTTGGATACGAAGGTCGGTGTTTTGGCCGATCTCGGTGGTTATTCAGCGGTTGCTCCGGGCGATCCTGCGAAAAGCGAATTGATCCTCCGCATTTCCTCCGATGATCGCGAGGACAGAATGCCTCCTCATGATTCCAATCGACACCTTTCCCAAAAGGAAATCGAATTGCTTAAGGAGTGGATTGCCGGTGGAGCCAAATGGGAAGGGCACTGGACCTTCGAGCCAATCGTTCGCCCAGTGGTGAAGGACAAGAAGCGCCACCCGATAGATATTCTCGTGGACACTCGATTGAAGAAGGAAAATTTCAAGGTGAACCCCATTGCCGACCGCGAAACTCTTGTCCGCCGTCTCATGCTCGATCTCACCGGTCTTCCGCCAACTACTGAGCAAATCCAAACCTTTCTGGCAGATAAGAAGCCAGGGGCATGGGAACGGTTGGTGGATCGCACACTGGCTTCTTCCGCCTACGGCGAGCGCATGGCTTGGGATTGGCTGGAGGCTGCTCGCTATGCCGACACGAATGGTTACCAAGGAGATCGTGAACGTACCATGTGGCCGTGGCGTGACTGGGTGGTTAAGGCATTCAACGATAACCTACCCTATGACAAATTCACCATTTGGCAACTTGCCGGTGACCTTTTGCCCGACGCCACTCAGGAACAAATTCTCGCCACCGGGTTCAACCGCAACCATATGATAAATGGGGAAGGTGGCCGTATTGCCGAAGAAAACCGCGTGGAGTACGTCTTCGATATGACGGAGACCATGGGAACCGTTTGGATGGGTCTCACCTTGAACTGCGCTCGTTGTCACGATCACAAGTTCGATCCCTTGCTGCAAAGCGAATATTACCAGTTCAATGCTTTCTTCAACCAGACTCCGGCTAACGGTGGGGGAGGGGATCCCTTTACAAAACCCGTGCTGCAGGCAGGTTCCTCGGCTCAAAATGAAGAATTGGTCAAGTTGCGAAAGCAAATCCTCGCTTTTGAGAAGGACATTGATAGGCGCCAAGGCGAGCAAGGTGACGCCCAGGCGAAATGGGAGGCCAGGATGCTCAAGGACAAGCCCGCGAACGATTGGCAACGCCTGTTTCCCAAGAAAGCCAAGGCCGACAAGCAAACCCTTCAAATCCTACAAAGCGGATTGGTCTATGCTTCCGGTGAAAATCCAGACAAGGACGAATACCAAGTTGTTTATCCTTTGGAAGAAGGTAAGATTACTGGGTTTAAGCTTGAGGCTGTCCGTCACCCGAAAATGACGCATGGCGGTCTTGCCCGTTCCGATAGCGGCAACTTCGTACTCACTGATCTTCGCTTCAATATACGGAACTCCGCCGTGGACAAGCTCGTTCCCTTGGAGGTCGCCAGCGCCTCCGCCACCTACGAGCAAGGGCCACTCAAGGTAAGCAGCACCTTCGACAATAACCCGGCCTCCGGGTGGGCGGTCTGGGCGGGCAAGCCCATCGATCGAGACCATGCGGCCGCCTTTCGGCTGAAGAAAAGCATCAAGGTGGCCAAGGGAGCAGAATTGGAGATCACCTTGAAATTCAATTCGCAGCACAAGCATCACAATCTGGGCCATTTCCGTTTTTCGTCCACGGCCACTGTAACGCCCACCTTGAAGAGCGACAAGGGTGGCTTGATTACCGCTCTTCAGACCCAGCCCGATAAACGAAGCCCTTCCGATAAAAAGAATATTCTGGAGGCTTTTGCGGCCCAGGACGAAAGTTTGTCCGCCATGCGCAAAAAGCAAAACGAGCTAGAAGCGAAGTTGAAGAAGACCAAAGCCTCCTTCCCCAAAGTCATGGTCATGGCTGACATGCCAAAACCCCGTCAGACCTTCATGCTCGAGAGAGGTCTCTATAACCAGCGCGGCAAACCTGTTACCCCCGCCGTACCGTCTTGGTTGCCTCCTTTGCCTAAGACGGAAAAGCCCAATCGGTTGGGCTTGGCTCGTTGGCTGATGGAACCAAATCATCCACTCACTGCCCGCGTTACCGTGAATCGCTTTTGGCAAATGCTTTTCGGGGTCGGCTTGGTCAAGACGACGGAAAATTTCGGGGTGCAGACGGAATATCCGAGATATCCCGAATTGCTCGATTGGTTGGCCGCCGAATTCCTTGAATCCGGTTGGAACGTAAAGGCATTGGTTCGAACCATCATCACTAGCGAAACCTACCGTCGCAGCTCGACCATCTCATCCTTTGCCGAATACGAACGGGATCCCGAGAATCGCTATTTGGCTCGGGGTTCGCGATTTCGCCTGCCTTCCTGGATGATACGTGATCAAGCACTTGCCGTCTCCGGGTTGCTTAATCCGCAAATGGGTGGAAAGTCGGTTTACAGCTATCAACCCGATGGAATCTGGTCGGAAGCCACCTTTGGAAAGAAGAGATTCCGGCAAGACAGCGGGAAATCTCTTTATCGGCGTAGCTTGTACACTTACTGGCGCCGCATCATTGGGCCCACCCTGTTCTTCGACGTGGCCAAGCGCCAAGTGTGCGAAGTTAAACCGTTGCGTACCAACACGCCCATGCATGCCCTAACCGTCATGAATGACGTCACCTACGTGGAGGCAGGTCGAGCCCTGGCCGACCTTGTCCTGAAGGAAGCGAAGGAAAACGAGGTCAGGTTGCGCCTGGCCGTCAGGAAGGTCCTTGGGCGCGAGCCTGCCCCCGAAGAGCTCGATGTCTTCAGGCAAAGCCTCCGGCGGGCCCTCGACAGCTTCGAAAAAGATCCCGGATCGGCGGATCGTTTCCTCTCGCACGGGGATTCCAAGACGGAATCCGAGTTTCCTCCGGTTACCCGGGCTGGCTGGGCCGCCCTGTGCCTGAATTTGCTTAACTTGGATGAAACCCTGAATAAGGAATGACCGTGGACCAAGCTTGGAGAATTCTCGATCCCTTTGCGCCGAAACCCGTGCAGGACAGGCAACTCGCCATCAACAGGCGCCAGTTCT
This sequence comes from Opitutia bacterium, assembly GCA_002730975.1. GTDB lineage: Bacteria > Verrucomicrobiota > Verrucomicrobiia > Opitutales > Seribacteraceae. The sequence continues at coordinate 4,856 of PCBO01000044.1, forward strand.
TTAGCCGGGGAGCCACTGGCATAGGAACTGCCGCCCTTGCCGGTTTACTGGGACGAGACAGCTTGCTGGCTACACCATTCAAGCAAGGAGGAGCTCTTGGCGCTTCTCACCTTCCTCCGAAGGCCAAGCGCGTCATATACCTTTTCCAGAATGGCGCCCCCACCCACGTCGATCTCTTTGATTACAAACCTCGTTTGCACAAGTTGCACGGTACTCCGGTGCCCGAGGAATACCTTGGTGGCAAACGTTTCAGTACCATGACGGGCAACCCCAAGGGGAAACTCATGCTTGAGCCAGTGGAACCTTTTCAGCAACACGGGCACTCGGGGGCTTGGGTGAGCGAATTCATGCCCCACACCGCCAAGGTCGTGGATGACCTTTGTTTCATCAAGAGCATGCACACCGAGGCGGTCAATCACGCCCCGGCCATTTCTTTTTTGCTGAGCGGTTCGGAAATGCCCGGCCGTCCCACCATGGGGGCATGGCTCAACTACGGACTAGGTTCTTCCTCCGAGGAATTGCCTGGTTTCGTTGTCATGACCTCCATCAGCAAGGGCACTTCCTGCGGGCAGATTTTTTATGATTTTTATTGGGGGTCCGGTTTTCTCCCCTCCCGCTTCCAAGGATCTCGTTTCCGCGGTAGTCGCGATCCCGTTTTGTACCTAAAGAACCCGGATGGCATGAAGCCCGAGCTTCGTCGTGGCTTGCTCGATGATTTAGCCCGACTGAACCAGTTGAAGTACGAACAAGTGGGCGATCCCGAAATCCAGACCCGAATCGCCCAGTACGAGATGGCCTACAAGATGCAGACTTCGGTTCCCGAATTAACCGATTTCTCGGACGAACCGGAACATGTGTTGAAGATGTATGGACCTCAGGTGAAGGAGCCAGGCACCTTCGCCTACAACTGCCTCATGGCCAGACGTCTGGCCGAGCGGGGTGTCAATTTCATCCAGTGCATGCATGCCGGGTGGGACCAGCATAACAGCTTGACCACCGAACTATACAACCAGTGCCGCGACACCGATCAACCCAGCGCAGCTCTCGTACAAGACCTCAAGATGCGTGGTATGCTCGACGACACCTTGGTCATCTGGGGAGGCGAATTTGGTCGCACGCCATTCATTCAAGGTGACATCAGGAATCGCAAGCGATGGGGACGCGATCACCACCCTTATGCCTTCACCGTATGGATGGCGGGAGGCGGAATTAAACCCGGAATGACCTACGGAGCCTCCGATGACCTTGGTTTCAATGCGGTGGAAAATAAAGTACACGTTCATGATTTTCAAGCCACTGTCATGCATCTTCTCGGCATCGACCATGAAAAGCTGACCTATCGCTTCCAAGGCCGCCATTTTCGATTAACTGACGTTCATGGTCATGTGGTTAAAGAGATTTGTACGTAGCAGTTCAAACTCAGCTTGTTTATTTTTACTCTGATTCCAATTACTCAATGGTTCACAATACCATTGAGACTGAATTGTATTCGGTGCTTCGGATGTTATGCCTTGGCCATATTATTTGGGACTCACTCATCAACAAATGATCCATCTGGACGGATAATGAAGTCGTCACCTGCCTCGCCGAAATAAATTGAAATTGGAATAAAACCAAAGAGAGGCTGAAGTGGAACCCGCAGTACATCAGCGGTGACCCGAATATCCTGATCTGGCTTGTCATCCCAGAAAGCGGTTACTTCAATCTGATATTCCTTCCCTTCCTCGGTGATTGCCTCTAGGAGCTCAAGTTCAGCACTTGAGCCAGAGGAGGCTCGGATTGCATCGCCGAGAAACTTGTAACCACGTCTCCTGAATTCATTGAGTCGCTCTGTCCGGAGCGCTCGAATCTTTGGGCAGAGTTTCTTGTCTGTACTCATTTTCCTTACTGAACAAGCACATGGTTTGATCGGTAACTTTTGAACTGTTCTTATTTTGGTGACCGTAATGAAGAACTAGAGTTCCTCATAGAATTCAACTAAGCCGGTTTCCAAGGCATACTCTGCCCCGACTACCTTTAGTTTATTGCCTTCAATCAGTTCAGTGATAATCGTAGAACNGGANTTNAGTTGTTCAACCGAAGCNTTTACGTTTGCTCTAACTGCTTTACTCATAAGTTCTTCAGGCTTGTTTTTAAGGTCGGTTTCTAGCAACGGTTTAACGGCTGGAATGATCGATTCCACAATAGATGCGAGATTGGGCGAACGATGTTCGTGCGGGTGTTCCAATTCCTCCAGAGTTGCCCGAACAGCACCGCATCGCGAATGGCCAAGTACAACAACCAAAGATGTGCCGAATCGTTCGGCGGCAAATTCAATGCTACCAATTTGAGAAGGAGCCACGATGTTGCCAGCAACCCGAATGACGAAAAGGTCTCCAAGTCCGTGGTCAAAGATAATTTCAGCAGGTGCACGGGAATCAGAGCATCCGAGTATGATCGCAAATGGATCCTGCCCTTCAATAAGCGCCTCTCTTTTATTAGGGTCGGGAACAGCACGAAGGCTCTCCTTCCCCTCGGCAAAACGTTTGTTGCCTTTCTTTAACCGATCAAGTGCTTCTTTGGCTGGTAGCATGTTGTCTTAGTTACAATCTATGGTGAGTCTTGAAATAACGCTGCCCCAATTTGAATTGTTAAACATGACTTAAGGCAACAATGCTTTATTCTCAATAATTGAATGCCAGGCTCGTATCTGATTCTATATTCTCAGTCTTTACTTAGGTTTCTAAGTTGCAATTGCCTTCCGTATTGCCTTGAGGTCGAGTTATGAGATTTTCCATAGTTGCCTTTTTTTTCATCTATTTGGCGATTCCTCTTTTCTCCTTAAACCCTGAGGCCAAAACTGGTTTTGTTCTGAAAAAAGGTGATGTTGTGGCCTTTGTCGGTGGCACTGACATGGTACGCATGCAAAAGGAGGGTCGAGTCGAGGCTGCATTGACCCATCGTTACAAAAAAGTTAGGCCTCGTTTCAGAGACCTCTCATGGGAAGGGGATACGGTGTACCTCCAGACCACTGTGTCCGAACGTTGGCGGCGGAAAGCCTTTGGCGACCTGAATGGGCAATTGAATAAGGTGGGCGCCACCGTAGTGATCGCCCAGTTCGGAAAGATGGAGTCGCTTGACGGTCCGGGGCGTTTAGAAGATTTTACCAAGGCATACGGCAAGCTGATTGACCAACTGTCAAACGAGGGTCGTCGCGTAGCTTTGCTTGCACCCTCCCCATTCGAATGGGTACAGGCGAATGGAGATTTCCTGAAAGCCTATTCCAATGCGGTCGTAGACCTAGCCGCAAAAAGAAAAATACCTTTCATCAGCGATTTGATGGGACAAAATAAACCGCCCCCTCAGTTGGTCGAGGCAGTACGAGAAAAACATAGGTTGTGGTACGAATACTGGCGGCCGGCCAACTGGAAGTGCCTGTTCGGAGACGATAGTCGTAGGGTGTTCTCCAATGCGTCGCGAGGGCTACCCTCCTTCAAGCAAGAGTGGTCGACTTATCCCGACCTCATCGAGAAAGCTGAAGAGCAGGTGTTCACCCGACAAGTCATAATCAATCGGCAACCCTCCAAGCCAAGTGGATCCAATCAGGCGGGTATCGAAAAGGAACTGCTGGCCTTCGAGGTCCTTGATGGCTTTGAGGTCAATCTCTTTGCTGATGAGTCCCTAGGGATAGCCAATCCACTGTCTATTCGCTGGGACACAAGCGGTAACGCTTACGTTGCATGCTCCGAGGTCTATCCACAAATCGAGCCAGGCACGTTACCGAACGACAAGGTGATTCTGTTGCGCGATCTTGATGGAGACGGCCGAGCCGACAAGTCGATGGTTTATGCGGATGGCTTGAACATACCGACCGGGATGGAGGTCGGTCACGAAGTCGTTTATGTCGGGCAAGGTTCTGAACTTTTGGAATTACGAGATCGTGATGGAGATGGTCTTGCGGATGAACGCAAGATCTTGTTGAGTGGTTTCGGGAATGGTGATTCCCATCAAACCATCAACTCGTTTGTGTGGTCCCCCGATGGTGAACTTTGGTTTTGTCAGGGAGACGGTATCCAGTCCCGTGTGGAGACTCCGCATGGGATATCTTCTCTGTACCAGGCTGGTGTCTACAGGTTGAGACCCCGCAACCTCCGCTTGGATGGCCTCTTGGACGACTTTATGGGACCGGGAAACCCTTGGGGAGTCGCCTTCGACGATTTTGGCCAATCTCTGGTTGCCGACGGAGCCGGGGGTATATCTTACCTCACACCCGCATCGATCCCCGCTAAGCGCCGTCTGCGCCTGCCTCGCATCGGTCAACCTGGTGGCTACTGCGGAATCGAGTGCATCGGAGCTGCCAACTTGCCTAAAGAAATGCAGGGAGAATTCATCGTCGGGGATTACAAGAGAAACCAAGTAAGTCGCTTCGCCATATCTGAGGACGGTGCTGGATTCAAGGTGGTATGGCGGGAACTATTGATCCGTTCCAGTCACCGCAATTTCCGGCCCATCGATGTCAAAGTCGGTCCTGATGGAGCCATATACGTAGTGGACTGGTATAATCCGATTACTTGTCATCAAGATGACTTCTACCGTCACCCGGAACGCGACAAAACCCATGGACGGATCTGGCGAATCGCCCCAAAGGAAGGGGTTATCAAGTCACCGCAATTGGCTACCGCGAGTAACGAGCAATTGCTGAATGCGCTCATGTCGACCGAGCGCTGGACTCGCCTAAAGGCGAAACAGGTTCTTGCGGCCCGTGACTTCGAGAAGGTTTTTTCTGTCCTCCGTCCTTGGGCAACCTCAAAAGGCGATGATCAAGAACAGCGCCTTCTTCAAGCTGTCCTGCTGCTTGCATGGATGGATAGACCCGATGAGCCTATGGTCCGTAAGCTCCTGCAAGTAGAGGACCCCCGAGCACGGGCCTATGCCACTCGGATAGTCGGTCGGTGGGGGCTACGACTGAATGATGTCTTTGAACTTTTGGAACTCGCCGCATATGATACCCATCCACGTGTACGGATGGAGGCGGTTTTGGCCGCTGGCCAAATTCCCGATCCGCGCTCGATTTTGGTCGCTGCCAGCGTGGCCGAATCGACATGTGACCGCTGGATCGATTACGCCTTTTCCCAAGCGGTGCATCATCTTAAACCAGCATGGGTTCCTGCCTTTCGGCGTGGTGAAGTGGACTTTGGCGATCGTAGGAGCGGCTTGCCCGCAGTACTGGGAAAGGCAGACGCTAGAGGTTTGCTCGAAGAGATTAGAAAACTACTGCTTTCCGGAGAAGCTGAAGGGGAGGCTCGAGTTGCTCTTGGACGAAGTTTGATCACTACTGGTGGAGACAAGGAAATGGAACTGGTTCTTAAGCTGAATCCTCCAAGCCCCACCCTTTTGAATAACTTGGCCGATCTTGATCGACCCAAACTTGAGGTCGTCACACCATTGGAGAACTTGTTCGAGTACGACCACCTCGAAACGCAAGTCGCCGCGATGAGATTGGTAGCTCACTGGAAAGTCGAGGAATTCAGAGAGCATGCCAATGAACTTGCTCAAACCAAAAAATCTTCAGACGGCTTGCGGCTTGCTGCAATTCAGGCGTTAGGCTCTCTAGGTGGTTCGAATGCCAAAAATATATTAGTGCGAATTGCCGCTGACAATGAGTCGACTCACCAAGTGTCCGCGATCGTGGCAATGATCAGATTAGATTCTACACAAGCTGCCAATATGGCAGCCGGACTCATGCTTCGCAGCACTGAGGTCAGCGATATTTCAACCCTCTTGTCTAGTTTTGTTTCTCTTCGGGGTGGTGGTCGCTTGTTGGCCAAGGCTTTGAGTGATGTGAAGTTTGATCGTTCCCAAGGCGAGTGGTTGCGTTCAGTGTGGATTTCTTCCGGGTTGGTTCATAAGGACTTGGCGTACAAATTCGACGAATTGGCCGGTGTCTCCGCTTTTGAGATGAAGTTTTCAGACCGTTTGGTCGACCAGTTGGTCGTCCAAGGAAAGCGTGGTAATCTATTGCGCGGCAAAGAACTTTTCCACTCGGCACGTCTAGGTTGCGCCGCTTGCCACAAGTTGGTTCACAAAGGTGGCCGAATAGGGCCTGAAATTTCTGCAATCGGCTCTAGTGTACCGCTGGAACGTATCGTGACAGAGGTACTGTGGCCGACCAGGCAGGTCAAGGAAGGCTATTCCTTAAAACGTGTCACCCTCAAAGGTGGTCGCGTGCTGCAGGGTTATCAGGAACAGGCTCGCTCCTCCGACATCGTGCTTCTTAGTGATTTTACGACGGGGAAAAGTAAAGGGTTCAGTCTTCGTGAAGTGACTCGGATCGAATCCTTAGGTAGCCTCATGCCGCCTACCGCTCAGACTTTAGATCACAAGGAATTAGCGGATCTTTTTGCTTACTTATTCCAACTCGATGGATCATTTGATTGAGATCAACCACCTGAGTTGAGGTGGCGCCTCGATCTGACCATTAGCTTTTTCTTTCTTTTTGGATCAGTTTCTTGATGACCTGAATTTCTTTGTTCAATTCTAGGAACCTTTCATGAAAGTCCTCCATCCCTTCGCGGATAGGATCCTCCAACTCACGACGAAGTTTAATCCTTTCGTTCAAGGCCATCTCAGCGTTCATTTCATCCATACTATTCATGATTACGCCGATCACCAAGTTGAGCACTACCATGGTACCAATTAGGACAAAGCTAACAAAAAAGAATGCGGCTCCCAAAGGAGAAGCTGTCGGAGCCGGCGTCCACCTTGCAAGGTCCTCAGGGGAGTAACCATAGTTGTCCGAGCCATACATGTTGATGTACATGACATCGGTCCAGTCCTCCAAGGTGGTTACGCGAAACAGAGACAGCAAGGCGGTCTGAAGGTTCCGAAAGTGTATGGGATCGTTATCCCCGTAGAGAAAGACTCCCATTGCGCCATACATGTAGAAAAGCAAAAAGAGTAGGATGCAGACGTAAAACATCGAAGGTATGCTTTTGAGCAAGGTTCCTACTATCAGTTGTAACTTGGGTACGACAGTGACCAGTCGCAAGACTCGCAGGATGCGGGCCAGTCGTAACACCGGCAGGAATTCTGCGTCCAATGGAAGCAAAGGTTCCATTAGGCAGACTGTAACGATGAGGAAATCGAAAACATTCCAAGCGTTGCGAAAATAGTTAATCGGTCGCTTCCCTTCCGCCAAAATCTTTATGACGGCTTCGAGGGTGAAAATGGCCAAGACAAGACTGTCGAGAAAAGTCAGAATCTCGATGTGTCGGTTGGCAAATTCCTTGTATGTCTGTACGCCAACTAGTAGGCCTGCAAACAATATTATTGCGATTATGAACTTATCAAAAACATTTGTTTTTATAACTTTCGAACAAAA
>PCBO01000045.1 GCA_002730975.1 Opitutia bacterium
AGGACAAGCCTGCCAAAAGTTGGTTGGTAGCCCCGAAAAGTGGCCATAGGAGGAGACCTCCCTTACCCGCATTTTCAATGCTCCATTCGGATCCGCTAGGTGGAACGGCAGCCATGGCTCCCGCAATGCAAACTGCAAAAATCGTGGCGCCGTGCTTGTTCTTCAACCAAGCGAATACCCCGCCATCCTTAGGGCTCAAGGTTCGCCCAAGCTCTTGAATAACATAGCGCTGCAGACGACATGCCGTATCCAAAGTGGTACCGGCAAAAGAAGCCACAAGTACCCCCATCAAAGCAACTGCAACCCCACCGGACAGACCCAAGGCCATCAGGAAATTGGCAGAGCCATCGACAAACGCCCCCACCTTGGCTCCCAGTCCTTTGGCCGCCCCCCAAGAGGCATACCGCTCGGCCCAAGCTGCCTCGCCGATTAACGTCTCGCCTCCCGCAGTCGCCACGCCCAAGCCGAGTCCTGCTCCACAGGCGAGGATAACCAAGGTGGCGAGAAAGCCCTCGGTCAACATGCTGCCGTACCCAACGAAACGGGCATCGGGCTCACTCGCAATTTGCTTGCTGCTGGTGCCACTGCTCACGAGACAATGAAACCCGCTGACGGCACCGCAAGCTATAGTGATAAATAGAAAGGGAAAAATCATCGGAGCACCTTGAGGGTGAGCATTAAAGGCGGGCGCCACCATGGTCAGTTCAGCATCCCCTTCACCACCCGCGATTGCAGCAGCGAACAAGCCCAGCACGATCAGGGCCAAAGCCGAGATAAGCTGAAGGGAATTCACGTAGTCACGCGGTTGCAGCAAGGTCCAGACCGGGAGAACCGAGGCCACGTAGGAGTAACCCAGCAAAACAACAACCCAAGTCCAGATGGACCACCCTGCCATAGCGGCGTTCCATTCCCCGAGCATTCCCGAATCACCGAAGATAACGGACAAGTACATTACGGCCAACGCTGCGATGGAAGGCAACAGCAACCCAACACCCTTTCGGTGAAGCATCACGCCGATCGCGATCGCGATGGGAATCTGCACAACGCAGGGAAAAATTGCAGCTTGATACTGCTTGAAGACGGCCGCGATAACCAACCCGAAGATTGCCAAAACCACTGTCAACGCCATGAAAAGAATAAAGAGGAAGAGCAAACGCACACGCTTGTTCAACAAACGGCCTGCTATGTCGCCTACAGTCTGACCATTGTTGCGCAGACTGACCACCAAGGCGCCGAAGTCATGCACGGCGCCAATCAGGATAGAGCCGAAGACAACCCACAAAAGGGCAGGCACCCAGCCCCACATAATTGCGATCGCCGGGCCCACGATTGGGCCCGTCCCCGCTATCGAAGTGAAGTGGTGCCCGAAAATGATCGATTTCTTGGTCGGCACGAAGTCTACACCGTCTTCCAGCTTTCGCGACGGGCAGACCGCCTTGGCAGACAAGGCGAAAATCTTGGATCCCAACCAGCGACCATAGGTATGGTAGGCAACGACGAAGCCGATACCCGCGAGCAATGCAATGCAGAGAACTTCCATGAGGGCTAGGGTAAGATTCCAAACTACTTTGGCAAGAACGAGAATAGAGTAAATCAAAGGTAATTATATGATTCCGCTCAAATTATCCGCTTGCTCTGCTCGAAACAGTAGGAGTCGGCACTTCATTCAATTGCAAATAATAATTCCAAACGAGAATTGCCGATTAAAAGTCGGGAATGCTTACTCAACATAATTCATGAAAAAACGTATCATTTTGGAAAATAAAGCTGATAGAATGATAAATTGATTAAGAATTAAAAATATTCGCATGCATAATTTGCACCAAAGACTTACAGCTTTTGCTAAAAATGATGTAACCCATCCAGTCCAATCCATTGAGTCGCATAGCATTTGCTTCGACAAAATGTTCGCTGGAAAAAACATACTTGCCTGTTGCAGAAAACCCCCAACGCCCAATCATTTTTTAGCGGACAAGAGCAGCAAGAGGGAACAAAGAAAGAACACGCAAGAGTGAAAAGAATCTTGGTAAGCACCCTCGAAGGTAATGCCTCGCCCCCCAGGCACGCCCATTAGTAGAACTAATTCGACTTCCTCTTGATCGTAAAAAAACGAATCCCTCAAGGCATTGCCTAAAAACCCCTTGCGTATACCTCAGAAGTTTGGATCATGTAAATGATTGAATGCTGTATCGTATTTGCCTAAATAACACTGAAAAGATAAATTCATAAGGCGTGAGCAGTTAGACTACTTTTTATTTAAAACGATTTATTCCATGAGCACCATGAAAGAAAAAACCGTCAAAACCCTCGTAGCAAACCTGTGCCGGGCAATCGCCCGGCGCCTAGAAAAAACATCTGCAAGAGACACGCAGCGGGACAACCAATCTTCCGGCACAAGCCGAATAGACGAATCGGCGTCAGCGGTCGCACTGTGCCCGGAGACAAGCAGCGGACGCAAGCTAACCACAGGACTCTTTGGTTTTCTGCCCGCGCTGGCCATCACCAGCACCTCGCTTCCCGCCGCCGAGCAGGATAATTGGTACATCGACAAGGAATGGAGCGTCAGTGAGTCCAGGGGGGTTCATTATGATTACAACTCCACGTCCGGACAGGAAAGAATTTTCGTTGGACGGGGAAGCGTTTGGGATCACTCCGGGCGTGACATCAAGATTTACGACTTGAACGGCACTCTAAAAACCACTTTCGGAAGTGGAAACTTCATGGACATGACCATGGATGGCAACGGAACTCTCTACGCGGTTTCGCACAATCGAGTGGTCGCCTTCAGCAAATCTCCCGGTCGCATAGTCAGTGTCACCGTTGACGACAACGGAAGTAACCTTTATAAGCACTGGGGCGATCATTCTTGGAACATGACATTTTCCGGAGGCGGAGGGACGGGAGCGTCCGCCTTGGCTGTGCTGGAGCAAAATGCTACCGACACCGACAGTTACAACAAATTTGTAACTTCAGTTTATGTTTCTAAAGGGGGAATGAATTACTCGTCCGAAGTAAATGCCACTCTTCGTAGCGACCATCCGAAAACAGGTAATACGGTCGAACCCCAATTTACCGTAAATCTGGGCGTCGGGTGGGGCGAGAATTGGTCAACCGGAGGATTTTCCAAAGCTCAAGCTATCGGGATTAGTCCAATCAGCGGAGACCTTTTCGTTGCTGATGCTGCAAACCATAAAATCGTGGTATTGGATCGCAATGGAACCATCAAAAGAGAATTTGGTTCCAATGGAACTGCTCCAGGCCAATTCTCATTTGGCTACAGCCAGTTCAGATGCTCTTTGGATTTTCTGCCCGACGGAACATTGTTGATAGCCGATCAAACCTACCTCCATTTTTACAAAGAAGACGGCACCTTCATCGAGCGAACTAATTCGGGTAAATACCGAGCATCCGTTGCTCCGGACGGCACGATCCTGTCATATTCAAAATTAAGAGACTCAAGGGGCCAATCAATCCAAGATTCATTGCCCTTCAATTCCCATGCGCTTACCGCCTTCATGCCGACCGGCGACCTAATCGAATCCTATCAAGACAAGATTAGGATTTGGAAGAGATCATACAGAACAAAGGGTCTACCTATTCGAAACGTCATTCCATTGCCCTCCATCCACGGCATATCCCAACGCGAAGGGACAAACATAGTGGAGATTCAATTTGAAATCGTCGACCCTGACGACTCGAACGCCACAGCGGGCATCATCGCCGCCGTCAACGGGGAGTTTTCAAACCCTAATCAGTGGATTGTTCCTTCTAAGTTCTCTGATGGAACAGGAAGCAAGATCGGGACGCCCATCGCAACAAACCAGATACACCAAGTGGCTTGGGACATCGGGGCTGACTGGGGGCAACAAACGGGAACGCTTCAATTCGAAGTGCTATGCCAAGACTCTCGTAGATCGACTCCGGTCGACATACATTTCCTCGAATTGCCTTTTGCAGACGGGAACTTGACCATCAGCCGGTCTCCTATTCTTGATCAAGACATAGTCAATTACTTCAAGTTTCAACTCGCGACCGGCAATGGCTCAATCAACCTGCAAAATGGCGAAGTAAGGAAAAACGACGGCACCCTCTACTTGTCAAATGCCTTGCAATCATCGCAGGAGGGTCGAGATCACTTCATGCAGTCAGTCGGACATCGCTGGGCCAAGACCGGAGAATTCCAGCTTGCCCTCGAAGCCGCTACTCCAGGAATAATCAACAGATGGGCCGCCACCAACCAAATCAAACCGAGAAACCTCCCCGGTCAAGTCAACGAATACGGTTTCGATTCCAAGAGCTATGGGAATCAAGCCTGGTGGGTGGTGAAGAACAGTACCTTGTCCTTCCCCGACTTCAACTTAGAAAAATTCGACGTTAACGGAAGCGCCAACAAACAGTTCGGCAAAGCAATCTCCGCTACTGACTCAATGGTCGCGGTTGGAATCAACGCCGATACTGCATATGACCCAGAATACCAGAAGGTTCATCTGTATCAAGTTAGTGAAGCTGGAAAGCTTCAAGCAAAGGCAATCGTCGAACCAAGCGACAAAACTAACAACAAATCGTATTACTTCGGTTCATCGATGTCGCTAGACTCCGGAAAACTAGCGGTCGGAGCAAAACATGCGTACGAGGAGAATTTGTCACTAGGCGCCGTCTACCTATTCGATGTAAATGGAAGCACACCTCAACAAATTAATAGAATCACTCCCTCGGATGGCAAACATAATGGCCTGTTCGGAATTTCCGTGGCCAGTTCGGCCAATCTGCTCGTAGTGGGTGCCAGTGGCAACGAAAACAACAAGGGAGCAGCTTACATTTACAATATTGAGGTCAATGGCTCGAGCACCAGACTGGCTAAGGTCACCAATCCCGACGGTAAGAATGAAGATCATTTCGGGCTTTCGACAGCAGTGGGCAACAACATAGTGGCAGTGGGGACTCCCTATGCAGACGTCGAGCTAAACGGAAAGAACCACGGAGATCTCGGCACCGTTCTCTTGTTCAAAGTAGAAGCCAACGGAAATGTCTCTAAAACGGACACGCTCACTCCACCTGATTTTTCCGGAGATGGACATCACTTCGGCAATGCGATCGCAATCTCCAACGGGATACTGGCAATCGGGCATAAAGGAAATTACGATCAAGAAACCGGTTGGTGGCGAACCGGAGTCGTTCACATGTATAAGATCTCGCCACAAGGGAAAGCAGTATTCTCAACATCCATTCAGTCCCCATTTAAGCGAAACGACGCTTATTTCGGAGAATCAGTCGCAATGGATGGAAACAGACTCCTTGTCGGGGCTAGGCGAGAAGGAGGGGTAAGCGGCAACAGCAATGGGGGTGCCGGCTACTTATACCAATTAAGCGAGCAAGGAAAACCGAGCTTGATAGAACGATTCGTCCACCCAAGCGGGAAAAACGATGATGACTTTGGCTACTCGCTAGGTCTCTCCGGACGAAATTCATTTATCGGAGCCTATCGTCACAACCTATCAAATTCGCAATCGGATGCAGGGAGTGCAGTTTTCTTCCGTTCCAGCTTCTAACTGCCTAAGATCAGGAAAAGAAGGAATCCATGGCTATACACCGACATACAGGTTTGGTCTCCAAAATATTTTGGAGAAAAGCTTTTGGCATTGTTGGATTGGTTCTCTGCCTCCCCTTGTTCGGAACTTTAGTTACGATCGAGCAAGTTTCCGAACCCGTCGGCTTTCTCAGCAAGACTACGGTAGTGGGAACAGGCGCATCGCTCACAACCGAGAAGTTGGAACTTTCAAAAAATGGTTACTATTTTTCCTATTGGGAAAAGGCGGGGGCCAAGCTTTCTGATTCGAAAGGGCGTAGCCTAACCCAGCCAACTATCGAGGTCGATGCAGCCTTTACGCTTACCGCTCATTACATTCACCAGTCCGAGGACAGTGATGGGGACGGCATCTTCGATTGGTTTGAATACAGAAAATTCGGGAACCTCGCCGAGTTGATATCGTCCGACCCTGATGGCGATGGATATACCAATGGCCAGGAGCAATCGCTCGGCCAAGATCCCACGATTTCCGATCTTGTCGAAGATGGAGGTATATCATCCAGGCGATCGATCGACTTTGTCTTCGCGGACAAGTCTTTGGTTCATTATGAAATCAAAAGCGAACCGATCGGGTTTGTCGACACGACCAGCGGTTACGCAGAGCTGAATGCGACCGTTGCAACTCCAAACTTGAATGGCAAGACGAACGGATACCTGTTCGCCTACTGGTCAGTCAACGGAGTAAGACAAGCCAGCACGACGGGAAAGGCTTTGAGTCGTCTCAAGCATAAGCTCACATCCTCAGCCAACATCGTAGCTCACTACCTAACAGCCGTAGAGGACTCCGACCACGACGGGTTGCTGGACGTATCCGAACTGAACCAATTTGGCGACCTTTCTCAAGTAGCGGATGCCGATGCTGACTCCGATGGTTTCACGAATCAAAAAGAAGATGCGCTCGGCCAAGAATCCACCGTCAAGGATTTCGTGGAAGACGGAGGCATTTCCTCGAGGCAATCCAAGGACTTCGTTTTTGGAGACTTCAACTTGGTTCACTACCAAATAGATAGCGAACCAGTTGGATTCATAAACAAATCCAGTGGATATGTTCAACCAAGTACGATCGTATCCACCCCAAGCCTTTACGGCGAAGCCAACGGTTATCGATTCGCCTACTGGTCCGTCAACGGCACAAGACAAGCCAGTCCCAATGGAATTGCCTTGAGCAAACTCGACCTAACGCTGCTAAGTTCTTCGAAAATCATTGCCCATTACGTTCGGACCTTGGAAGATACGGACTCGGATGGCATCAAGGACTGGATGGAACTCCACCGTTTTGGCCAACTCGATCAAGATTCCGCCGATGATGCAGACCTTGACGGTTTCAATAATGCCCAAGAGGTGGCGGCAGGCCAAGAACCCACGATTAAAGACCTTGTCGAAGATGGAGGTATTTCCTCAAGGCAATCCATTGATTTCACCTATTTCGTCCAAGGCAATCGAACACCCAACGGGACAACTCTGTCCAACAATGTTTTTTTTGCCAACCAACCCGGCGATCTTTTAGTGGGAACCCTGAAACCAATAGATTACGACGATCCGAATCAGGAAGGTTCCTACTCTTATGATTTGGTCGATGGACCGGGATCGACGGACAACGGAAAGTTCAATCTAACAGGAAACAAACTTGAAACAGGAAGGCTCATTCCCGAAGGTAATTTCAGCATTAGAATACGAATCACCGATTCCAATTCGGCATTTGCCGAAAACATTTTTCAACTGAAAGCCCTTCTTAACGGCAACAGTGACAATGATTCGGATGGCTTGACATTGGATCAAGAGAAAATTCACTCTACTAATCCAAATTCAGCGGATACCGATGGCGACAGCTATTCGGACTTGATGGAAGTCAATTTTGGGAGTGATCCAAATGATCCGAGTTCCGTTCCCAACCAAGCGCCTCACGGACTGCAGTTGTCCGAAAACAAAACATGGGAAAACCAAATTATTGGAATTACGATCGGCACCTTCAGCACATCCGATTCCGACGCCAACGACTCCCACTCATACGCATTCATCGAAGGCAACGGATCCACTGATAATTCTCTATTTTCAGTTGACGCCAATGGAACGCTCAAGACCTCTTCGGTTCTCGACTTTGAAACATCTCCGATCTTAAGCATTCGCGTCAAGGCAACCGATCTTGCAAACGAATCTATAGAGAAAGTTTTTCCAATTCAGGTTTTGAATGTTAGCGTTCCAATTGCCGACACCTTGCCCATTCAAAACAAAGAAGGAGACATATACCAACTTACTGGCAAGATCTTTTCCAATGGAGAAGCCAATATCACTGGCTATGGCTTTGAGTTGGACGTAAGTCTTAAATTTGAAAATCCCAAAGTTTTTGCTGGCTTCATTAATTCCGAGACTCAGAAATTTTCGGCCTCGACTGATCTTCTCGAAAAAGGGAAAAGTTTTTATTACCGAGCTTTTGCAACTAACCAAGAAGGTTCCGGATATGGTTCTCCCATAAGATTTTCCACGGCCGCGTCGCTGACTGAATGGTGGGTTCAAGCGCCGGAACACTCCAACGGGTGGCGGAATTCCTCATGGTTTGGTGTATTTCTTCCTTTTGACAACGGATGGGCATACCATGTGGAGTGGGGTTGGATATTTGTCCAAGACGACAAACAAGGGGGAATATGGCTGTGGAAAGAGGGATTTGGGTGGCAGTGGACGACGAAAGACATCTATCCCTACCTTTATCGAAACAACTCAGCCATTTGGATGTACTTCCTGAAGAAAAAGAACGGCATCCTTCATTTCTACAACCACAATACGAAACAAGTAGAATAGTTTGAGGCAGCAGTGAGATCTGCAAGTCAACATTTCAATAGCCTTCGCGATCAATGCCAAGGTGACTTAGGAGAAAACTGAACTTCAAAGAACCTGTAGCTAAGCGGGTTCGCGAAAGAAACGAAGGCATTGTAGAGTTCGTGAATGACTGCCGTAAAAAGAAAGGCATGCCAGAAGGAACGATCACGCATTGCAAGATAGAGAACCAGAAGGGCGACTCCCGTGGGATAGAGAATCAAATGCCCAGAAAGCCCTCTAAAAGTGTGGAGTAATTCGAAAAATGCGGCAAAGCAAAGTATGGGCCAAACCGGAGGCACCTTCAGCTTGCAACAGATCTCCAAAACAGGAACGAACAGAATGGCCGTCTCGACAATTGGGGCAGACAGAATGGCGCCGACGCTTCGACTGGGGTCGACTAAATAATCCCGTGTGCAGGCTCCCGAAAAACAGGGCTACCAGGAAGGCAAAACATATGACAGGCTTCTCCTAAGCCAGAAGTTCAGGCTGCCCCGCTCCGCCTCCACCGGGTGTGAGGAGAAGAAGGCGATCGCCGGATTTTGCCTCAAATTTGTCGACCGCGCCCAGTTCTTGACGAGAACCGTCGGCGCGAACAAGAATCTGTTTCCCCGGTTGACCGGACTGACCACCGGCAATGCCCTCGGGACCTTCGGTTCGCCGCTGAGTGAGAAGTGACACCGACATAGCTTCCTCGAACAGGTATTCGCGCTCCACTCCGTCCCCGCCCGGCCAACTACCGGAACCACCCGATCCTTCGCGAAGGATAAAACGCTCGAGCCTTACGGGTTGACGAAGTTCCAAAATCTCAGGATCAGTAATCGCAGTATTGGTCATATGGACGTGAACCCCGGATGCCCCGTCCGAGCCTATCGCCGCACCTGCCCCACCCGCTACGGTTTCGTAATGGCTACGGGAGACGTCGCCAAACACGACGTTGTTCATGGTGCCCTGCGAACAAGCCACTTTTCCAAAGGCAAGCAGAAGGGTATCTACCAAGCGTTGGCTTACCTCTACGTTGCCACCAGCCACGGCTGGAGCCTCGGCAGGATCATCGGGAAAGACGGGAGAAAGAAAACTATTCTCAGGAAGAATGATCTGCACCGGATCAAGAAAGCCCTCGTTCAAAGGAACCTCTCGACCAGCAAGAACTCGCAAGACATAGACGAGGGCGCTTCGGACAATGGCTGCAGTGGCGTTAAGGTTGGCGGGGTGGCGAGACGACGTACCCATGAAGTCGAAGGTGGCACGCGAGTCGCGGATCGCGATTGTAACGACGATGAGCGAGCCGTCGTCCAGTGGTTGCTCCGCCCGGAGTTCGGCGCCCTCGTGGCGAGCGAGGAATTCCCTGCAAATGCCGGCGGAACGATCTCGAAGATGCTTCATGTGCTCGCCGAGCGTGCGCGAGCCATTTTCCTCGGCGAGTTCGGATAGACGTTCGACACCGAAACGGACGGAGGCGACTTGAGCCAAGAGATCAGCGAGATTTTCCTCGGGTCGCCGCGAAGGCCATGGACTTTCGTGAAAAAGACGGGCAACCTCGTCGACGCGGGACTCTCCATTCCTGAACAAATAGGTGGGAGGAATGACCACCCCTTCCTCCGCCAAGTTTCGCGCCTCGGGGGGCATGGACCCCGGACGGACACCGCCGATCTCGGCGTGATGAGCTCGGTTGGCGACATAGGCGAAGAGATTCCCCGCTCGGTCGTGAACAGGGGCAATGACCGTAACGTCGGGCAGGTGCGATCCGCCGAAACCAGGATGATTGGAAACCACCACGTCGCCGGGTTCTAGGGACAGGGTCGCAGCGATTTCTCGGACGCAAAGACCAAGGGCTCCGAGGTGCACGGGTACGTGCGGAGCGTTAGCTGTGAGGCGTCCACCGGCGTCAAGCAAGGCGCAAGAGAAGTCGAGACGTTCCTTAACGTTGGTGGAAAGGGCTGTGCGCTCAAGCCGAGCGCCCATTTCCTCGACAAGCGTCAAGAAGCGATTGGAAAAAAGTTCACGTGCAGCGACACCTAGGTAGCCCGGTGGATTCGACTCCTCGGTTCCGGAAGGAGAAATCCTTTCGAGCAAAATGCTGCCGCAGTCCCCTACTCCACCCCGCCAACCCGATTCAAGGAAGAGCGTACCGAAGGAATCGGGGACGAGGACAGGGCCGTCGAGAAAATCGCCCGGCAGCAGGGTGTCGCGAAGATGAACAGGTAATCCCAAAGAGCTTTTTTCAACTCGTTGAGCAACGGAACCCGAAGAAGGAAAGTTTTCAATGGGATCGGGTTCGACTTCAACGGAAGCAATCACGCGCAAGGACACGATTTCGATCAAGCCGTCTTTCGGAACATAACCGAACACCTCCCGATATCTAGTTTCGAAAAAGGAAGGCAAATCGGCTAGATTCGAGTAATCGATCTCAAGTGAAGAGTCCTGCCCCGAGAAACGGATACAGGCAGTCTTTCGACGAACCACTCCAACTTCACTTTCTCGAAGCAGGGCATCCAGAGCTTCGGCGGACAGTTCTTCCTCGATCGTCGACAGGTCAATGCCGGCAAGAGACCCCAAAACCTGTCGTTCGGCAAAGCGCTCGAGAGACGCCTTCGACAACCCATAGGCACTTAGTAAACCCGCGTCGCAAGGGGACAGGACACGAGTGATACCCAACTTGGCAGCAACCCCGCAGGCATGTTGACCACCGGCTCCACCAAAGGAGACAAGGGCGTAGTCCGCAGGATCGTATCCTTCGCGGACAGAGACCTTACGAATGGCGCCCGCCATGGCATCGTTCGCCACGTCTAGAAAACCCATGAGAGTTTCCTCACGAGGACGAGAAGACCCTTGGAGCATTTCCTCTAGGCGAAGCTCGGCATCCTTGGAAAAAACAGGAACGGCAAAATGCTCGGGCGACAAACGCCCCAGCAACAGGTTTACGTCCGTCAGGCAGAGAGGACCGCCGAAACCATAACAAGCGGGTCCCGGACGAGCTCCCGCGCTCTCGGGACCGACGCAAAGCAAATCCCCTTCCACTCGGCAAATGGAACCGCCTCCCGCAGCCACCGTCTCGATCTTCAGTGCTGGAGCGGTGATAGATGCCGAACCGGCCTCGTGACGATCGCAGTAATCGAAATCCCCATCAAAGCGGGACACGTCGGCGGAGGTGCCCCCCATATCGAGGGCAATGATTTTTGAGAGCCCCGCGCGTTCGGCCACCGTCGCGGCCCCAACCACACCGCCCGCGGGACCGCTCAAGAGGCTATCGACGGCTCGGTAGTCATTCTTGCCGACCAGCCCGCCCGCACTCGTCATGACTCGTAGAGCCCCACGATCGATACAACCGGACACATTATCGAGGTATTGCCGAAGAACGGGCGTGAGATATGCCTCGATCACTGCCGATTCAGCCCTCGGGAGCCATTTCACGAAAGGGTGAAGAGCCGACGACTCGATAACGATCGAGAAACCTTCGGAACGCAAGAACTCAGCCAGGATTTCCTCATGCGAAGGATTGGCATAGGAATGCAACAAAGATACCGCAGCCACCTTCCCTGTATCGACGGGCAGAGTTCGTAACTGTTCTCGCACGTCGCCGAGATCAATCGGCTCGATCACCTCCCCGTTTCGATCCAGACGCTCGGAAACTTCTATCACTTCGCCGTGCAACGGTTCACGCGTCCTTGGGCAAAGGTCGAATAGCCCAAGACGTCTCTGGTCTCCGATTCGGAGGAGGTCTCGAAAGCCACGGGTTACAAAAAACAACGGAGAAACTCCCTTGCCCTCCAGTAAGGCATTAGTGCAACGAGTAGTGGCAAGACGCAAGGAAAGGTTAACGGATGAGATATCGACTCCCTCGTTGGCCAAAACCAAATTGGTTGCCAGCACGGGAGCCTCCACCCCCGAGTCCAGTTCCAAAGGTTCACCGACTTCGGGAACGAAAGGCAGCGGCTCGTTCAAGATTAACCTGCGGGCGTTAGCTTGGTAAGCGGCTACCTCCACGAGGCTTTCCGGATGACTTGGAAAACATACGGTAAAGCCAAAAGAAAAATCGTCCGGAGAATCCCAATGAGCATCGAGAATGAGAACATCCCGTCCGCAAACTTTAGCCACGGAGGCAGGCAGGCTTCCGCGGGAAAGCGTTTTATTTCTAAACATCCTACCATCAGGAGATTCCGCAATACAATCCGTAAACGTTCCTCCTGTATCAACGTGAAAACGCCACGCCCCATCAGATGAATCAGTCATGAAATTATTTTCAAGTCACCGGCGGACCATGACGCCAGGACTCAAGGAATTCAAGGTAGTCCCCAGGCAGACCGATCTGGCGGGCGCCTTCAATTACTACTCCTGCATAGGTTGCGGTAGGAGTACCGGGCATCTCGTTAGCGGCACGGTAGGCAATAGACTGTACAGGTTCCTTGGAGTCCAGAAGGAAGACTTCGCAATCCACACGTCGGTAGAAGCCTCTGGCAACTCCCTCGTAGCAATCGAGGGCAGCCCAGTGCTCCTCGGTGAGTTCCCATAGACAGCCGAAGGTCTCGGCATCCGGATCGTCGAGCGCGGTTACATAGCCCCGTTGGTTGATGAGATAACGCCAACCGGGTTTGCGGACGAGACCGATCATTCGGGCGCCTGGGCAACGCAAGGCCATTTGTTCGAGGTTCATGTTTGAACCATAGGCGAAATAGGGTAAGTCCATGGGTATCTATTGGTGAGTTTGGAGGCAGGCTTGGCAACGGGAAAAGAAACCGAAACCGTTTCCGCTTGAACTGGAGCTGAAAATCGCCATGGTACATCTGCTTGCGTTAGAGACCCCCCGATTCCAGAGTGTCTCCTCGGTTATCCTCGAGCCAGCCCCAAACAGGCAGGAACGAGACACAACGGCGTCCACAGCTTCGGCTGAGTCGCGGTTTTGCAAGGGCAAAACTCATGTACCGAGAAATCAGAAAAATAAATCATGTCCGAACAAGTCGACAAAAAAAGTATAATAGAGGAAAACCGAGGCCACGAAAAAGACACTGGCTCAAGCGAAGTGCAAATCGCCTTGCTTTCCAAACGTATCACTCATCTGACTGAGCACTTAAAGACCCACCGAAAGGATTTCCATTCCAGACGGGGTCTTCTCATGATGGCGGCGAAGAGAAGAAAGTTACTTGATTACTTAAAGCGTAAAAACCTCGACCGCTACCAAGCCATCGTTCAAAAGTTGAGCCTTCGCCGATAAAGGCAGGTGCTCGACGGCACTCCTCCCGCTCAAACCATTGCTGCAAGGCAAAGTTGGTTGACCTGCACGAGACGAATGCACGCCAATGCGGTGCCAGCACCAGCAAGGCCATTCATAAAGGTACAAGAATATTTTCAGACGACTAACAGAAGTACGACAGACGCAATAGATAAAACCTAACAAAGAAGAAGTAAAAAGAAGATGAATCAAAAGCATAACGTTACCGCCGAAAAGCTCGGCATCACCATATCCTCCGGCACCTTGGCCGGTCTAGCCAGCGGAGCCGTTACGATAAGTCTCGGTGAAACCGTTCTTTTCGTTTCGGCCACTGCCGCCTCGACCTTACGCCCGGACCAGAGTTGGTTTCCCCTGACTGTTGACTATCGGGAAAAGTTCACTTCCGCGGGACGATTCCCAGGAGGTTACTTCAAGCGCGAAGGTCGCCCAAGCGAAAAAGAGATTTTGACCTCTCGCCTTTGCGATCGTCCCCTACGACCACTTTTTCCAAAGGGATTCCTCAATGAAGTACAAGTAATCGGATTCCTGCTTTCCACGGACCAGATAAACGAAGCCGACATCTTGATGGTGAACGGAGCTTCCGCCGCACTTATGATTTCGGATGTGCCTTGGGATGGTCCGGTAGGTTGCATACGCCTGGGTGAAGTGGACGGCGAGTTCGTGGTAAACCCGACCAACGAACAAATGTTCGACTCAACCTTGGATCTCGTTTACGTGGGGAACGAAAAGGAAATGATGATGATAGAGGGATCGGCCGACCAGATGTCCGAAGATCGCTTTGTAGAGGCCTTGGAATTTTCTCATGACGCCATTCAGGAAATAATCGCCGCCCAACGCGAACTAGCCGCGCTCTGCGGAAAGGAAAAGAAAGAGTTCGAACTCATCGTTGCTCCCGATGCCGTGCTCGACATCTGCAGGGAAATAACCGGCGACCGTATGGAGGAAGCGATTTTCGCCGACTCGAAACAGGAGCGAGAAGTAGCGGTGAGTGGAATCAAAGAAGAAGCCCGCACAGCTTGTGAAGAACGCCTCGGCGACGATTACGATAAGAACCATGTGAGCATGGCCTTTGAAACCATTCAAGAAGAGGTCTATCGCGACAACATTCTGGAACGCGGTAAGCGAGCCGACGGTCGAGCCCCCGGCGACCTTCGGAAAGTGACATGTGAAACGGGAGTTGTACCGCGTGTTCACGGCTCAGCTCTCTTCACTCGTGGCGAAACACAGGCTCTAGTTCTCACAACGCTCGGCACAAGCCGAGATGTTCAGGACTTAGACGGTCTCACAGGCGGAGCTGCCTCCAAATCGTTCCTTCTACACTACAACTTCCCGCCGTTTTCCGTCGGTGAAGCAGGCCGCTTCGGTTTTACCAGTCGCCGTGAGATTGGTCATGGAGCCCTAGCCGAACGCTCGGTATTGCCAGTCTTGCCTCTTGAAGACGAATTTCCCTACGCAATCCGCTTGGTTTCGGAAGTTATGTCCTCCAACGGATCGACCTCCATGGCTAGCGTATGCGGAGGTTCTCTTGCCTTGATGGATGCGGGGGTTCCCTTAACCGAACACGTTGCAGGCATCTCAACGGGACTCGTCTCCAAAAGTGACGAGGGCGGTAACATCTCCAAGTACGTGGTCCTCACCGACATAATAGGAGCCGAGGATCATTTCGGGGATATGGACTTTAAGGTATGCGGTACCCGTAAGGGCGTAACGGGCTTCCAGTTGGACCTCAAGATTCATGGTCTGCCGTTCTCCATCGCGAAGGAAGCCGTCAAGCAAGTTACAAAGGCGCGCCACGAAATTCTCGACGTAATGGAAGCTTCGCAACCCAGTCATCGTAAAGAATTGCGCGAGTATGCTCCTCAAATTGAGGTCATCCAGATCGACCCCGAAAAAATCGGTGCCCTCATAGGTCCCGGCGGAAAGAATATCCGTCGCATCACGGAAGTCACGGGAGCCAACATCGACATCGACGATGACAACAGTGGCAAGGTTCGCGTTTACGCCAAAGACCGTGATGCCATGGAGCGAGCTAAGCAAGAGATCGACGTCGTCACTGGCGAAATCGAAGCAGGCAAAATTTATCGCGGTATAGTTCGCGGCGTGAAGGACTTCGGCGCCTTCGTCGAATGTTTGCCCGGCAAAGAAGGACTCGTCCACATTTCCGAACTGGCCGACTTCCGAGTCAACAGGACCGAGGACATTTGCAAGCTGGGAGACGAAATTATCGTAAAGTGCATCGGCATCGACGAACGCGGCCGAGTGAAGCTAAGCCGTCGAGCCGCAATGGAGGAACAGCAACCTGCGGCAGAGGATTCGGCTACTTCCGAAGCCAAAGATTCAGGCGAGACCTCAGACACTCCGAGCGAATCCGCAGAGGAAACAGTCGTCGAAGAAGCTACCGACGATTCCGTCGAAGAAGCTATTGGTGATTCCGAAGAGGAAACGAGTAAAGAATCCTAAGTTGGCTTACCGGGAAGTCTCGACTAGCATCCACTGACCCAGGGGAAAGTGGGGATCGGGGCTTGAACCATCTCATTAACGACCAACACACCTTTTCCGATGAGCGACTTCGCATAATCTAGCGAAGTCGCTCGACGATTAAACTAGTTTACCATTACATGAGAGAGAGACCCCTTGCACTCATCTCCAACGACGATGGTTTCGACTCGATCTTCCTTCGTGAACTGACGAAAGCCGCAGGAGACCTTTTTGAAATGGTCGTCTGTGCTCCCGCAGATGAACAGAGCTGGATCGGACATGCGATAAGTC
Source organism: Opitutia bacterium (assembly GCA_002730975.1). Taxonomy (GTDB): domain Bacteria; phylum Verrucomicrobiota; class Verrucomicrobiia; order Opitutales; family Seribacteraceae. The sequence continues at coordinate 16,398 of PCBO01000045.1, forward strand.
GACATCGTCGGCTTGTACCCGAAGAAGTCGAGGGGTTTCCTGGATCCGCCTTCAAATTAAACGGGACGCCCGCAGATTGCGTGAACTTCGCTCTCGGGCATCTAATGCCTCGGAAACCAGACGTCGTGATTTCAGGCATAAACCTAGGCTACAACGTAACGCTTCCGATGGTTCTTTCTTCGGGCACGGTAGGAGCTGCGCTGGAGGGAGCCTTACACGGGATTCGATCCGTTGCCTCGAGCATGGCATTGCCCGTGGAAGAGTTCGACGAAATACGAGAAAGCAAGGGCCAAGTGTCCCAGGGGCTAATGGCATCGCTGCAGGAAAGCGCCAAACGAAGTGCAATGCACGCCCTCTCCCTTTGCGAAAAGCCAGCCGAAAGCGAATTGGTGGTCCACAATCTGAATTTCCCCGAGAACACCTCTAGCCAAACCGAGCTGGTAGATGCCTTTCCCGATAACTTGCGCCTAGGCAGTCTTTTTCAGCCGATGGAGGATGGCAACGGCTACGGTCTCGTCTACCAAACCAAATGGTTGGACGTCGCCACTCCGACCGAAGGTTCGGATTTAGCCGCCCTGCGAAATTCGCAAGCAAGTGCCGCGCGTTTGAACTTTTCAGGGATCAGGACTCAACAATTACCTTGAGAGTAAGAAGGATCTCATTATGTCCTTCTATAGTTCATGCTTCACAAATTTTTTCAATGGCGTTATCGGAGAAACCGACCTGGATCCAACCCGATCTACAGAAAAATCGACTCGCGGTCCAAAGATCGAGACCTGATCCACTATTTTCATGACTTTGGCGACGACAATTCAGGCAACACTCAAAGCTCTCACTGGTTGCTCAAAGGCTTCTCCAAGATTTTCTTCATCGCAGTCATTTTGGTGGTTGCCGCTTGGTTCGCTTACGAAAGTTATCACGGATTACTTATTTACGATTGAACAAAATAAGGCATTTGGCTTGCCGTTGGCCAAAGAATCTGTTGTTTTGCTACGTTTGCTCTAATTCACGGAATCAGATGAGAAAGACCCACAAAGGTATAGCCAAACGTTTCAAAGTAACCGGAACCGGAAAAGTAACGCACCGTAAACCCGGTCAACGTCATTTGCGTCGCAAACGCACGGTCAAGCAGATGCGGGCTGGACGCCAAGACCAAACCTTGGGCAAGGGTATGGCTCGTCGCGTAATAGAGGCACTCGGTTAAGTACAAACGATTCACACTTAAAGCCTTTCAAGAGTAAATTATAATGCCAAGAGCACGCAACGTCCCCGCCACCCGCAAACGCCGTAAGAAGGTTTTAAAGAAAGCCAAGGGTTACTTCGGCAACAAATCACGCCTCTATCGCTATGCGAAGGACGCAGTTGAGCATGCTGAAAGATACGCCTATCGCGACCGCAAGAAAAAGAAGTCGGAATTCCGTAAACTTTGGATTATCCGCATCAACGCCGCCTGCCGAGCCGAAGGCTTACGCTACGGTCAATTCATCAACGGATTGACCAAACTCGGCATACTTCTCAACCGCAAGGTGCTTTCGGAACTCGCCATCCATGATCCTGATGCGTTCAAGGAATTGGTCGAGAAGGCCAAAGCTGCCTTGGAAGCCTAGGCGATCGGGCCTCCCCTCTCGGCGTGGAGGAACAACTCCAAGCCATTATAGCGGAAACGGAATCCGCTCTGGCTTCCGTTGAAGCGAGGTCTCAACTCGACCAAGTTAAGGCTACCATTATCGGCGGAAACGGAAAACTCACGGTGCTCATGAAGGGTATCGCGGCCGTACCCAAGGAAGAACGTCCCGCTTTTGGGCAAGCCGTAAACAAAGCCAAGAAACAGATCGAGTCTCTGTTGACGCAAACCGCGGAAAGTCTGGACAATGCCGAAGATGCCGCCGCGCTGGGCAAGACCGCGGACGTCACCTTGCCTCCCTCCGGCAACTACATCGGCGGCTTGCACCCGCTCACGCAAACGAAGCGCCGCATAGCTTCGATCTTTCGCCAAATAGGGTTCACCGTAGCCGAGGCTACCGAAGTCGAAACCGAATGGTTCTGCTTCGATGCGCTCAACACGCCCGAAGACCACCCCGCCAGAGACGAGCAAGATACGCTCTACTTCCCTAAGGAATCCCGTTTCGGCAACGTCTCCAGGAAAACCGAGGAGGCTTATGTGCTCCGAACGCACACCTCCTCCGTACAAATTCGGACAATGCTCAAGGAAAAGCCCCCGATTCGAGTGATTGCTCCCGGTCGATGCTTTCGCCGTGACACCGTAGACGCCACCCACAGCGCAAACTTTCACCAAGTTGAGGGTCTATACGTCGATAAAAAGGTTACCGTACGTGATCTCAAGGCCGTACTGGACCATCTCCTCAGGGAACTATTCGGCAAGGAGGTAAAGACTCGTCTGCGTCCTAGTTTCTTTCCTTTCACCGAACCCAGTTTCGAGGTCGACTTGTATTCCAGCAACCTCGGTCGCCTAAGCAACAAATGGATCGAGATAATGGGCTGCGGCATGGTCGACCCAAAAGTGTTCGAAAACGTCGACATCGATTCCAAGGAGTGGAGCGGGTTCGCTTTTGGTATCGGCATCGAGCGCGTGGCCATGATGCTGCACGGCATAGACGACATACGCCACTTCTACCAAAACGACTTGCGATTCCTGTCGCAGTTCTAGAAGACCATGAAAGTCAGCATAGAATGGCTCAAGGATTACGTCGAGGTGGATGCCTCGACAGAGGAGCTCGTGGAGGTGTTCCCAATGCTCGGTATGGAAGTCGAAGGCGTCGAGGGAGGGGGGGGCGCCGACATAGACAAGGTTGTCGTGGGCGAGGTGTTGACCCGCAATCCTCATCCCGAGGCCGACCGGCTGAGCGTTTGCACGGTAAACGTCGGGGAAGGACAACCCGAAGCCAGCATCGTATGCGGCGCCTCAAACTTTCAACCGGGGGACCGTGTGCCGGTGGCTCTTCCCGGAGCAAAACTGCCGGGTGGCTTCAAGATTAAGAAGTCGAAGTTGCGGGGAGTTACCTCCGAAGGCATGATGTGCAGCGCCAAGGAATTGAACCTGGGCGATGACCACGACGGACTTCTCGTACTTGCCCATCGCCCCGACGTTGGCATACCGATCAAGGAAGCGTTTGCCGACTCCGACGTCACTTTTGACCTAGAGCTCACCGCAAACCGAGGGGACTGCCTGAGTCACCTCGGCGTGGCCCGAGAGTTGGCGGCCCGCTATGATCGTAAAATTCGATTCCCCGAGGTGAAATCGGATGTTCCGACCGTATCCGAGCCATCCGCCGACAACCTGCTGAGCAAGGTTTCCATCGAGTCCGAAAATTGTAAATTGTATCTCGCTTGGACCATCAAGGGATTGAAGGTCGGGCCGAGTCCCGAATGGATGAAGCGACGCCTCGAATCCGTCGGTCTTCGCCCAATCAACAACGTGGTGGACGTCACCAACTACGTCCTCATGGAAACGGGAAACCCGCTGCACGCTTTCGACGCCAAGAAAATAGCCGGCAACGAAATTCGAATTCGCAACGCGACCGAAGGGGAAACAATCAAGACATTGGACGAAGTCGATCGCAGGCTGGACGAATCCATGATGGTGATCGCGGATGCGGAAAAGCCATTGGTCGTCGCCGGCGTTATGGGCAGCGTGGATGCCGAAGTGGACCAGAACACCACCGACATTGCTTTGGAAGCCGCATGGTTCTCTCCCGGAAATGTTCGGGCCACGGCTCGAAAACTCAACTTGAGCACGGATAGTTCCTATCGTTTCGCTCGGGACGTGAATCCTCAGCTGGCGCGCTATTCGGCACAGCGAGCCATCGACTTGATCCTCGAGACTGCGGGTGGCGAACTCGTCTCCGAGGAAGTCAAAGTTGGGAATCCTCCACGGGGAGACCGTACAATAGAAATCGCACCGGATTTTGTTCGTTCGACCTGCGGTTACGAAGTTACCGACGAACAACTAGCGGATGCGTGGGGCCGACTCGGGTTCACCGTCGAAAAGGGTGAACCTTGGAAGGTAACGGTTCCTAGTTTTCGGGCCGAGGTGGATCGACCGATCGATCTGGTCGAGGAATTTGTTCGTATTCACGGAACTTCAGAGATTCCGGAAACAAGAGTAGTTTGCGAAGCCGTTTCTCGCAACGATGCCGCCCAATTCACCTTTTCTGAAAAAGCGGCCGATGCTCTAGTTGGTCAAGGTTTTCGCGAATGTTGCCAGTACAGCTTGCGAGACGGAAAGGAAATCGAGGCATGGTCCGACCAAGCCACCGTCGAGGCCCTTACCCTCGCCAATCCACTAACTGCCGAGCACACGCACCTGCGAGCTTCCCTCCTGCCGGGCCTATTGGAAACGCTCGCCCACAACCAGCGCAACCACAATGACCTGCGACGGGTGTTCGAGGTGGGTCGCATCCTTCGACCGGCTCCCAAAGGCACGACCGAGCTGCAAAGCGTGGCCTTCGCCATATTGACGAAACCCATTGCTCGTGAATGGGATACCGAGCTTGCCCCCGATTTTCACGAGGCCAAGCTCCTTGCGAATCGCCTTCTCGCGGCAACGGGAATCATCATGCCGAAAGGTGGCCTCCGATCCCTTGAAGACTCTTCTGCATGGCAGCAAGGTCATGCCGCCTCCGCAGGCGACGTGCACCAAAACCGGGTCGAACTAACCGTAGGGTTCTGCAAACTGTCCTTGTCTCGAGAGAAGGGCGTAAATGGCCCCGTCCTGGCCTGCGAGCTGCTGGTGGACCCCGTGATGCTTCGTCAAAAGGTAAAACCCGTGAAGTTTCGTTCCTTTGGCTCTTTTCCTCCCGCCCTCAAGGATCTTGCTCTCGTCGTGGACGAAAACGTGCCCGCCGAAGACGTTCGCCTAGCCATAGAGACGGCTGCCTTGCAAGCTACGGACAAGAATTTCATCGTCGATCCCGTAACCATTTTCGACGTATTCGAGGGAAAGGGATTGGGAGAAGGCAAGAAAAGCGTGGCCTGCGCCATCCGCTTCCGATCCGACGATCGCACACTGGAAGACAAAGACGTGAACGCAGCCTTTGACGAAACACAACGAATCCTCGCCGAAACCACCGATTACGCGCTACGCTCCTGAATTCCTTTTAACGACAACACCATGAGCGAATCACAAGAAATGGACATCGGCTACGTGGCCAACCTTGCGCGGATCGAACTGAGCGACGAGGAAAAGGAAAAGTTCCGTGGCCAGTTCGGAGATATCCTCAAGTACTTCGACAGACTCAGTGAAGTAGACGTCGAAGGAGTCGAACCCACCGCTCACGCATTCCCCCGACACAACGTCTGGGATCAAGATGAAGCTCGCCCCGGGTTTTCCGCAGAGGAAGCTCTCGCCAATGCGCCCGCCCAGCGCCAGGCTCAAGTGGTTGTGCCCAAGGTAATCGAGGAATAGCCCTCCCCTGCCAACCATGTCGGACACCTTGAACGAGATGACTGCCGCCGAACTCGGCGAAGCGCTTGCAACAGGCAAAGCGTCGGCCGTCGAAATCGCCCGATCCTTTATCGACAGAGCGGAAGCAGTGGATGGAAAAGTGCATGCGTTTCTTCATCGCGACGACGCAGACTTTTTGGCCCAAGCGCATGCTTCCGACATAAGAAGGTCAAAGGGAGAATCCCTCGGTCCGATGGACGGTGTGCCGGTTGCCGTAAAGGACGTTATATCCGTAAAAGGGCAACCACTGACTGCGGCCAGCCGTATGCTCGAAAATTACGTATCCCCCTACGATGCCACCGTGGTAGTAAAGCTTAAACGTGCGGGTGCTCTGGTTTGGGGGCGACTCAATCTGGATGAGTTTGCCATGGGGTCCTCAACGGAAAACTCTGCCTATGGGGCAACCAACAACCCATGGGACCTAGCTTGCGTACCGGGCGGCAGCAGTGGTGGCAGTGCAGCGGCCGTTGCGGCTCGCGAAGCGCCCCTCACCTTGGGCTCGGACACGGGTGGCTCAATCCGACAACCCGCNGCACTCTGCGGGGTAGTCGGCATGAAACCCACTTANGGGATGGTCTCACGCTATGGGCTTGCNGCCTTTGCCTCTTCCTTGGATCAAATCGGACCCTTTTCACAAACCGTGGAAGACGCCGCCCTCCTCCTCCAAACCATTTCCGGGCACGACCCTCTAGACTCCACGAGCTACCCTTCAGAGGTTCCCGACTACCGTCAGGCCATTGCTGAAAAGCCAGGCCCGTTGAAGCTCGGGTTGCCCAAGGAATTCTTTGGCGAGGGGATCGATGCCGAAGTCCGTCAACTCGTGGACGAAGCCATCCAGTTCTACCGAAACGAAGGTCACGAGGTCATTGAGATTTCTCTGCCTAGGACCGATCTATCGATCCCCGTCTACTACCTGATCGCAACAGCCGAGGCTTCCTCGAACCTAGCTCGCTACGACGGCATACGCTACACCCATCGCAGCGACCTGGCCGAAAACGCGATCGACGTTTATGCAAAGAGCCGGGGCGAAGGTTTCGGTGAGGAAGTGAAGCGTCGATGCATTCTCGGCGCCTACGCCCTAAGCAGCGGTTACTATGATGCATACTACCTTAGAGCCCAAAAGACACGAACCCTCATTCGACGGGACTTCGAGAAAGCATTCGAGCAAGTAGACGCCATCCTGACTCCAACTTCTCCAACACCCGCGTTTCGCCAAGGCGAACGCAACGAGGACCCGATAGCGATGTACTTAAGCGACGTGTTCACCATTTCCACCAACCTAGCCGGCCTTCCTGCGCTCTCCGTGCCTTGCGGCTTTACGGGAGCAGGTCTTCCCGTAGGTCTTCATATAATCGGCCAAGCCTTCAAGGAAAAAGATCTTCTTCGCGTGGCCAACGCTTACGATACGGTTCATTCCTTCGGACGAAAAGTTCCCCAACTCTAGAAACGAATCATGGAGTACGAAACGGTCATAGGACTGGAAGTTCACGTTCAAGTGGACACGAATTCGAAGATGTTCACGAGAGCTCCTCGCGGATTTGGAGAACCTCCAAACACCCTCACCGACCCAGTGGTTCTCGGGTTGCCGGGAGCCCTTCCGGTTATGAATTTCGAGGCAATCGAGAAATCGATCAGGGTCGGGCTATTGCTCGGATGCGATATCGCTAAGGTATGCAAGTGGGATCGAAAGAACTACTTTTATCCCGACATGCCGAAGAACTACCAGATATCTCAGTTCGACCAGCCCATTTGCGAACACGGGTACGTCGAGATCGAGCTTCCGGGAGAGAATCCGGCAGTGATGGGCAAACACCGTCGCGTCCAGCTTACCCGAATCCACCTCGAGGAAGACGTTGGAAAGCTCACCCATACCGAACACGATAGCTTGGTCGATTACAACCGCGCCGGATCCGCGCTACTGGAAATCGTCTCCGAGCCCGACCTGTTCTCCCCCGAAGAGGTTTTTGCCTACCTGAACTCTATTAGGAACTCCTTGATCTATTCGGGTATTTCCGACTGCGACATGGAGAAGGGACAACTGCGTTGCGATGCCAACATTAGCATTCGACCCGTCGGTACCGAAACTCTGGGCACTAAGGTGGAGCTTAAGAACTTGAACACTATTTCGGGTGTCCGAAACGGAGTGGAATACGAAATCAAGAGGCAAACATCCGTCCTGCTTGAGGGAGGAACCATCATCCAAGAAACGCGTCGATGGAACCCCGAGCAACGCTACACCACTCCCATGAGAACAAAGGAAATGGCCCACGACTATCGCTATTTCCCAGACCCTGACCTGATGCCTGTCCGAGTGGACGACGAGTGGATCGAGCGCCTGAAGAAGGACATCCCCGAAATGCCCTTCGACAAACAACGCCGCTACCAAGAAGAAGACGGACTCCCCTACTCCGTAACCTCGGCCCTTTGCCCGGACAAACCTCTCTGTGAATTCTACGAAGAAACCGCCCGACTTTGTAGGCAACCAAAGAAAGCCGCCAACTGGGTGGTAAACGATCTTTTGCGAGAACTTTCGACGGCGGGAGACAACGGTTCGCTGCCTCTGGATGAGGCCAAGATTACTCCGGCTCATCTCGCCGAACTCGTCGCGTTGGTCGAGGATGGTTCCATATCGAGCAATATCGCCAAGGAAATTTTCCCCGAGGTTTTCTCAACCGGCAAGATGCCCGCCAACATAGTCGAGGAGAAAGGCCTCAAGCAAACCTCCGATTCCGGTGAACTGGAAACCCTCTGCGAACAAGCCATTGAAAACGACCCGGAAGCTACGGAAAAGTTTCGCTCCGGGAAGGAAGGTGCCATAAACGCCTTGAAAGGCTATGTCATGAAAGCTACACGCGGACAAGCCAACCCGAAGGTGGTCGACGAGATACTGCGAAAGAAGCTCGGAAGTTGAGTTAAGGTTTCCTTAAAAGACTTAATCCCAATACTCATCAAATTGAGATCGAGTCTCAAAAAGCCTTGACCAGAGAGGCTAAATCGCAAAAGTTTGCACACATAACTTACTCGATTCCGATTCGAGGCTTACAGGAAATGACCCCAATCAAAAATCGTTTTACAATATTGACCTTGGCTTGCGTCTACTCGTTCTCTTCGGCCCAGACCACGGTCAAGGAAACTCGCAAAATTCTCGAGGAGTGGGTGGATGCCGAAAAGCTGATATCCGAGGAAAGTTCAAGTTGGAAAACGGACAAGGTGGTACTGAAAGACCTCGCGGTCGCTCTTCAAGCGGAAATCGAGCAATTGGATGCAAACCTTGCCAAATCGGCGGAGGAGGAAGTCGGAGCATCTCGGCAACGAACCGAACTGAACAAACGAAAGTTGGCGGCCGAGACAGCCGCCGAAGAGCTGAAGGCAGGTCTTGTTCAAATCGAACGCGAGTTGCTCCTGTCCCTGGATGCCTTCCCTACCCCGATGCTAAACAGGTTGTCGTCGTATCAGGAAAAGCTAACAAATGCCGACAAGCGAAACGCCCTGCCTTTGAGAGATCGACTGGAAACTTGCGTAACCATCCTGCAAGCCGCCCATCTCTTTCATGAGTCGGTAAACTTGGAACGACAAGAATTCAGCCTGAATGACGGACAATCTCGAGAATTCCATGTTCTCTACTTTGGAATGTCCATCGCGTATTTCGTAAATGAAGCAGGTACGGTAGCCGGTTATGGCACACCGAGCCAAAGGGGTTGGCAATGGAAGCAACAAGACGCTCTATCCGAAGAGATTCGCCGCGGCGTCGCGATTCGCAACAAGAGAGCATTACCGACTTTTCTTCGTCTTCCAATACCTGCCTTTAAGCCAACAAACTCGGAGGCACCGAGATGAAACGCTTCGCCATCTCGACAGTTATTTTACTGGCGGCAAATACTACTTTCAGCGTTAACATCACAGATGTTCGAATAGGTGCTAAACGTGACCTGGACGGTTCCTTGAAACGCCTTGCAGAACAGCGACAGCAAGTGGAAAAAGAAAAACTTCCGCTCGTTCGCGAATTGAACGTCCTGGAACGAAATGCCCGCCAAAAACGCGAGGAATTCGACCGAAGGCTTCGTCTACGGGACAACCGCGATGCAGGTCTTATCGAATTACGAAAGGAAGTGGAAGAAGCTGAAGCCGATATGGGCGCGAACCTCGGTTTGTTGCGCGACTATGTACGCAGTTGGCGAAGCGGTCTACCGAATCCCATCAAAGCCGAACTAGCGGAACCACTGGCCAAGGCTCTCACCACACCCAAGAGCACCTCTTCCGCGGCAGAAGACATCGCCGCAGAGATTCGAGTGGCTCGCCTGTCCTTGAAAACCTTGCAGGCATCCTTCGGAGGACAAATACTTGAAGGCGAAACCATAGTGCCACCTGAGGGAGAAAGAAAGTCAGGAACCTTTCTCTCACTTGGTCCCCTAACTTTTTTCGCCGAAGCCGGCGGCGCTTCAGGGATCGTGGAAAGACCAGATCGAAGTGACGAAAGCGACGAGGGTGACCTCACCCCGGCTCTCGCTAGGAACATCCCCGCAGCCCGACTTCTCTCAACTCCAGAGGCAATAGCCTCGGTTGTTCAATCGGCGCTCACAGGCAACACGGAGTCGGATATCATACTCCCTCTCGATCCTACCCTCGGGAAGGCCTTGGTAATGGAGATGGGCGAACCCACGCTGCTCGAGGAACTTCAAAAGGGAGGCATTTGGATTTATCCCATACTGCTCTTCGCAGGCCTATCGGTGATCATAGCTTTTTTCAAAGCCATTCAAATTTTGTGGGTAAGAACACCTACCCGAGCCGCATCTATTGATGGATCCTTTAAGGGACCTTTTGAGCAGTTGCGGATCGCGGCAAAGGAAAGTATGGGCAGAAAAGCCGAAATATTGGAGGAAATTCTCTACGAACGAATCATTGACGCCCAAGTGCGTTTGGAAAAGGCCTTGCCCCTGATTGCGGTAACCGCGGCCACCGCGCCCCTGCTGGGTCTGCTCGGTACCGTCACGGGCATGATCGACGTTTTTCGCCAGATCACCAACTTCGCAAATCCCGAGAGCAACGAATTGGCTCGTGGCATATCGGAAGCTTTGGTGACCACTAAGTTTGGACTTATAACGGCGATACCCTCTCTCATCGTGCACGCACTTCTCTCCCGAAGATTGCAGGGTTTAGTCGCCAAAATGGAAACCTTCGCCTCTCGATTAGTGAATCTCGCCGCCGACGAAAACGGAGACCGGCCAACTGCTGATACGATCGAAGAGGAAACTAAATCGACATGAACCTCCCACCAAGTTTTTGGAATCAGTTCGTAGAGGTTTGGGATAAAGGGGGATCCTTGATGCCCATTCTAGCAGTGCTTTCCCTCTATGCCTATTACGTGGGCTTCGACCTCTGGTTTCGCCTCCGGGAGATGCTCCCTTCACGAAAGGATGCCAAGGCAATCTCCCGAGTGACTGCACAACCGGAAAAAGCCAAAGGTCGCCTACGATCTATCCTCTCTTATTGCCTCGAGGCAAAAAGCGACAGCAAGGAAACGCGGCGCAGGTTTGAGGAAGCGCGAGCAACCGACGCTTCTTTTCTTGGGCGACGAATTCGCTTTCTACTCGTGCTCACCTCGGCGGCTCCGTTGCTTGGTCTACTCGGTACAGTCAACGGCATGCTACTCACCTTTGACGGGCTCAGCCGACAAATAGGCCGCAAGATGGATCTCGTCGCAGGCGGTATTTCCGAAGCCCTCGTAACCACGCAGGCAGGCTTGCTGATAGCCATTCCCGCCTTCGCTCTTGCCCACTTGGTAAGCCGGCGAAGATACGAATGGTTATACCTTCTTCGTCGCGTGGAAAGCCATGCCCTTCAGGGTTGCCACCAAGTCAAGGAAACTCGATGAAGCTCCGTCGGCGATTGCTCAAGGAGAAAGAAACGGAGTCCATCAACGTCTCCCCGCTCATCGACGTGGTCTTCATTTTGCTGATCTTTTTCATTGTTTCCGCGTCCTTCGTGAAGGTACCCGGCGAGAAAGTGGTTCGCCCTCGAACGGTAACCTCCGAGTCTTTGCAAAAAAACGCCATTCTATTCGCCTTAACCGCAGGAAACTCCCTTCATTATGCAGGAGAAAAAATAGCTATCGATCAGGTTCGCTCTCTGGTGGAAGGCCTAAGGAGAGAAGTGGATGCTCCCGTAATCATTCAGGTCGATCAGGATGCGGATGCCAGCAGACTCGCCGAAGTGGCTCGAGAAGGCAAGAAAGCCGGAGCAACCGTGTCCATCGCTACGAGAAAGCCATGATGAAAAGAAGGCTCACCAGTTTAACGGCCGATTCCGTGGAGATAAACGTTTCCCCGCTTATCGACATGGTCTTCATCCTCCTGATCTTTTTCATTGTAGCCACCTCGTTCGTGAATGAAATCGGGCTTACTCCAAAACACCGAGACACGGCGGACCCCAGTCGTAAACTTGAACCGCCGCTCACCTTTCAATTGACTGCCGAGGGACGAATCCTCAACGGAGACAACGAGATCGGTCTAGCGGGCGTAACACCCGTGGTGAGGGCGGCATCGGCAAAAAAAGCCAAACCGGTCATCCTTTTGGTCGAAAAAGGGTCCAAGGCCGGACTGGCCACACGGGTAATGGATCAAGCCATGCTTGCAGGTGCCAAGACCGTAAAACTGTCGGCGATAAAATCAGCCATCAACCGATGAGTGCTACACCCAAGAAAACGAAAAATGAAAGCCCCCCGAAAGAGAAGGCCGAAGTAGCTTTTTCATTCCGTAGCCTTGGCCTTGCCGTAATCACCACCTTGCTTTTGTTCGGTCTCCTTCCTTTATCGGAATATGTTCGCGGCGACGAATGGATTGTACGCGACCTCGATTCGGTAGACATCCCCAAGCCACCGCCCCAAAAACCTGTAATCGAGCAGCGCCTAGAGAATAAAACCCGCAAGGCAATGAAGCCTCTTGATCTGAGCCCGCCCAAGCAAGTGCTGACTCTGGAACAACTAGAAACCTCTTTGGAAGTAGGCCCCGGAGATTTCAGAGCGGTTTTCGCGATTAGGGATTTCGACCTCGCCCCTGGTGACATGGGAGGCGAATTCATTTTCAAGCTTCACGAACTCGACCGCATTCCGAACGTGTTGAAGCGTGGTCGCCTACGCTATCCAGGGCACCTTTTGCGACGCGGCGTCAAAGGTAAGGTGAAGCTTCTCGTATTGATCGACGAAAGAGGAGCCGTAAAAGTTCAGGAGATCGTAAGCTCAAGCCATCCCGACTTCGTGGAACCCTCCATAAGAGCGGCGGAAGAATCAACCTACGAACCTCCCTTGAAAAACGGAAAGACTGTACAAGTTCAATTCTTTCTCCCCTTGGAATTTAAGCTTTCGGAAGAATGAAACGTTTTCTTAAATGGTCACTGGCCCTTGCCCAGGTCATCGTATCGGCGAAATTGTTCGCCGCGCCGGAACATCGTCTAACCAGAGATTTCTGGACCAGCCCGGAGTTTGTTCGTAGCTTCATGGGCGACTACGGATTCAGAACCGAAGTAGAGCCCAAGGTCACCAGAAACGAGCAACAAATGATTGGGGAAGTCGTGGCGAAGTCCCAAAAAGACCTACAGGAAGCCATCACTTATCTGGCAGACAAGACGAGTCTCAAGTCCAGTGCCGCCCTCGACTTTGCCCTCGCCACCATGTATTTCCAATCGGATCGCCTCGGTCGAGCGGCAGTCGGGTACGAAGAGGCCATTCGGAAATTCCCGAATTTTCTCCGGGCGCATAAGAATCTCGGATACGTACTAATTCGACAAGGGGACTTCGATGATGCCGCCAAACACCTTGCCAAAGCCCTTTCCCTGGGTGAAGGCGACGGTGTCACCTTCGTTGCCCTTGGTTACTGCCACTACGCGCTGGAACGTTATGTCTCAGCCGAAAACGCTTATCGCATGGCAATCCTACGCGTGCCTGAAAATAAGGAAGCTCGCAACGGATTGGTCAATTGCCTACTGGCAACGGATCGCCATCGCGAGGTCCTAGCCCTCTTGGACGAAATGCTCGATAGAGACCCCAGCGACATCTTTTGCCACCGAGCTCGTGCAAACGCCCTCATCGCCTTAGACAAACCCAAGAAAGCTGCGGTGGCTCTGGAAATCCTTCGCCGAATGGATCAACTCGATCTCAACGGCTTGCTGTTGCTTGGAGACATATATCACAATCTCGACCTCTACAGCCTTTCCTTAGACGACTATCAGGAGGCGCTTCAAAAACAGGGCAACCTTTCCCCCGATCGCTTCATGCGAGTCGCCGCCATCCTAATTGATCGGGGCTCCTACAAAGACGCCTTCGACTACCTTGAACGCCTCGAGAAAAAATTCGAGCAAGGACTTAGCCAAGAGGAAAGCCTGCGTCTTCTTTCGCTTAAAGCGAAGGTACTCTTGACTACGGGGCAAGAATCTCGTGCAGCCGAAATCCTACGCAATATTCTCAGCAAGAACCCACTCGACGGCAGAGCATTGCTGCTGCTCGGCAGATTGGCATGGAAGAAGGGAGATCACGCTACCGCGGCCATGAACTTCGAGAGAGCGGCCAAGATTCAGGAATACGAGGCTGATGCCGCCGTCGAACATGCCAGAATGAAAGTTGAGTCTCGGAAGTACGCGGAAGCCGTAGAACTACTCGAGCGAGCACAATTCGTGAAACCGCGCGACAACGTCGGCCGATACCTCACATCGGTTCGCAATGCCTTGGTCGCGAGCCGGTCCAACCGTTGACCCAAAACGGCTTTGTGCCTTGCAACGCATCAACGCATCATGATATGTTGATGCGTTCATGGGCAAAACAAAAACCATCGTAGAAAGATTCACTTCCGGAAAACCGTTGTTCTCGGTGGAGTTTTTCCCGCCCAGAGACGATGCTGCGGGAGAAAATATGCTACGGGCAGCTCAAGCGCTGCAAGGCTACGAGCCGGATTTCGTATCCATTACCTACGGAGCGGGTGGCGGGACTAGAGCCACGACGTTGAAGTACGCCGGCATGCTCAAGCAGCAATGCGGCTTCGAAGTAATGCCTCACTTGACTTGTGTTGGCCACAATGAAGTCGAGTTGATGGACATCCTACAGGATTTTGAGTCTGCGGGGTTTCGCAACGTGATGGCTCTACGAGGTGACCCACCAAAGGGAGAAAGCCAGTTTCAAGCGGTGGAAGGAGGCTTTTCTCATGCAGACGAGCTCGTTCGCATCATCCGTCGAAACCTGCCGAACTTCGGAATCGGAGTCGCGGGTTATCCGGAAAAACATCCGGAATCGCCCGACCCCGCAGACGATGTTCAACGCCTAGCTCACAAGGTGTCCTGCGGGGCAGACTTCGTGACCACGCAGTTGTTTTTCGACAACGAATTCTACTTCGACTTCGTTAGGCGATGTCGCCAAGCGGGCATTACTGCTCCCATTCTTCCGGGCTTGCTGCCTGTCCTCTCCTTGGCCCAAATTCGGCGATTCTCCTCGATGTGTGGGGCTGCACTGCCGACCGAGTTAGAGAAGCGACTGGAGGATGCGGGCGAAAACGGAGCTCAGCAAGTGGGTGCGGATTGGGCATACGAGCAAATAAAAGGGCTGCTTGATGGAGGCGCTCCCGGCTTCCACCTATACGCTCTCAATCAATCCAAAGCCACCACGAGCATCCTGGAGCGATTAAGAGAAAAAGTTAGCCCTTAAGCATTCTCGATCACTTTCTCGATGGTGGCTTTTTTCTTGAGTCCGTCGAGGAAGGAATCGAACACTCCGTCCTTGCGGCGCTCGTGGAGAAAGGAAAGCACCTCTTCCTTCACTTCTTCAAAGGGAGCGGCAACAGGTTCGTTGCGAGCATGCACCTTAATTAGGTGCAAGCCAAACTCCGTTCGTACGGGTTCACTCACCTCGCCCTCCTCTAATGCAAAAGCGGCTTTCTCGAAGGCAGGCACCATTCGACCGCGGCCAAAAGTGCCTAAGTCCCCATCCTGCTCGGGTGAATCCGAACATTCACTGGCCAAAGCGGAAAAATCCTCTCCTGAAACGATACGTTTGGCAATCTCCCGAATGGCTTCTTCAACCGAGGGTTCCTCTTCGGGCTTCTCCATGCGCTTGAGAATATGGGAAGCGTGCAAGGTGGTTTCCCCGCGAAAGAGATCGGGGCGTTGTTCGTAATAATCGTGAACTTCTTCATCGGTGGGAGGCTCACAACAGGACTCCTCCTCCAGTAATTGATTGAAATGACGCTGGGAGATGATTTCCCTGCGAAGATCATCGGCATTTCGGATGGTCGGGTTGTTAGCTTGGGCAAAGGCGTTCTTTCCCCCATTCTGCTTGATCCAGCGCTTTGTCTCGCGCTTCACCTCAGCCTCGTCCACGGGAAAATTTCTCCTCTTGCTCTCTTGAGCCATGATCGCCTGATCGATCAAGCGATCCTTGGCCACATCCATGGAAGCCAACCAGACCACTTCCCGCGGTTTGCCGGGCATGCCCTTGGCGATGTTTTCGAATAGAGCCTCCGCCTGACGCTCGATTGCCCAATCGGGTATTAAATGTTCGTTAACCTTGATTGCCATTTGATTAAAACCACTTTATTGTCCCACACTCGG
>PCBO01000046.1 GCA_002730975.1 Opitutia bacterium
AAGGATTTGCTTGCTGAGCCCGGCTAGTGAGACGTCGGCTTCGGGTTCGAGGGAGAAGACGAGGGCGTAGCTGAAGAAGTCCGGTTGATCGGCCTTGAACATGCCGGGAGCAAAACGTATTTCCTCGATGCCCTTCCAATCCATGGTGGGAGAGAAGCCGGGCGGGAGCTTGATTCGTTCGCCGAACCAAACGGGATCGGTTTTCCAGTGGAAGGTCTCGGTCTTCGACTCGGTGGTTTTCGGAGCGGCTTCCGCTTTTATTTGTGCAAGACTTACCGATGCCCCGGTGAGAAAGAGCAAGGCCGAGGCCAAGCAGGTCTTACTTTTCGGGGTGGCCATCTTGAGAACTACCTTACTTTTGGGAGGTGAAGGGCGAGGCGGGAAGACCGGCCCGATTGAAGAGGTTGGGTTTTGCCTTGTGGTCCCATCCAAAGCGCACGTGGACGGGTTCCTTGACTTCCTTGCTCCTTGCAACGACGTGGTGCCCGTATACGATGAAGGCCTCCGCGGGATGCCACTTGCCGTCTTTGCCGGCCACTTCGAAGTGAGTTAGGTTTTCCTTTTCGCCGGGGGGAATCAATCCGATATCCCGTCCATGCGTCTCCTTGAAATAAACGGCAATGCTATCCTTCCCTTCGGAATGAACCGCCTTTTCGAAGAGGGGACCCGAGTAGACCAGTTTGTCGTATCCATAGTTCTTGGCCAATGCCCAGAGGGCGAGGCGCTTGCCGACGTCTTGCTTGTTGGGCGGGTGGATGTTGTTTACCGTGGTGATGTCCGTGGTTACGGCCATGCCGGAATGAGGAACCTTGAGCGTCTCCAGTTGTGCCTGCCAGATTCCGGGCAGAGCCTTGGGGTCCTTGTTTCGGTAGTTGAACGGGGCGAGCTGGACGAAGTAGAAGGGGAGATCGGGCTTTGCCCATACGCTTCTCCAGCCCGCGATGAGGGCCTTCATTTTCTCATGGTATAGCATGCCTTCCCCGTTGTTGGATTCACCTTGGTACCAGATGGCTCCTTTTATGGCGTAGGGCAGCAAGGGAGAGATCATGGCATTGTGCATGTGTGTGGGTGTTCCCCGTCCGGGCTTGCCTTGGGCAAACTGATCCAATTTGTCGGCATGGCTTGCCTTGAGCGCTGGAACGGCCTTGAAGCCTTCTGCCGGAGTCCATGGCTCGATGCGTGTGCCGCCCCAGTTGGAACCGATCAACCCGATGGGCACTTTGATTTCCTGATGGAGGTGGCGGGCAAAGTAGTAGCCGACGGCGGTAAAGTTCGCCACGGTGGACGGACTGCAGACCTGCCATCCGCCGGTCTGCACATCGTCTTGTGGGGTGAGGCTCAATTTGCGCGGGACCTTGACATGCCGGATGAGAGGGTGCTTCCCGTTGGCGACCTCCTCCTTGGCATTGGCAGATCGCGAAACGGTCCATTCCATATTCGATTGTCCCGAGCAAAGCCAGACCTCGCCGACGAGGACGTCTTCCAGCTTGATTTCGTTGGAACCCTTGACCACGAGGTTGGCTCCCTTTGCATTGGCTTTAGAGGCGGGGAGCTTCACTTGCCATTTACCGTCCTTGCCGGCTTTGGCGGAAACCTTGGCATCGTGGAAGGTGACGGTGACTTCCTCGCCGGGATCGGCCCAACCCCAGACGGGAACCGGTTCCCCTTGCTGGAGAACCATGTGGCTGCCAAGGATGGAGGGCAACTTGACTGCGGCCGAGGCAACGGAAGCGACTGCGAAAAAAGCCAAGCCGGCACGCAAAATAAAAGAGGATGATTTTTTCATGAGTGAGAGGTTAGGATTTTCTTGGGGGAAACTGAAAGTGTGGGCAAGTTTTGCATGCTCGGCAAGAACGCATGCCTTATAATATCCAAATTAATCATTTTGGTTTTCGGACTGGCCAAGGAGATCATCACATTATGACAGGATTAGTTTCATATTGGGCATCCACTCGGCTTTCTTGAGCGGTATCTAGTCATGGGGACGCATGTTCTCGTCGTTAATGACTTCTCAGACGTGTCGGCGGGCCTTCGATAAGGTGTCCCGAGCCATTCGAATCAGTCCTCGATGATTCTGCCTTGATTGATCTTCTCCAAGGCGGAAGAGGATTTTTTAGGTTTGTAAGGGTACCACTCAGGCGCACCGAACCAGTCGTACATCACGGCTCGAAACTTTTCTATCTTTTCCGGAGGCTCTTTTTGCCATCCCAAGTCGCCCGTGGCACTAATCCAAGTGTCCAGCGCGGCTCGCATTTCCGTGAGGGCTTTGAGGTGATCCGGATGGTTTGAATCGACGAGGTTTTTCAGTTCATTGGGGTCGGCTGCGGTATCGAAGAGGTATTCACGCCTGAATTCGGTGAAGAGGGGCATCAGGTGTGGGTCGAGTTTTCCTTTTTCGTAAAGATCCCGCATCACTTGCTGAACGGGGAAGCACTTCTCTTTGTAGAAGTTAACATAGGTGCCAAAGTTGAGCTCAGGCTGGTAGTTCCGAATGTAGTGGTAGCGCTTGCCGCGAACTGATCTCAGGCGAAAGGGAACGTCGTCGACACGGTCTCTGGCGCTGAAAGCGTATCTTCTTTGCGGATCCCGATCTTTCCCGAGGAAAACGCGACTTTGCATGCCCAACGGACGGGATATGCCGGCCAGGGACAGGGTGGTGGCTGTCAAATCAAGCAGGCTGATCACCTCTTCATTAACCGCGCCGGGCTTAAAACCTTCCGGCATAGGAAAGTTTTTAGGCCATTTGATGATCATGGGCACGTGTAGACCAGTGTCATAGACCCAGTGGATACTACGATGATCGACCCGGCCATTGTCGCCAAAAACAATGATGATCGTATCATCGAGAAGATTTTCCTTTTTGAGCTCCTTCAAGATTATGCCCACGCGCCGGTCCATGTTGGAGACCGAGTTCAAGTAGCGGGCCCATTCCTCATTGGAAGTTTTGTGTTTGGGGAAATAGGCCGGGGGCACCACCGAATCGGGTTTGGCATACTGGACATGTTCTTCTTCCCCCCACCATTTGATGCGCTCGGGGCGATTGGTTCTGAAATCGTATATGTCATACTCCGCTTCCGGGGTGTTCACTTGTAAAAAGAATGGCTGGCTCTTCTTAATGTTATTCCAATCCGTGCTTTCGAAAATTTTCCCTTCATTAACGAAATTGAGGTCGAGTTTACCTGAGCCTACCACCTGCTCCCCGATTTTTTTGATGGAACCTGTGGTGTAGCCTGCATCTTTGAGTCGATGCGTGAGGGGTCTCACGCCCTCGGGCAGTCTAAAACCATCGTCGCGATGGTCGGGAAAGTGGTGTAAATTGACAGAGGTTTGGTACATACCGGTCATGAAGGCAGAACGACTGGGTGCACAAACCGGAGCAGTGGAAAAAACTCTGGTGTAGCGAACTCCTTGTGAGGACAATTGATCGAGGTGTGGAGTGTGAACCCCCTGCATGCCAAAACAGCCAAAGTCCAAGTTGCAGTTGTCGGTGATCAACCAGAGGATATTTGGCTTTTTATCGGCAGCATGGATCGAGTTGATTTGGGTACTGATGACCAGAAGGGTAACAGAGAATATTTTCATAACGGACACAAAGGGCATTGATGATTCTTTCGTCAAGATATCAAGGGCGAATCTTTAGCTTCATGAAAAAACATCTCTTGTCGCAAGATCCTGAAGATGAGCATTTTACAAGTTCTTACGGGCGATTTTTTACCTCTAGTAAAACCACACCGGATTAGGAATGGAACTAAATCGGCACATAAAAACGGCCCGCCCCGGTTGCAACCAAGGGCGGGCCTAAAACCAAGAAAGCCTACCCCAAAACTCTCTTGGAAGACTTCACTATAGGAGAGTGAAAGAGAGCTCGTCAACTCCCATTGAAAAAATCTTTCGGTGTCGGAGTGGAGGTGTTTTCAGAAACCCTTGTTCCTCTGTAATTTCCCTCGAAAAAAATGTCCGTTTTTTTTTTTAAACTCTTCGCTTTTCGAAAGAGTTTCTCGATCTCGTTTCGTTTTTTGAATGAGCTTTCGAGCACAAGTTTAGTCCGAATATTCTTGCGATTTATTGATGCCGGGTGCAGGGACAGGATATATGCCTTCGGCGTTGGCTAAAAGGGGAGAATCCGATTCCAGAGTAAGCTTTTCTACCCCTGGGCCGAACTGGTGTTTTGAATGGAGCATTTGGTCGTAGGTTATTTCCTGTCCGGTATGAGCGGCCATGCGACCCATTGAGGTGACGGTGCTAGCGGCCACGCCGCGATCGACTTCATTGAAGGGCTTGTTGTTGCGGATAGCGTCCATGAGGTGTTCCCATTCGTCTTGGTGCGGACTGGTTTCCCTGATGGGGCGTCGGTCGTTGCGTTGGCCGAACATCCAGGCGATCTCGCTGTCGGGGCCTTGGCCCTTGTGAATGCGAGCTTGCGAACGATGCCCGCCGGGTCCTGATATCAGGGCATACCCCTTGGTGCCATGGGCGTTGCTGGAGAACTCGTCTTTGCAACCCGCCATGTTGCGGCCGTGCAGGTAAAGTTTGGTTCCGTCCGGAAAGGTGTACTCGACTGTATAGTTATCGAAATTCTGGTCGATGCTGTCACCTCGATAATGGCGACCACCCTGGGCCTGAGCCTTGACCGGCCATGCGTCCTTCATCCAGCAACACTCGTCGATGTTGTGAATGAAGAAGTCGCTGAAGGAACCGCCGCTCAACCAGAGGAAACTGTGAAAGCGTCGTATTTGAAACATCAGTTCCTGTTCGTCGGCTGGTTTTTTGCCGGAGAAGCAGGAGGCGATGGGGCCTTGCATGCGATAGGCGCGAAGGGCAAGGATTTCTCCGATTTCTCCGTCCTTGATACGAGAAAACAATTCGCGACGAGCTTTACTGTGTCGGCACATCAGGCCAACACCGACCTTGAGGTTTTTCTTCTTAGCTTCTTGGTTTAATTCAAGCATTTTTCGGGAGGAAAAACCGTCCGGCGTGACGGGTTTTTCCATGAAGACATTGAGACCCTTCTTGATGGCATACTCGTAATGCACCCAACGAAATGCGCAGGGGGTAGTGAATATCGCCACGTCGCCTTTGTCTAGGGCGTCCATGGCCTTCTTGTAGGCGTCAAAGCCAATGTGTTTGTTGTCGGGCGATACGTCCACCTTGTCCTTGTGCTTTTTTTTGAGTCCGTTGTAGCTGCTATTCAGCCTGTGCTGGAACACGTCGGCCATCGCCACAAGTTTTGTCGGGCCATTGGCAAGGGAAACAGAAAGAGCGTTGCTGGCGGCTCCTGTGCCACGCCCGCCGCATCCGACCAAGGCGATCTTCGTCGTGTCGTCAGTTTTTCCGTGAACCATTGGTAGGGTTACGCTAGCAAGTGCACCTACTCCGGCGATTTTGCCGCTGTTTCCAATGAAGCTGCGGCGTGAAAGAGAAGAGTCGTCGATTTTCTTTTCCATAATTTTCTTCTTTTGTGATGGGAAATAACAATGTCCCACGATTATTCGTTTAAGTATACTTTAATTGGACCGGGTTACCTCATGAAGGGTAAGGCGAAATTAAACCGTTCATTTCATTGGGTCCATCCAGAACTCTCGAAATCGAGAATCACGGTTTGGATAGGCGGTCGAGCACGTTCTTAGTTATTTGAATCACCTTTGGATCTTTTCCACGTAGGCCGTGGGACCAATCCGTACTGCCACAGGTGAAGACAGTGCCGCCATTTTGGTATACCCCGAGAACGGCATTTCCGGAATGATCCCGGGAAGGCCATTTGTCATACCAAAGGCTATCTCCCGGAGCCCAACGAGCCGGACAGGTCGCTAGGATCGTGAAACTTTTCGGTGTGCCATCCTTGTGCGTGGGGAATGGCAGGCCATCACGCCATTCGATTTCGCAACCATCGCATTCGTAGCCAACGATGGTGTCTTTTCCGCCAAACTCATCTTTTCGCTTTAGGTTGGTACCGGCGAATACCCAGTGGTCCGGGCGATGGACGGTGTACGAACCTTTACCGTCCATGAACTGGCCATGACTGCGATGGTATCCGCCATGAAGAAAACCGACTCCAGTAAGCTCATTCTCCGGGCGCTTGACCAGATGGTGGCTCCAGAGGGTGGAGAGCAAACGGTGATTTTTTTGGGAATACAAGGGGTCTTGGTTGAACCATTGTTTCCAGCAAGTAAGGGCTCTATTAGAAGCATTCCAGCGAACTTGCCAACAGACGGAGTTACCACTAAAGAATGCCGCGTTGCCACCCTCGGTGATGAATTTCTCGAGACTGTCTCTCATCGGGGCCGACCAGTATTCGTCATGGCCGACACTGAGGATGAGTCGGTAGTTCTTTAATATTTCGGGACGGAGCTCGAGATCCATGTTACTGGCGTATTCCAACTCGTAACCATTGCTTTCCGCCCAAGTCACGAAGGGTGCTTCCCAATTGTTGAAGATGGAACGAGGCGGGCGATTGAAGGATACTTGGTTTCCTTGTAGCTTGGCCCGGCCATGGTAGCCATAGAGGCTGGAACCACCCCAGTTGTTGTAGGCATTGTAGGTGTTCACGGAAAACTGGAGAAGGATTTTCGATTTCTTGCCCGGGTTGGCGGTCCGCAGGATGAAATGGCAACTCCCTTCGGCGGTTCGGCGGTTGCGGTGGATGAATTTTCCGCCTCCGTCCTCAACCCTCAACGAAACTTCGTAGTATCCGCTTTTCCAATCGGTCGGTATGACCATCTTGAACCCGACAGGCCACTTGCATCCATGGGAGGAAGCATTCTCGGGAATCGGATGCTCTGCGCCGCGGATACCAGCCTTGGAGAAAACAGTTTCCTTCTTGGCTCCACGTCTCGTGATTTGAATTCCAAACTGTCTGGCGCCGGTCGAGGTGTGCAGCTTGAGTTCCTCACCGGGAGCGTAGCTAAGTTGGCCGGAATAGCCTTCGATGAAAAGAGGACGGGGTTCATCGGCGACAAGGTTGCAGAAACGAGTAAGCAAGAGGATCAAAATTAAAATTGCTTTTTTCATGGAGCGGTCTTGGAGGGTTTTTATTTCAATACCTTTTCAAAGAGGAGATAAGCGATTGCCCTCTTCTAGCCATCCCTTCTTTCTTTGCCGCAGGTCGAATCAAGGGCGCGAACGCCCAACGTATCTTATTTGTAAAAAGAAAATTCGATCCGGCTGGGAGCAGTGCAAATAGAGGAACGACTTTCACGATAGCTTACTTGCTGCCGTGAAGCTTAGCTGACTAATTCCGGTATGGGGTGAGCATCCTCCACTCGTTTCACGATTTCAGTTGGGATACCTTGGGCGATACGTAGTTGGCCGAAATCGAACAATGTGTGGAGAATTGTTCCCATCATCATGTTGGGACTAATAGGATTGTCGGAGGGTTCGCCGTTTCGCCGGTCGGCTTTGCCGATGACTTGCCCCATGGGCAGACCTCCACCCGCAAAGGCCAGGGTGCCGAGCTTGGCCCAATGGTCGCGTCCACCCTTTTTGTTAATGGTCGGAGTACGCCCAAAGTCTCCAGTCAGAACGAGAAGCACTTTGTCGGTCAAGCCGCGGTCCTCGAGGTCTTGGAGAAAAGCGGAAATCGCCTTATCAACAGTCCAGCCCAGCATGTTCATTCC
Organism: Opitutia bacterium; assembly: GCA_002730975.1. Lineage (GTDB taxonomy): Bacteria > Verrucomicrobiota > Verrucomicrobiia > Opitutales > Seribacteraceae. The sequence continues at coordinate 7,614 of PCBO01000046.1, forward strand.
TTTTACCATGCCCGGGTTATTCCCGTCGGCATGCATATCCCAGCCTGCGCTGTGCACGGTTACAAAACCAGCTCCCGACTCCACCATTCGTCGAGCCAATAACATTTGATGACCGAGGGTGGACCTACGAAATACCTTGTGACCGATCTTCATGGATGAAGTGTCGTAGGCCTCTAGCAACTTGGGCTTTTCCTTGGTCAAGTCGAAGGTGTCTGCAGCGGATCCAAGGATGAGGTCGAGGGCTCGCTGCTCGTACTCGTCGGCAGCAGTCAATGCTCCGGAAGCATCTACTTCGCGATGTAAACTATCTATCGATGATAGGAGAGCTTTTCTGTTTTCCAGCCTTTCACGCGATAAGTTTAGTTGCATGTCTGCAGCTACGCTGCTTTTACCGGAAGAGGAATCGTTTTTCGTGTTCTTGTGGTTGCCCGCCACCTTGTCTTGGCGAATGAAGGGAGCGTAAGATGAGCCGAGATCGCCCGGCCATGACCCTTTGACGACGCGCCCCAGTTCCTTGCGATATTGGCCGTCCTTCTCTGGATGTGTTAAAAGTGAGTAAGATGGAAATCCGGTTTTCGGATGGTTGGCTCCGCGAATTCGAGAATATATTGAACCGATGCTACGACCCTCGGTTGCTTGTCCCTTTGGGTCGGTGCCACCCGATAAAACATGGACGTGGGCCTGTTCATGCCCACCGATTGGGTGTGTGAAGGATCGTACGATGGCCATTTTGTGGGCCCACTTGGCAAGAGATGGAAAAGTGCCCCCGAAGGTAACCCCTGAGAGGGAGGCTTTAACTTCACCCGTCATGCTGTTGTATGGCGAAGGTGCCTCCATGTTTGGGTTGAAGGTTTCGATGTGACTGGCCCCACCGGACAAATAAAGCATAACCACCGCCTTGTCTCGTACGTAGTCCGCTTTAGCTCGAGTGGCGTATGCCTTGTTTGCGAGCAAGTCCTTCAGTGACATTGCACCGAGCCCAAGACTTCCTACGCGAAGGAAGTCACGTCTCGAAGTGCCTTCGCAGTCACGATTTCCAAACTGGGAAGTATTGACAGTTAGCATCTTAATTTACGTCTTTGCAGTTTCCTCTTTAAAAAATTACGCTTAGAGACAACGCCGTGCCAGGGGGAAATTCTGAAAACTCGCCTTTCCCAAGGCAGAGCTTCCTTTAGATTTCTCCATTGAGGCAATAAAGAGTAGCTTGCGAGCGAGTGAAAACTTTGCCGTCTATAGGAGACAGAGTCGCACGAAATATTTCGTCTTTTGAAGCTCCTAAATCGTTTCGTGACAAGATTTCAAGTGCTTTCTTGTTTGGCCTAACTACATAGGAAACACCAGTTTCGTTTTGAATGTAGTAAAGTCCGTTGGATATGAGAGGGGATCCCGAAAAAGCTCCATCCAGTCGATCGACCCAGTGGGTCTTGCCGGTTTTCGCGTCATAGCAGGTGGTCACTCCTCCCATGGCCGTAACGAGAACGAAGTCGCCTATGACGGCAGGAGATGGCAGGTCTCGTCCTCCGTTCCGCTTTGCATGCCATGCCATGTTGGTTTTTGTGATGTCGCCTGAACCATTCGGGTCCACAACATATAGATCGCCCGGTTTCCCGTTTACGACATAGATCAGGCCATTGGAATGAAAGGGGACAGGAGAACCACGACCGTTAAAGGATTTGCAAAACCATAGTTCCTTGCCCTTGGCGGGGTCGTAACCTTTTGCCCCGAATTCACCGTTTAGGACGAGTTGAGGTGAACCCTTTGTTTCAATGAAGACTGGTGTACTCCAACCTCCGCGTGGTTTGTCTTCACGTTTTGTTTCCCAGATTACATTGCCCGTTTTCTTATCCAGAGAGATTAGGCGAGATGGGCCAATTGCATCGCAATTTTGTATGACTTGATCACCAAGAATTACTGGCGATGCGGCTACGCCCCAGTTCCCGGGGAATTGTCCCAAGTCTTTTGACCAAAGCTTCTCTCCCTCCATATCGTAGCAGTGAATCCCACCCGGGCCGAAAAACGCGACCACTCTAGTGCCGTCTGTCGCTGCGCTCGGGGTGGCCCAACTATTCATCTTGTGTTGGGATTCCTTGCGGTCACTTTCCACGTCACGTCGCCAGATGATCTTTCCGGAGTCTTTATCCAAGCACAATAGGGTTCGCATTCTCCCTTCTTGGGATGCGGTAGTGACGAATAACTTCGGGCCCCAGTTGATAGCGGAGGATTGACCTTCTCCCGGGAGCGAGATCTGCCATGCCACGGAATCTTTGTTCCAACGTGTGGGCACCTCTCCTTCTGCCACGCCCATTCCTGACGGTCCCCTGAACTGATGCCAGTTTTCAGCGAAGAGGGCGGATACACTAATTGAAGCCAGAATCATTAAGGATAGAGTTTTCATGCTTATCTCTCTCGTTTTGAATGGTTGGCGCGTCGAACAGGTTTACTTAAGTTCACGCGCTTTCAGGTTGCGAAACCAAATGGCGGCTCCGTGAGACTGCAGGCATACGTGACCCTTGTCCACGGTTGCGAATTCCTTCCACTTGGCGAATTTGCTTTTTGCCACGCGGGCATTCCAGTCATCACTACCGATTTGGTAGGAACAAATTTTTTGCCCATTCATGTGATGTTCAACGTGATTGCCGGGTTTGATGACAAGTCGCACCGAGTTCCATTGGCCATTGGGTTTGAGATTGGATACCTTCGGAGCGTACAAAGCGTAGCATGAACCTGCATCCGTTTTGCCCCCCACTTTCATACTAGAAAGAATCTGTATTTCGGGTCCCGTATGATATGCCGGACCTTTTGTCTCCGCTACCCTGTAGATAATGCCACTGTTTCCTCCTTTGGGGAGGTTCCACTCGAGAGCCATCTCAAAGAATTGATACTTTCCCTTTGTCATGAGGTCTCCGCCTTTTCCGGCAAATTTTATAACGCCGTCCTCCACCTTCCATCCTGGGTCAGGTTTGTCCTTCTTGTAGCCTCTGAATTGATCTAGGCTCTTACCGTCAAAAAGAATTTTCCAATCATTTGTTGCTCCGGAGTTCGAAGATTTTTCTGCGTTAGTGCTAAAGGCAAAAGAGCAAAACAAGGTTACGATTGCAAGGGATGGTGCTTTTAGTTTCATTATTTTAGAAGGTCAGGTTGTATTTATGGTCTGTTCTTCGACTATCGCGAAGTAAAATGATCTCGAATGCAAGAAGAAGGTTGTCGGTCTTGGTAAATTGATAATTGAGAAGAGCTAGTTTGTATTCATCTTGCGGTTCTTGAAATTTCCCATTCCTTAAAGGGATGAAAATTTCGAAGTCCTTTTACTTTCTAATTCTCTTTAGCTGCTTATTCGGTTCGGCTTTTGCCCAGAAACCGAAGTCCGGGGTTATCGATGACTTGGCTCTAAAGTTGCGTTTTCAAAAAGGTCTGGAAGGTCTGCATAATAAAAAATTAGGGACTTCTTTAGTTACTTTGGGCGGCCAACTCACTAGACGAAACACCAATTTCAAGCTTCCGGAAATCAAACTTGAAAGCATTCACTACGAGGACTTTTATGAGCGATGCAAGGCTTCAGTTTTGGTTGTCGGGAGACTTTACAAATGCGGCAAGTGCACAAAGTGGCATGCTTCGTCCGCTTCAGGTTTCGCGCTGAGCGAGGACGGCGTTATCGCTACCAATTACCATGTTGTAGATACCAAGGAAGGTGTCGTTTTAGGTGCTATGGATTCCAATGGAAAAACTTTTATAGTCAGCGAAATACTAGCGGCTAACAAATCGGACGATGTGGCTCTTCTTCGTCTTCGTGACGCGAAACTATCGCCATTGCCGCTAGCCTCTCGAGCCGCTGTCGGTACTGCCGTAAGTGTGATTAGCCATCCGGACGGACGCTACTTCACCATGACCAAGGGTGATGTCTCACGATATTTCGTGGCCCGCTCGAAGACCGGGCAGGCGAACAGAATGGCTATCACGGCAGACTACGCCAAAGGCTCTAGCGGAGCCCCCGTACTAGATTCGACCGGAGCTGTCGTGGGGATGGTTTCAGCGACTAACTCGATTTACTATTCGAAGGTTAAAGGTCACAACGAAAACCTGCAGATGGTCGTTAAGTCTTGTGTTCCCGTGGATGCAATTCATCGCTTGCTCCGCTGAATTCGTACATAGTTCCAGACTTAAAGACCAACAATAGGCCTAGGTAGTTGCACTCCTATTTTTGCCGGGAATGAGAGAATCAGTTTAAAGCTTCATTCTTAAATTGGAGACATCTTAGCCCTTTTTGGATATAAGCGTTTTGATGGAGCAGTCGCCAAATGAGCTGAGTTGAGTAATTCTCGAACATCAAAAGAACCAAGCCTTTGTCTATTCCTAGGTAGCTCTTGGCGATCCAAGGCTGATCGCCTTTTGTCTTGCTCGCATAGCTGTAGGCGTCGAAGAGACCGTACTCCCCGACAAGTCCGGGGATTTTGTACATATGCTCAAGAGCAGCTTTTGATTCCACAGGAGTGAAGGGAAGGAAGGAGAGAGCTCCGTATGGAGCGACCGTTCCGTCTTCCAAAAGCTTGTGGCCATGGCCAATCGGATGAGAGCCATAATACCCGCTGTATCCGGTAGATGGGCTGATCGATGCCGACATACCCCAAGAATTGGGGCCGAGACCCTTGATGCGGTGCGCATTGTCGATTGCGTATTGCCGGGCGGCTAGTGCGGCGTGGCGGGAATTTGCAAACCAATTGCGGTTTAATTTATCGCGTAGGTTGCGGAAATCAATGAAGGCGTGTGTCCACTGGTAGGTAAATGCGGCCCCTGATCCGCAGAAGACGAAGGTTTCTCCTTTGTAACTTCCCTTGAAGGTTTTCATCGCATAATAGGAATCGGCACCTGTTGCGAATTCATCCCGGGGGGAGCCGGCTGCCAAAATATAGAGAAAAATGTGTTCACTGTACGCGGACCACCCACCGAACATTCCCTCTTTGTTGATGCCATGCGGGACTTTCTTGGGCAGGTCCTCGGGATAGCAGGCAAGATAGGGATGTTTGGTTTCGGGATTGGTGAACCATTTCCAATTCATATCTGCGTATAGTTGATTGGTCAGGATTTCGATTTCCCCGCCAAAATATTCGGCCGCCGACAAGGCTCCCAGAAGCATTGTTCCCGCGGAGGCATTGCTTAACTCGATGTTGTGAGAATCCTTCCAGCCTCTTTTGCCCGTATCGGGATCGATGAAGTGATACCAGAAACCATTGATCCGTTTGAGTTTTCGAAGGGTATTCAGGGTAATGAGTATTCTTGTTTGACCTTCCTTCCGGGTGATCCAACCTCTTTCCACCCCGATTACGATGGCTGCGAAGTAGAAGCCCTGCTCTTCAACGGCTAAAGGGCTATAGATTTTCATGCCCACGTAATCGCCGTTCGTCATCCCATAAGTCGGACTCTTTGGATCGGAGTTCCATTCTTTCCAAAAGAAATCGAAACAACCCCGAAGCTCCCTTTCCATAAGGGGGGAAAGTTTTTTCGGATTAGAGGTTACCGGATAGGAGCTTTGTTTTCCAAAAACCAAATGAGACCCAAGGAGAATCGAGAACCAAACCACTGGATGAAGTAAATGCGAAAGTGGTTGAAGTATGGTCACTGTTTTTTTGGTGGTTTGCCAAAATACTCAAAAGTAGTGTCGCTTCAGGCGAGAATGTCCTTGATGATCTTACCTTCCTGGGTCGGGCCAATGAGCCTCTGATTGAGGCCTTGATAGGCAAAGCTGAAACGGTGAGGATCGAGGCCAATTTGATGAAGGATGGTCGATTGGAGGTCGCGGATTCCGACCGGGTTCTCGGCAATGTAATAGCCTATGTCATCGGTTTGGCCATAAACGCCCGGTTTGATCCCGGCCCCGGCCATCCACATGGTAAACGCGTGCGGGTGATGATCTCTACCGTAGAAACCTTTCTTCAATTCATTGCGAACGTTGTTTTGCATCATCGGCGTGCGTCCGAATTCGCCGCCCCAGATAATCAGGGTTTCCTCAAACAGTCCGCGTTGCTTGAGGTCGGTGATCAACCCGGCAATTGCTTGATCGATCTGCTGGCACTTGATGGGCAAGGTTTCGTCGATCGACTCGCCAAGAGAGGAACCGTGATGATCCCATCCCCAGTCGTAGAGCTGGACGAAGCGAACGCCATTCTCGACCAACCGACGAGCCAAGAGGCAATTGTTGGCAAAGGTCGGATCATTTCCCTTGTAAAGGCGGCGGGGATCGGCTGCCGATTCGGATTCCGAAACATGACCGGGCTTGGCCCCGTACAGCTTGAGCATGTGTTCGGGTTCCTTTTTTAAGTCCATCACTTCGGGAACGGACATTTGCATCCGGAAAGCCAATTCGTATTGGGATATCCGCGTTAGGGTCTCCGGGTCACCGACATGCTTATGTTGATATTCGTTCAGGTCTCTGATGGCATCGAGCGTCTTTCTACGGGCCTTGCGGGTAAGTCCCTTGGGGTCGGAAAGATAAAGGATCGGATCCCCTCCGTCCGTGCGGCATTGCACGCCTTGATAGAGGGTAGGGAGGAATCCCGATCCCCAGAGCGATTTACCCGCGCTTGGGGTTTTTCCACCGGATGCAAGGACTACGAAACCCGGAAGGTTGTTATTATCGCTACCCAAACCGTAAGTGATCCATGAACCCATGGAGGGGTAGCCCGGAAGTGAGTTTCCGGTCTGAAGGAGAAGCTGGGCGGGGGAATGGTTGAATTGGTCCGTATGCATGGAGCGGATGACGCAAACGTCATCGATTACCGAGCTTAGTCCGGGCATGAGATCGCTTATCCATTGTCCGCTCTGCCCATGTTGCTTGTAGTCGAAAACAGGGCCCATCATTTTTGGGGTTCCTTTTATGAAGGCAAAACGTTTACCCTCCAGATATTTCTTTGGGCAATCCTTGCCGTGAAACTTGGTCAAGGCGGGTTTATTTTCGAAGAGGTCTATTTGCGAAGGTGAACCGGCCATATGGAGGTAAATGATCGATTTGGCCTTGGCCGGGATTCGAAATCCTTTTTGCTTTGCCGCATAGCCATTGTTCGCCAAAAGATGGTTTAGGGCGATGGAGCCAAATCCCAAGCCGGCTTGCCCGAAGAAATGACGCCGGGTGATGGCTTGGGTGTTTTGCAGGTTTAAGGGGAGGTCCATGACATCAAGGTTTCATAAGGGTTTCGTCCAAGTTGAGAAGCACGCTGGCAAGGGCGACCAAAGAGGGGTCCCCGTCCTTGAGGTTGGCTGCAGACAGGAAGTCGGATTGGTTGGAGATTTCCGGTTTCAGTTGATGGTAAAGTTCGTTCAGTCTTTTGAGCTCATCGGGGTTTGGTCGACGGGTCAGGATCCTCCGGAAGCCAAAGGTGATTTGTTGATCAAGCTCCTCGGAAGATTTTTGCATAAGGTGAGCCAATGCCCCGGCAGCTTCAAGATAGGCTTCGTCATTTAAGGTAATGAGGGCTTGCAGGGGAGTATTGGTACGAATTCTCCTGATTTGACAAACTTCACCCGATCCTGCGTCGAAGGTGATCATGGCGGGATGAGGGCTGGTGCGCTTGAGGTAAGTGTACAGTGCTCGGCGATATCTGTCCGGACCAGTTGCATTTTTCCATTTTTCCCCGCTGTACGTAGATTTCCAAACGCCCGGTGGTTGGGGAGGCATCACTGACGGACCGCCGATTTTCCAGGTAAGCAACCCGGATGCGGTCAAGGATTGGTCACGAACTACCTCCGCGGACAATCGAAACCTCGGACCCCTGCCGAAAAACCGGTTGGTAGGATCAACTTCAAGTGATTTTGGACTAATCGATGAGCTTTGTCGATAAGTTCTGGAAAGAGTAATGGTTCTCAGCAGTTTCTTTAGTGACCAATCGTTTTCCCGGTAATCGACGGCAAGCCAGTCGAGGAGTCCGGGATGCGAAGGCATGATACCTTGGGACCCGAAGTCCTCCTCGGTTTCTACGAAACCTTTTCCGAACAAGCGCGCCCAAACCCGGTTGACCATTACCCTTGCGGTCAAGGGATTTTCCGGTTTCATGAGCCAGCGGGCAACGCCAAGACGGTCCGCTTTTTCTCCTTTGGGTAATTCGCCAAATGATTCGGGGACGCCAGGTTCAACCTTTTCTCCTTGATCGAGAAAGTTTCCTCGGTTGTGAATGCGGTTCTCGCGATGCCGGTTGGCTGGAAGTTCACGCATGATCGGGGTTTTGGAAAACCCGTTTTTCAATTTGTTTAAGCCCTGCTTTGATGAGCTGAGCTGCGTGTGTAGTCCTCGGGTTTCCGGATAATTAACCTTTTCAAAAAGACGGTCGATGCCCTCCATAGGTTTGACTTCGGGGGTCAACCACTTGGTTGGGTAAACGCTAGCCGAGAGACGGAACTTTTCAAAGAGTAGGCCTTGCCCGTATTCCTGCTCGAGCGTTACCCTAAGTTGCCCACCTGAAACTAGTTTTGCCAGATCGAATATCGCGGCGTGTGGTTGCGATGCCTTTGGAGAAAAGGCCCAGCCCGCATGTGGTTTCCCATCTATTGCCTTTGCTACTTCCCAGCCCGGTTGGGAAAAATCCGCCCGGGGATTCGAAAAAGACAAGTCAATTGGCTCGCTGCCCTCCTCAATCCATTCGGCTGTAAGCTCGCGCAGAGCTACGTTTTTATCCTTCCATTTTCCTCCGCTCTTTTTTGGGAAAGTATCGATGCGGATTGCCGTTACAGGTTTTCCTTCAGGAATCTCAAAGCTGAGAACCCAAGTGTCCTTGTCGGGGTTCTCAGCGTCTACACTTAAGATTCCGTCTTTTGCCTGGCTAAGGGTTACCTTCTTTTTCGATTTCATACCCAAGAGCTTGAGCGGTTTCCAAAACGGCTCCTTTGCCAGTTGTTTTTTCCACTTGGCGAGATCGCGGTAAAAACCATCGGGCTTTGCCTTGATGCGCTGATTCAGGCTGGCAATTTCACTTTCCATCTCCTTTAGCTTAACGGTTTGCTCAGGAGTTGGAAAAGGCATGACCGGAGTTACCCGATCGGCATCCTCGGTTTGATTGAAAACAGCATAAAGGGAATAATAGTCTTTTATGCTTAAAGGGTCATATTTGTGGGAATGGCACTTGGCGCAACCCATCGTCAAGCCCATCCAAACTTGAACGGTTGTGTCAACCCGGTCCTTGACGGCTGCGACGCGGAACTCCTCGTTGTCAGTGCCTCCTTCGTCATTTTCCATGGTGTTTCGATGAAAAGTCGTTGCCAGCATTTGATCGGTAGTCGGTTCGGGTAACAAGTCGCCTGCCAACTGTTCGATCGTGAACTGGTCGAATGGCATGTCTTGATTGAAGGCATCGATTACCCAATCCCGGTACCGCCAGACGTCGCGGTGGCGGTCTTTCTCATAACCTTTTGTGTCGGCAAACCGAGCCAAGTCCAGCCACATCCGGGCCCAATGCTCGCCGTAGGCACTGGAAGCAAGCAATCGGTCTACCACTCTCCTATAGGCATCCTCCCTGTTGTCCGAGGTAAAGGCTTCAGTATCCTCGAGTGTTGGAGGAAGTCCTATCAGATCAAGGGAAACCCGTCGAATCCATCGTGGACGGTCTGAGTCTTCGGCGGGTTTGATCCCTTTTGAATCAAGTTGGTTGAGGATGAAGTAGTCCAGCGCGTGCAAGGGCCAATTCCTCTTTTCCATTTTTGATAAAGGAAATTTTACGGGAGGTTTGAAAGCCCAGTGAGTGTCGTATTCACCGCCAGTGTTTACCCACTGCCTCAGCACTTGGCGGTCTTGAGTAGTGAGCTCGTGTCCACTGTCTGGCGGTGGCATAAGTTCATCTGGATCATCGCTATCAATCCGCAAAATCAATTCACTTGCGTCTGGCTTCCTCGGTTGAAGGGCTCGATAACCCCCGAGGTCAAAAAGGGCACCTTCCCTTGTGTCAAGGCGCAACTTGGCTTTACGAGCCTTCTTGTCGGGGCCATGACAAGAAAAGCAATTGGCTGAAAGAATTGGTCTGACATCTTTGTTAAAAGAAATCTCAGTTGCCGAAATCTTTACAGCGAATGAGATAAAGATAACACCCAATCCAATGGTTTTTCGATACTTTCGCATCGGATAAATTAGTGGTTTCATATTTTTCCCAATCTTTGACTATGATGATTTTAACACAAAAACCATCTTCAAGTCTTGCAAAAAGACAGCTCGATTTTGTATATTTCCATCATGAAAGATACAAGTATGCAGGAGCAATTCATAACTCGTCTTTCTCCCGATGATCAATTTTTTAAGATATTTGACCTTCTTCCCGAAGTCTCGTTTTACCTCAAGGACAGGCTAAGCAGATTTATGGTGATAAACCGCAAAGGTTGCGAAATCTGCGGAGTCGCTAAGGAAGAAGATGCCATCGGAAAAACCGACCATGATTTTTTTGGTCTGGAAAAAGCCGACAAATACCGAGCCGATGATCTTGTAGTCATGAAATCTGGAAAGCCCATCCTTAATCGTATCGAAGCCGCCGCGAATCAAGTGGGTTCTAAACGCTTAATGATTAGTGACAAGGTTCCCATTCGCGATCGTCAAGGCAGAGTTATGGGACTGGCGGGAATCGGCAGATTGGTCGAACGACTCAGCGGTCGTTCGGGCAATGTGGATCAATTCGCAAATATGGTTGATTACATCCAAAACAACTATGGTGATTCCATCACTACCCCAAAACTAGCTAAAATGTCCGGAATGTCCCTTAGTCAGTTTGAACGAAGGTTTAAAAGAGCGTTCGGCTTGTCAGCCCACCAATATATTTTGCGACTACGGGTTAGTGGCGCGGCTCGTTTTCTAACGAAAACCGAACTTACGATCTCAGAAATTGCCCTAGAGTGTGGGTTTTATGACCAAGCCCACTTTTGCCGAAGTTTTAGAAAAATTATGAACCTTACCCCATCTGCTTTCCGGGCTAGGGAAAAGGGGATTAGTTGAAATTAAGATTTCAGCTAATAGCTTATAAAATTTCGATACGGTAAAGGGCTTCTTCGGTACGAATCAGAAATGCTTTTGCGTAGGGTGCAAAACTGGCCATGTGGGCAGTCCCGTCGAGCTCGTTTTTGCTGACCACGTTAAGGGTCTTACCTGGTTTGATTACGGTCGTTACGCCAGATTGGTCGGAAAAATAGAGGAGCCCGCCCGCATAGGTCGGGGAGGAACTGAACTCGCCGTCCAGCCGCTCGCGCCAGAGGAGGTCTCCCGTCAGGGCATCGACGCAGGTGAGGATTCCCCCGTCGTTAACCACGTACAGTTCTTTCTCCACGAGGATGGGTGAAGGCATTTTTGGTCCCCTGTCGAGTCTCCAGGCAAGCTTGGGTGTTTTCAACCCCTCGTAGTGAAAAGCTAGAATTTCCGCCTTCATGAAACAGGTGGAGAGGTATATCATACCGTGACCGGTTACAGGACGGGCGACGTTGGAAAAGCCGAGGTGGCCGTACTTGATTTTCCACAACTCTTTCCCGTTTCTAGGGTCGTACCCGTACAACCAGTCGGCGCTGCAGGAAATCAAGACAGGCTTACCATTGAAGGTTTTTACGATGGGGGTTGAATAGGATTTCTGGAGCTGGGGGTTTTCCCGGAGTTCGCCCGACCGCTTGGTTTTCCAGGCGATTTTTCCGCTGTCCTTGTGGAGCGCAAAGATGTTTTGTTTGTCGCTCCCGTCCAGATGGAAGATCATCAGGTTATCCCAAATGAGCGGAGAACTTCCTGGTCCGTTTTCGTGCATCACCCAAAGAGCTTTGTCCTCGTTCTTCCAGAGAATTTTGCCGGTCTTTGCATCGATGCATGCATTGCCATAGGCTCCGAAGTGAAAGTAGACCTTTCCGCCTTCAATGACCGGGGTGGGGGAGGCATAGCTGTTGAGCTTGTGCACCCACTGAGGCTGCTTTTTCCTTAAAATCTCCACATCCTGTATAACTTTGCCCGACTTGGGATCGATTCTTAGGGCACGCAGGCTTACTTCGGAGAGAACAGTCACGGTCGGCAAACCCTTGTTGGCCTTAAGTCTCTTCTTCTTCTCGGCTTCCGAGGCCGGGGTCTCGATAGCTGACGTTACCCAGATCGTGTCGCCGTCGTGCACGGGGGAAGAGTGTCCACGACCCGGAAGAATGGATTTCCACGCAATGTTCTTGTTCTTATTCCATTCCGATGGGTAATCGGCCTTGCCGGCATGCCCGTTCGCTGCCGGTCCACGCCATTGTGGCCAAGAGTCGGCTCCGGAAAGCAGGGCCGGGAGAAGAAGAATAAGAGCGGTTGGTTTCATTTTGGCACTCCTGTTGGGTCAGGGAAGTCTTTTGACCATTAGGTTTCTGAACAATACCGTGCTCTTTGGGTCGTGTCCCTGAAGGGCGAAGGTGCCTTCGCCGAGAATTCTGTCGAAGGAAGATCCAGATTTCCAGTCGTCCGGTTGGGTCCAATCGATGATGGTCTTTCCGTTCACCTTTGTTACCACCCTCTTCCCTTCAACCTTGATGTATAGTTCGAACCACTCGTCGTCTTTGGCGGGGGCCTCCAAGGTGTCCTTAACCCCGTAGACGCTGGCCGTCTTCTTGGGGTCATGGTAGGTGTTGTTGATCTGGCATTCGAAGCCCGCCTTTGGCCAGCCCTCATCCTGAAAACGGGTATGGAAATAGATTCCCGCATTGGAATGGGGCAAGGTCATTACCTCAGCCTTGAACTCAAAATTCTTGAAGGGCTTTTGCGCCTCGTAAAAGAGATGGCACCTTCCGGGTGCATTAGCTACGATGCATCCGTTTTGTACCTTGAAGGAGTTTTTGTTTTCATTTGCCTTCCATCCATTTAGAGTTTTGCCATCGAAAATACTTTCCCATCCCTTAACGGATTGGTGATCCTTTGCCAAGTGCTCGCCAAGTAAGTCGCGACCAAAGTCTCCGTCAAAGTCGCGCCAGACCGCATGGACATGATTTGCATCGTTTTGAGTCGAATCGTACTCGAAAAGGAATTTCGGGGTTTGAATTCTGTAGTAGTGGCCCTCGCCCTCTTTTAGGCTGCCGGCCCAAGCGAAGTAGGTTTTCTCTGGATCAAGGAGAGCGTTCCGGAAAGTTATCTGTTCGATCACTTGCGGACGATGCTTTGCTACGTAAGCTTCCACAATCTCACCGAGCCAGCCCTTTTGGCGTGAATTCATCTTGGTTATGGGCAACCCTTTCGGGGGGAAGAAGGTTTTTCTATCAACTATGCTATCCTGTCCCGAGTAAACGTCTCTCGGAGCCTTGTCGGAGAGGATGGCCAAGTTTCTTTGGGGGGGAGAAAGGGATCGTACGAATTTGCGGGCTTTTTCCTCTTCTTCGGCCAAAACCTTGAGCCCCTTGAAAGAGCCTTCCTTGACCTCGGCTGGACTAGCACCCCAGAAGCTTGGGGTAACTGAAAAAATTCTTCCGTTAACAAGAGTGAAATTTAGAGATAGGTGATGCCCTTCGAAGCGCCATCCCCAAGTTCCGGATCGGTCCGGGTTTCCAAAGATGGAAACATGGTACAATGAGGGGTTTCGGATGTCGCGCCCTTCCATTTCGAAGAGGATTTGTTCGAGAATCATTATAGTGGATGCCTCGAGGTGTCCGCGATGACTGAGGGCGGAGGCGAGAAGGGCATGAGCAAGAGTCCGCTGAGCAGACTTCATGTTGCCAAGTGTCAGTCCGAGACGCTTGCCGTTGGGCTTGATGAAGTTGCCCGGAACGAAATGCCATCTCTCACGTTCCTTGTCCTCCCACGAGAAAAGGGCATCCTTCTTGGCTTTTTCATCCAGAGACAAGATGAAGCGTTTCGCCGCCGTAGTCATGTCGGTGGCAGGGTCGTGAGCTAAAGCAATGGATCCGAGGATCGTGCAGAAGAGTATGCATGTTAGGGGTTTTTTCATAGTGACGAGTTAATGATTTATTTCCTCTTAAAATGTGTTAACCACGTCGCACGTCCATTTGAAAATCCATATGCTCGAGCGTTTTTCGGGTGACCTTGACTGATCATGGTGTTGGTAGGTATTTGTTTCCTTCGTTCCAAGTAATGGCAAAAACCACGAAGTTCCTAAAATCCAATCCCCCTCAATCCGGCAATGACTATCGAGTGCTTGGTGATGGCGTCGCACTTGCCTCGGCATCTCTTTTCTCCGGTGGTGGGATCGGTGACGTTGGAATCGAGTGGGGACTCGGTGTGCCTGTGATAGCTGCATGCGAACTAGTTCCTTCGCGAGCAGAACTAATCCGTCGAAACTTTCCAGATACCCGAGTGTTCGAGGGTGACATTTGGAACTTGAAGGCTGATTACATAAGCTATGTTCGGAACCGATTAGGTGGTCTTCGCCCTTGGTTGCTCACACTTTCTCCTCCTTGCCAAGGCATGTCTTCGAACGGTGCAGGAAGAATCTCGGCGGCCATACGCTCCGGCAAACGAAGGCTTGAAGATGAGCGTAACAGGCTCGTTTTACCTGGTTTGGACGTTTTGGAGGAATTGAAACCCGACTGGTTTTTGATTGAGAACGTCAGGCGCATGGAAAATTCTGTCATTCGAAACGAGAAAGGTGATCCCGAAAATATTCTAAAGCTGATTGGGCGTCGCCTGCACCCTCTTGGCTACACGATTCGCTCAGCTATTCTTGATTTTCGTCGATACGGAGTTCCTCATCACCGGGATAGGCTTATCACTATCGGGTGCCGCTTGCCTTCTGCTTCCCAAGAGATTCGACCCATAGATGAATTCTTTTCCAAAGAACTTTCCGGTTTTCACCCCGTTCCTTCCCATGGCGGTTCCGGCTTGCCGCAACCTGTAACTTTAAGAGAAGCCGTTGGTCACTTGCCGCCACTAGATGCGTTGACTAATCTCTTCGATGCCAAAGACCCTTATCATCGAGTGCCTGCTTGGAACGAAAAACAATACTACTGGATGAGCAATACTCCGGAAGGCGAGACTGCCTTTGACAACAATCGGTGTGTCCATTGTCAAACCGATGGGCATGTCGCGGAAATCGTCTTTTGCCGTACTTGCAAGAAGCCTTTGCCGAAACCTACGATTACAAAAAATGGAGTCGCTCGGCTGGTTCATGGTTTTCGAACTAGCTATCGTCGGATGAGCTGGGACAAGCCCGCTTCAACACTTACTATGAATAGCGGAGTTATTTCCAGCGACTTGAAGGGACATCCCGAACAGCATCGAGTTCTTTCTCTTCGCGAGATTTTGATTTTGGGCACTCTTGATCATTCTAGTTGGGGTCGTACCTTTAAATTCGAAGGAGTTCGACACGGCAGGTGGCAAGCCAGTTTGAACTTTTCACCGCGCTTGGTTCGAGAGGTTGTCGGAGAGTCGATTCCTCCTCTAGGCATGCAACGTATTATTGAACATATCGCCGATCTAGATGGAAGATTAAGATGACGCCCGTTACTCTCCCGAATCGGTGTATTCGCTTTCGTGGGGCCCTCTAATTATTAATCGTATCGCGTCGAGTCGAACGCGAGCTTTGCTCAAAGCCTCGGCCAATTCCTGCATTTGTTCCCTAGTGAGATCGATCTCTTCTTGTCGAATATTTTCATTCACCTTTTGGAGAGCGGTGAGGCGGTCGAGTTCTCGTTGCATGGTAGCCGTCATGGATTGAGTGGCTTCTAGTGCTGTTTTTTTTGCCGTCGCCGTAGCAATTCTTCTCGCTTTCCCCAGCATGGTCGGGATCAGTTCTTTGCCGACCTTGAAGTCGTCTAGCAGGGCGTAGGGGGAACCATCGGTCATTTGGGGTAAGTCGATGGTGACTACTTCTCGATCTTGGTTAATCAGAATGCGCAACGGAGTAGGTGGGAGAAACCGATCTGCGTGGAGGTGCTTTGGAGCCAGTACTTCCAAGACGAAAATTGCTTCGAGTAGAAGATGTTTCTCTTCTTTTTCATCTTCCCAAACGCTGAAACTGCAGTTTCCTTGCTCACTTCCGAGCAATAAATCGACTGCACCTGTGACGATGGGGTGATCACCGGTCAGGAGTGTTATGTCTTCTCGGCTGAGAGAGTGGTTTCTGTCGAAGGTGCCGACGAGTCCTCTTTTGGGCAACCCGGGGAATCCGTCACAGTTTATCGCGGAACGGCCATCGAGAAGGTAGGTACGATTGTCCCTTTCTTCCACTCGCACCCCAAAATGATCGAACACTTCCATAAGGAAAGTCTCCAACTCAAGTGAATTGTCGATGTCGCGAATTGATTCGACTAGGGCATTCGCCACTTCCGGTCGATTTGAATTTAGTTCCAACAATCGATCCCGACCTTTTTCCAACTGTTCGGCAAGGATCATTCTTTGTTTCGAAGATTTTGAAATCAGCTGGTCGAGCTTTTCCTCTTCTTCTGCGGATTTTTCAAAGGTCGAAAGGAGCTCGGTGACCTTTTCGCCAAATTGCTTAAACAAAAGGTTTCCTCCCTCGAGATGATTCTCCAAGGCATTCAAGCCTTCGTGATACCAGCGGGCAAGGACCTCTTCGGGACCTTTTGTCGTGTATGGTACGTAAAGGTGAATTGTTTGCGTTTGTCCGATTCGATCCAACCTGCCTATCCTTTGTGCGAGCAATTCCGGGTCAATGGGCAGATCGAAAAGAACAAGATGGTGAGCGAATTGAAAATTCCTTCCCTCGCTCCCGATCTCGGAGCAGATCATAATACGGGCTCCGTCTTTTTCTTCGAACCACGCTGCATTGCGGTCTCGCTGGACGAGAGTCAACTCTTCGTGGAATACCGTACTCTTTATTGGTATTCTTTGGTCTATGGCTTGCTCGATTGCTTTGGCGTTCTCTCTGCTTCCGCAAATAAGCAATACCTTGTCCTCTCCAATCTCCTCAAGCAATTTGTCCAACCACAAAATATGTGGGTCCGGGGTGAAACTTGTAGTCTCGGTGGCTTCCTCGTCATTCTCATCGTAATAAAACTCATCAAGCTCCACTTCGTCTTCGTCATCAAAGGAAAGTGTATCTTCCTTTGATGGTTCAAGTGGAATTAAGTGGGCAACGCGTTTAGGAAAACCGCTCATGTTTGCCCGAGTATTCCTAAAGACTACTCGGCCTGGACCATGTCGGTCGAGCAGTGCGGACAATAAGTCGATTTCATTCATTTCCTCGGCTTCTATATCCGGCATTGCCGCCAAGAGGCTTCTTTGTCCACTCGTGAGAGGACTCCCCTGATAAAGCGCAGTTGCGATTGGCGCTACGTCGGCATAACTTTCGTTTTCAGATAGAAAGGAAGACAGGTCGGAATACCTATTAGGATCAAGCAGTCGTAGGCGAGCGAAGTGGCTTTCGGGTCCTAGCTGCTCCGGAGTAGCGGTAAGGAGCAAGACACCTTCCGCTTTATTTACCAAAGCCTCCACCAGCTCATATTCCGGACTCATGTGATCCGGTGTCCACTCTAAGTGGTGAGCCTCGTCCACTACCATCAAGTCCCAATCCGCCTCCCACGCTTGTTTGGCTCTATGGGAATTGTTCGCCAAAAAATCAATGCTGCACAACACCAATTGATCGTCCAAGAACGGATTTAATTTGGTGTCGGAAGTTTCGATTGCGATGCATCTTTCCTCGTCAAAGATATTCATCCATAAGTTGAATTTCCTTAACATCTCCACAAACCATTGGTGAACGAGAGATTCTGGAACTATGATTAAAACACGCTCCGCTCGGCCCGTTAACCGCCGGCGATGAATGATTAGACCTGCCTCGATGGTCTTTCCGAGACCGACTTCATCTGAAAGTAATACTCTAGGTGCGGAACGATTACAGATTTCCTTGGCGATATAAATTTGGTGGGGGATGAGATCGATTCTCCCGCCGAGAAACCCCCTCGTGGGAGACTTTCTCAAACAATGCATGATTTCGATGGCCTTTACCCGTAGCTCGGAGACGGAAGCCTCGTCGAAATGCCCACGGTTAAGCCGATCTTCCGGACCATCCAAGCTTATGTTGTCGTTCAAGTGAGCCTCTGGTAGTTCCCAGTCTTCTCCGCAATAGACCAGCGCTCCATTTTCTTCACGAATGTTCTCTATGAAACATTTGTTCCCCTCGTGATCCTCAATCTCTTGTCCTACTCTGAATTGTACTCTTTGCAACGGAGCCAGTTCGGAGACATACAGCCGTATTTCTCCGGTGGCGGGGAAAAGAATATGCACGCGGGACTCAGCTTCCTGCACCACTGTTCCCAAGCCTAACTCGGGTTCGGACGTACTTATCCAGCGTTGTCCTGTTCGGTATTGATTCATGTTTTGAATTGAGTGAAATGCCCAGCTTTCGAATTATTCATCAAATAAGATTGGCTGTCTCTGCGCATGTAGTCGATATTCACTTGGAAGGTTCTTTTTCTGTCTCTGCAAGAGCAGTTTCGTTTATATGAAAAAGCGGATTTTAGTCAGCCTTACTGGCCCGCCGGAATTTCGTTTACCGTATAGTATGCATGACGATGTAGAAGTTCTTCTCCATCTCGTGATCTCAGTAATCCAAAGTCAAATTCATGCACATGCCCAATTTTCAAGTTCGGTAGCTGAATGGTTGCTATAAAGCCATTGCCGGAAAGCCTCACTGCTTGCACGGTAGGAGCAGTCGCATCCACTTCTGGTCCACCGTACCCGCCATGGTAGATATGTGTGAAGGTCGACACTTTGTAACTTTTATGATCTTTGCCGGTGGCAATGTCCAGGGGCTTTGTAAAGCGTATGTCAAATCCCTTTGGAGTAATGTTTATCCGCTCGATTTCAAAGGGCATTCGACCAGTCCATTGGAGGCGCTCCAGAGCGAAAGGCTTGATCCCTCGTACCGGCCAACCACGGTTCGTACCACCACAAAGCAAGTTCCCCGCCGGGGTGAATTCGATATTGAGAATACCTGTCGAGAGGCCTTCGCGAAAAGGATAACAGGCACCTTGCCAGACTCCGTTGACTTTTTCCGTGGTGGCACGCATGACAATTGATTGTGTGTAATCTCCTAGAAAAATCTGATTCTCGAATGGACCGAATTTACCATTGGTTTTGTTGACGACGTATCCTGTAATCGACCTTCCCATTCTGATGTAGGGAAAGACAACAGCATAAGGCACCAGTTCCTTGACTCGTTTTTTTTCGGTTACGATTCGCCCGCCGGACTCGGGTTCGGTTGGCGGAGTGCCCATGCCCTTGGCATATTTGTACCAGTTGTAACTAATAGGATGCCCCATAAAACCTCCTTCTTTAACGAATTTCAGGCTGCATGAGGAATTCCAAGGACCTTGGCTCTCTATGTAGAACAAGGCTCCGTGCTCATTGGGGCCTATTCCACCGGGACTTCGGAGACCACTTGCAATTGGGATGGTCTTGCCTTCGGGAGTTATCTTCAAGGCCCATCCTCTGAATAGGGCTCTCGAATGGTAAGAAGACGACAATCCTAGGGCAACATAGAGATTACCTTGGGGGTCGAACTTTGAGCCAAAGGCATATTCATGATAGTTAGCGTAGCCCCAAGCATCTGAGACCACTTCGAAAGTATCTGCCTTTCCATCGTTGTTGCGATCGCTTACGCGGGTCATCTCGCAACTTTGGCTCACAAAGAAGGCTTCGTCCTTGTAGGCCAAGCCAAAAATCTCGTCAAGGCCGGAGGCGAAAAGCTTGAATTTAGGGTTGGGCTTTTCCTCGTCAACGCCGGAAAGCAAATAAATGTCNCCTCGCCGNGTNCCGATTGCGATCCGTTTGTCAGGAAGAGTTACGAAGGCGCCGGCTTCTACCACNAAGTCCTTNGGGATTGGAAGGTTGACCANTTTGTAATACTCGCGTTCCCGACTGGCTGTGCCCCACATGTCGCCAACTTCTTCCGCCCAGGATGAAACNTTCANTGCTCCGGCAANAAACAAGCCCGCAAANACAGTAAGTATANGGTTAGCGCAAAANGTCATAGTCCAACCTCAATTGGGATTTACCCTNGGGCAAATCAAGGTTNAAAAGAAGCTCGAANGAACTTTCGTCAGANCNAAGGGGTCTCAAGGCATTGGGCGTTGCTNCGTTGGCATGAANATTGANNNGCAGGTCNGGTGTCTTGTAGCTGGTTTCAGAAACCTTCTCGATTTTTCCAACCAATGCTCGGAAGTGGATGGTTTGCGGTTCATCCACCTCCATNTCCAAGACACGCTTAAGCAGTGTCTTGNNTNCCTTTGCCACNGAGAGAGACATGTCTTCGATCAAGACCTCGCCGATACGATAGGAGAAAGTNGGAACAAAATCNTCGTNGAGGGAATATCCAAGNAATTGGTAGCCNAGATTCTTNGGATAGAGAGGATCGGGATTTACNGGGTTCTCTTTGTTCATCACGGGAAGCAAGGGCCAAGGNNTCTCNGGNNCGGGCAAGGCNTGAAAGGANAGGTCTTGGGCCAAGGAAATCGCCCGTGACTTNGGATTGAAGTTCCCAGCCCCCTGTCCACCCCANCCTACGNTAACGAAATCCCCCATCCAAAGACTCGNAAGCGTNCCCGTTTCCGCATTAAAGGCGTAGTTAAGTCCACCGGGGAAACCCACGGCNATNCCNCGNTANCCNGCNATNCGGCTTCNTCCTCTGTAGGTNCTNACAACTTTTCCNACCTCCAGAAANGANCCGGGAGAATGAATNCCNGANGGAGTGGGNGCNCCTTGTCCGTATGAAAGATAATGCCATATGGCCTGAATCTGAGCATCGGTCTTTCCTTCCAAAATATCCTTGCGAGCACCTTGGCCNCCCGCCCAGTAGTTGGGCATCACGATTCCCGGTCGGAAATTAGCCGGGTTGAGCATAAACCGATAGAACCAACTCGGTTGCAACCGTTCGTAGGAAGTTAACAAATCAATACCTTTGAATCCAGGNGAATCCTTGCCGTTGAAATTGTGACAGGTTANGCAATTCAGCCCTTTGTCACCAACTAACNGGTGGCCTGCCGACCGAATTTTTCCGCGCTCTTGTCGCTTCGGTTCAACGAATGAAATGGATTCCACCTTGTCCNCTTTGGCTAGCATGTCGGGGAGGTGTATTAGGTTATCCTCTTTAAATTTAGGCATCCTCGTATGCATGTAGGGCCTAGCGGATTCTCCATCGAACATCACNTTGCGTATCCATTGNGGTTTCAACTTGGCTCCTGCNAAGGTCAGTGGCGGCGGAATTCTTGCCTCATTTCCCAAACCTTCTTCNGATGTNTGAAGGNAGGGNAGGAATGCTTTCGAGGGNCCTCCGTANTCATCTCGCGAATGGCATGCGATGCAGTTGAACGCCGTTAAGCTNNCGGCGATTTCTTCTTNCNNAGAAGGTTTGNGNCNNGGCTNNGAAAGCACTTTTGTTATNGCTTTTCGCTGACTGTCAGANAGNTCGTAGTCNGGAGCTTTNTTCGGCCTTTTTGCCAAGCATCCTCTTNCTGCNTTTGTTGTTGAGATCGGAGAAGCCATCTTGCTTGCGGGTTCNCCTGNGANAGCGTGGCAAGCTACGCAATTGAATTCTCGAAAGTATTTTTGCCCTTTGGTCGCCAATTCNTTNNTTANCTTCAAGGGTTTGATCGGGGACACTTTTTTACCAACTAGATAAGCGGCCAAATCANTCGACTCGTCCTTCGATAGCTTCATGTCAGGCATCCTGCCCGAAGGATTGGCGAGATGGGGNTCGAATAGAAACNCGGACAAAGAGGCGTGGCTGTACTTTTCTTTTACGTGTGCTAGCGATTTCAAGCNCTGACCTTCGATTTCCTTTTCTTGTTCATCCCGAGGGGAATGGCAGGCAATGCAACCGATNTCGTGGAATAANTTTCNNCCGGCAGAAAAGTCNCCTTGGTTCACANNGACTTCCGAAAAANCTCGTGATGACCTTGCCGTAAGAAAATGAGCGATNGCCTCGGCGACGTCTTTTCTTTTCTCAGGCGAATGNCCNACAAGCATGTCNGGCATCATNNCNCCNGGCTGAACTTTTAACGGGTTCGCAATGAAGCGTTGCAAATATTCGGGATTTATTCTCGAGCCGACCTCACTTAGATCGGGNGAATCCTTCATTTTCAGAACTCTCGGCAGTTTGTCTTCATGGCAAGCTCCGCACCGAAGTTCACCAATCAGCAGTTCGCCCACCTGACTTTCTCCCAAGGGGTGTTTGCCATGAAGCCCCACCAAAACGGGTGAACCCCATAAGGCTTCCGGGGCAAACGCCACGATGGTGGCTAGGTAAATGGTGACTGATGTCAGTCGCATCCTTTTTCTTCTAGTCATCCCGAGTAATCAGGCAACAGAAAGCAAAGAGTTCTTCCAATTTAGATTTAGATGTGAACATTCCTTGCTAATTGTCCGCTGTGAATTTTCGCTGAGGATTGTCTGCCTTGAGGCTCATGATCGCCAGCAACATTGGAATGACGACACTTATCAACAGAATTATTCGATAGCTTCCCGTCGCATGATGGCACCAACCGAAAAGTAAAGGACCTATGCCACTCCCGATCACCATGCTCGCCATATTTACTCCACCAATCGCACCTAGGTGTTTGCGTCCATAGAAGCGAGGAAACACAATGCCGCTTAGACTTACGAAACCACCACCCGCGATTCCTGTTCCTATTACGTAGGCTGGAATCCCACCCGGTTGGTTTAGGAAAAGCATTCCCATAGCGGCGGAGAGGCAACCTAAGTTCATTACCAAGAGAAGTCTTTTTAGTTTCAACCTTGCACTAATTATTCCGAAGGTGAGATTTGTCGTAACGCTTATAAATGCTATTGGAATAAAGAGCGAAAGGATGTCCGATCGCTTGAAGCTAAGCTCCTCCCCTAACGAAATAATGTGAAAAGTAAAGGCGGTGGCATAGAGTCCAAAAAACGCCAAGGAAAGGTTGAATGCCCAGAACGAATAATCGCGTAATGCCTGATCGCGAGTAACATCTTGATGGATTTGCATGTCAGGGTTCTTTAGAGCCTTGTCGGTCTTCTTGCCTCCGTCCATGAGTAGACCGTCTTCCTCCGGAGTATCCCGGAAAAGTAACCAAGCCAATGGACCCATTATCGCTATCGTCACCGTACCCATTACGAACCAAGCTCCGTCGTAATGGTACCTTTTGATTAGCCAATCGAGTGCTCTCGGAGCGATTGAGTAACTGAATGAAACCAGCACTCCGCTTACAGCCAGCGCTAGACCCCGCTTATGATCGAACCATTTTCCGATTGAATTGCGGCATGTCATGGACAGGACGCCTTGTGCAGCCGCTCGAATCAGAAAAAAGCCGACTCCGATAACAAGAAAAGCGGCAATTCCCGAAGGTAAGACTTGGGCAAGAGCACTGCTCAGTTGGACGCTGTTCGCCAGAAAAAGTAGAACGACTCCCGTGGCCACAATTGAAGCCACTGCCATTTTCCTTTCCCCCCAGCGGTCAAGTACTCGTCCCAGCCATGGTAGAGAGAAACCGCTAGCCACGGTGCCCAAGCAGTAGGCGAGACTCAGTTCAATGCGACTCAGGCCAAGTTCCCTGATCAAAATATCTGTGAACACGCTGAACCCCATGGTTTGCCCCGGGATACTGAAAATCGATCCTAACGTGGCAGCAAATACGATCACCCAACCATAAAAAAATGGGAAATTGCTAGGTGCAAAAGGTGTTCGAACTCCCCAAATGCCTTTGGCGGAAGGGCAGGAGCGATGGCTTGACGAATCAGCGGGCAAGATCAAGCAAAAGGCCGAGAGGCATCCTTTTCAAATGTTAGAAAAGCATTTTCTTTAAGGTCAATTAATGCACGACCAACTCGACATCATAAAACTTCGAGGCGTTTTTCCAATAGAGCTTTTCTAGCGTCGTGCGACCCATGGGTTTGAAGAATTCGTTGATAATGCTTAGTTGCTCCTCGTATTTACCGCCCCTATCCGTGACTGGCCAATTACTTCCATAAATAATGCGATCTTCTCCGAATGCATCGTAAATTACTTTAAATATGGGTGCATAATATGAAAGCTCTTTTGGCGCAGGGCTTTGACCGCTGCGCTGAAAAATGCCGCTCACTTTGCAATGCACATTGGTATGACTCGCCGCGTTCTTGACCGCCGCGGACCACTTTGCATCAGCCGGTTCGCCAGTAATGGTCAAGCCCGTCAAGTGATTGATCAGAATCTTCAGAGTCGGCACCCGTTTCGCTATCATGGAAACATCCGCCAAGTCGAAATCTGACATCAGGACGTCCAGCGTCAATTCTTCGTCGGCAAGCAGTTGCAGGTCACGCCAAACAGCGTCCGTGAAGAACTTTTCATCTCCTGGACGTTGACGCATACGTAATCCGACAAATCGTTTATCCTTGGCAAAGCGATTTAATAACCCACTGAATTCATCGGTCCCTATAGGAAGGTTTCCGACCAATCCAAGGTAACGTTCCGGATTGTGCTTAACTAAGTCGAGTGCCCATTGGTTGTCTTCCACTCGGTCACTCGCCTCGACGATCACCGTAGCGGTCACGTCATTGGCTTCGCAAATTGCATCAAAGTGCTGCGACAAGACCGGACGATAAAGAACCTTGTCGGTGGTCGGAGGCCATGGAACACCTTCCGATCTGTTGGTGTCGTACAGATGAATGTGGGTGTCTATAACAGGGATGGCGGTGAACTCGCTCGCTGGCTTTTCCGCACCACAACCAAAGAGCAATGCCATTGACGAACATAGTAAAGTTAGTTGAAGGTGGACACTTGTGGTCATGTCGAATTTAGATTTTTTCAGATTATTTTTCATTTCACAATAGAGGGTAGGGCTTAAGGCATCCCGGTTGGATTCTATGTCTTGGCCTTATTTCTTCTCGGTATTAGGCTTGGGCATCTTGGACCCAATCGATTTCAAATGGGCGAGTAGCCTTGCGTTCAGCTCCTTCACCTTTCCGGGCATTTGGGAGGCCAAGTTATTCTTTTCGCCAAGATCGTCGGTTAAATTAAAGAGCTCCATCGGACCTTCATAGAAATGTATTAATTTCCAAGGGCCTTCCCTGATGATACTGTAAGGTCCGGGATTGTGTCGGTAGTGCGGAAAGTGCCAGTAGATAGCCTTTCGGTTCAATGTCTTCTTACCACCTGACACCAGATGGTCCACCAAAGAAGTTCCGTCAATCTCAACCCCTTCCGGCAACTTCAAGAGGGCTGCTTCTGCAATGGTGGGGAAGTAGTCCACACTGATCACCGGTTCGGAACTGGTGGTCCCTGCTTTGACTGTCCCCGGCCATTTGACGATCAGTGGTACACGGATGCCACCCTCGTAGGCGTATCCTTTTCCTGAGCGTAATGGCGCATTGTTAGTGGGACCCAGAAGACCGCCGTTGTCGGAGGTGAAAATGATCACCGTGCGGTCGGCGATGTCTAGCTTTTCGAGAGTCTCCATGATTCGTCCGGCGCAATCGTCGACTGATTCAACCATGGCGGCATACTTGGCGCTTTTTTGATTGGTCTTGGGCTTCTTCTCGTACTTGGCGGTGACCTCGGTCTTGGCTTGGATGGGAGTGTGGACGGCATAGTTGTCCATGTTGAGGAAAAATGGCTCGTGCTTGTGCTTTTCGATGAAGGCGACCGCTTCCTCTGCCTCGCGGTCGGAGAGGTATTGGCCTTTCTGACGACTGGGCAGGTGAGGTATGCCGGCACGGATCATCGCATGCCTGTGCTTGGGTTGGTTGAAAGGGTCAAAGTAATTGGGAGGTTGGCCGTAGTCACAACCACCGAAATTGAAGTCGTAGCCTTGCTTCTGCGGATACCACTCGTCGGTGCCTAAGTGCCATTTACCGATGTGGCAGGACACATAGCCGGCAGGTTTTAGTAACTCAGCGATTGTCACTTCGCTAGACTCCATCCAGAGAGCATTTTTCGGCACCATGAATTTACGGTTGCGGCCACCCGTGTAGCCGCTGGGATTCTTTTTGTCCGCCGGGATCTTCCCTCCCTGAAAGCGCGACCTTATCCAGTCGGTCACCCCAAGTCGCCCGGGGTAGCGTCCTGTCTGAACGGCAGCGCGGGTAGGGGAACAGACGGCGCATGCCGCATAGGCGTCAGTGAAGCGCATGCCTTCTGATGCCAACCGGTCGAGGTGTGGTGTTTCGTAGTATTTGCTACCTTGGCAGGAGAGATCCATCCAACCGAGGTCGTCTACTAGAATGAGAACAAAGTTCAATGGTTTGGCTGCTCCCAAGCCAAGGGTGAGAAGTAGGAAAATTGATGTGGGAAAGAGAACTTTCATGCTTGGAGGGGTTTCTTGTTATCGACGTTCATCAGGGCGGTATGCCGGCAGTTCATCGGTCAGTTTGCGTAACTCCGCCACGATCTTCGGGTGCTTCTTCGCTAGGTTTGTAGTTTCTCCCAGATCGTTTTCCAAGTCGTAGAGTTCCTCTTCCATCGGACGATCATCTTCCCTTGCATACCCATAGAAATGGGCCTTTGCCTTAAGGTATTTCCACTTTCCCTTGCGGATGCCGGCTCGGTCAAAGTAAAAAGTTTCACGCCCCGCGTCTGATTTTCCTAAGAGCAAGTCGGTCTGATCGATTCCGTCAATCACACGGTCGTCAGGAATCTTGAAATCACTTAGGTTGGCAAAAGTAGGCATGAAGTCTATGGTCGCGAAAACTGCATCGGATTCTCTACCTGCAGGGACTTTGCCAGGCCAACGCACAATGCAAGGTAAACGGTATCCGCCCTCGTAACAGGAGCCTTTGCCATTGCGCAATGGACCGGATGATCCCCAAAAGATAGACCCTTTCGGATGACCCTTCTTATTCTTGGTGTACTTATCTTGATTCCAAGGGCCGTTGTCCGAGGTGTAGATCACCAAGGTGTTCTTGCTCAGACCCAACGCCTCTAAGGTGTCGAGCAGACGTCCGGTTTCGTAGTCGAACTCCTCTACCACGTCACCATATAGACCACCCTTGGATTTGCCGCGGAATCGATCGGAGGCATCAATGATGGTATGCATCATGGTATGAGCCAAGTATAGGACGAAGGGTTTTTTCGGATCGCGCTTTTCCTTGAGAAATTCGATCGACTTGTCCGTGTAAAGAGTGGTCAACTCTCCCATGTCCCTACTGGAACCCGCTGCCTTGTTGTTCTCGTGAAACTTGACGCCTCCTCCATCGTTTGCCCCGAGTGCGCCGAAGTAGTAATCAAAACCTTGGGCATTGGGCATCCTGTCGATGATCGCCTTGCGGTTGGATACGTCCCACTTGCCTATGCACGCAGTCTGGTAGCCCTTTTCCCGCATCAATTCCCCAAAAGTGATCTCACTGGCGGGCATTCCCCATCCCTTGCTACGACAAGGATAGCGACCTGTCAGCAAGGCGGATCGAGAGGGTCCGCAAACCGTCTGAGTATAGAAGGAAGTAAAGCGTGTCCCTTCCTTGGCCAGTTGATCAAGTCGAGGCGTCTTGGTGTTTGGGTTCCCGTAGCAAGCCAAGTCGCCATAACCTTGGTCGTCGGTGAATATTACTAGAATGTTCGGACTATTGGCCGGCAATAACTGAACAAAAATTGTTAGCAGCAGTGGTGTGAGGATGGTGGGTATTCTTTTCATGCTTGAAAGCAAATAAGCGTATGGGGAAGGTTTCAAGAACCAACGAGAGTCAGGACACGGTATGTTTCTTTATGTAAGTCAATTGCGGTAACCTGATCAAAGGAATAAAGAAACAGTCTAAGTCATTCGGTAATACCGTTATTGGGTCTCTGGAGCGAGTGTGTCCCACTCGTCTTTGGTCGATCCGGATTGTTGATATTCCATCATGATTTTCCATCCATCCTTGCCCTTGAGAAGTAAGGCCTGGAAATTGACGTACTCTTGCTTCCAATTGCCTTCGAGGTCAGTGAAAGAATAGAGAAAGATTCCAGTCTCGTGTGCGGTGGTCTCATCGCTGAATCGTTGCGAGAACCTAAACTTCACCTTAGCCTTGGTTTTACCCGTCTTTGTAGCAGTGAAATCTTTTTTCCAGCGAGCTAAGGCTTGCGAGAGTGGATAACTGGTCTTTTTGTTGCCTGAAACCAGCACGCCCTTTTCGTGACAAGTAGCTTTATAGCCTTCGAAATCTCCTTCTCGAACAGTTCTCGAGACTTCGGTCCAGTATGCATCCAAGTCCTTTAATCTCTGTGTCTCCACATCATTTGCAAATGCTGTTTGAAAACAAAATATTAGAACAAAAAGGAAAAAAAGGGGGGGCATCATGATGATCAGATTAAAAGTTCGCTCGAGTAAAAGTCGAACACAACGCCCGTCAAATTAAATCTCTAGAATACGCAAGTTACGAAAGCGGTAAACCCCTTCTTCGGAGTGATGCTGTAGGCCAATGGTTCCAACATTGTGCTTGGAGTCTTTGACGTCACTGCATAACTGACCGTTCACCCATGTTCGAATTCTTTCTCCCTTGCACATGACTCGGATCTGATTCCATGCCCCGGCCTTATAAAAAGTGTCCGTCCGGTCTACAAAGTCATTGATCTTCGCCTCCTCGTCGGTTGGATTCATCCAACCCACTCCAATGTCGTAGATTCCACCGCTTCGGATATCCGAAATTTCGCTTTGGTAGCCGGCGGGCAGTTGCTTGCCCTTGGGCAGGACGCAGCGGAAACCGATCCCGGAGTCGAAGTCCTTACCAGGTGTAAAAGCCTCCAGTTCAAGTACAAAGTCTGAGAATTCGAGCGTGTGCAGGTAAAAAACCTGAGGGGCGGGAGAAAGGCGAATTTCACCGTCCACCACATCGATACCGACCGGTTCGGCGATCTGCGATAAGGGTTTCCCCGGGTTGGAGGCAAAGGGTTGACGCCAGCCATCCAGAGACTTTCCATCGAAAAGAGAAGTCCACCCCTTGTCCGACAATCCGATCTCGAAGGTTCCGAATTCTCTCCAAGGAGGAAAGAGGGTTTCGCCTTTGCGAAGCTTGGGGGCGGGCGGGACCTCGTATTCCTCTCGTAGTTTCGCCAGTTCACCCTTCATGTGGGAAAGAACTTCCGTGTACTCGGGATCGCCGTGCACCGATTTCATTTCCATGGGATCCTTCTCCAGATCGAAGAGTTCCCATTCGTTCAAATCGTAAAAATGCATCAGCTTGTACCGGCTGTTTCGCACCCCGTCATGACGCCGCACGGCATGATACTCGGGGAAGCAATAATAATGATAATAGACCGATTCCCTCCACTCGCCAGGCTCTTTACCCTCGAACAGAGGCTTCAAGCTCTTGCCCTGCATGTCCGAGGGTTGCTCGATGCCGGCGAGATCAAGAAAAGTCTGAGCAAAATCCAGGTTGGAAACCATTTTCTTATTCACGGTTCCCGGTTTCGAAACCCCCGGCCAACGAACAAGCAAAGGGGTCTTTAATGATTCCTCGTACATGAAGCGCTTGTCGAACCAACCGTGCTCCCCGAGAAAAAAGCCTTGGTCGGAAGCATAGATCACGACCGTATTCTCATCCAAACCGGATTTCTCGAGGTATTCGAGCATCGTACCGACCGATTCGTCCAGCGACTTGATGCAAGCCAAGTAGTCGGCCATGTACCTCTGGTATTTCCAACGTACCAGATCGTCCCCCTGCGGACGCTTGTTCAAAACGTCGGCCCTAATCTTGTCGTATACCTCGTTCCATTTCTTTTTCTGGGCGGCGTTCATCCGGTCCTGGCGGAAAGGAACCATCTTATTGTCGAGGGCCAGATCCATGGTTACGCGTAAGGTCATGTCCTGAGTGTGGGCTGGCGTTCCCCGGCCCTTGTAGTCATCGAACAAATTCTTCGGCTCCGGATAGTCCTTGGCCACGTATTCGTCGAGCAGGTGAACGGGGGGCAACCAAAAACGGTGAGGGGCCTTGTGCTGAACCATGAGCATGAAGGGCTTGTCCTTGTCCCGGTCCTTCTCCAGCCAGTCGATCGATTTGCTTACCACGGATTCGGTAACGTATTCGCCGGGCGTTCCTGCAACGAGTCCTTTGGGAGTCCTGAAATCAGGCGCGTAATAGGTTCCCTGACCGGGTAGGACGTTCCAGAAATCATAACCCTGCGGATCGGTTCCTAGGTGCCACTTTCCAATCACCGCTGTCTGGTAGCCACCCTTTTGCAAAAGCTTGGGAAAGGTCTGCTGGTTTCCATCGAAACGATGTTCGTTCTCCATGAAACCATTCAAATGGGAATGCTTTCCGGTCTGGATGACCGCCCGGCTTGGTCCGCAAAGCGCATTGGTCACGAAACAATTGTCAAAGCGGATGCCCTCCTTGGCAATCCTGTCCAAGTTGGGGGTCGAAGCAACCTTGCTCAGCCGGCCGCCATAGGCCGATACGGCCTCGTAGGAATGATCGTCGGAAAAAATGAAAACGATATTGGGCCTGTCCTTTTGTCCCTTGATAGGCGTTGAGACAGGAGCCTTGGAAACTCCGGGCGTAGCTTGCTTTTCCTTTTCAGTGGATTTCGCAGGCGGCTTGGGAGTCTGGCAAGCGTTCAAAAAGATCAGGAGCAGGCAGAGAAAAGCGGGTTTGTTCATTATGTCAGGGGATTGTCGGGGGATTCCTAAGTTTTCAAGGGGTGGAATAAAGGGAGAGAAAGGAAACTAAGCGCGCAAAAGCCCGAGTTCACCCGTGCTATCTGCGAAGCGGTCAATCTTCAGGCCAAGCGCCCGGGCTTGGGTGAGCCAGAGGTTGGCTAGAGGCATGCCACCGTCGGGCGCCACGTACTTCCCGCCCACCTTGGGGGTCAAGCCGGATTGCTCGGAAAGGTTGAAATGCCGGCCCGTCTTGAATTTCCCGCCTCCGGAACCTGCGGTCACGATGGGCAAGGCACTGTACTGATGGGTTGCACCGTCACCCAGACCCGAGCCATAGGTAAAGAGGGTGTTGTCAAGAAGGGTCTTCCCATTGGCCTCCTCGATACCATCCATCTTCTCGAGCAAGTAAGCGAATTGCTCCATATGGAAATGATCCACCTTGATCAGGTCCTCGATGAATTTTTTCTGGTTATGGGACATCTGGTGATGACTGCGAGGCTTGTCGAACAAGCTCTCGAACAAATAGGGCGTATCCCAGCGCTCGGGTCCTACCATGAAGGTGGCGACGTTGGTCAACCCGCTCTGCAAGGCAAC
>PCBO01000047.1 GCA_002730975.1 Opitutia bacterium
ACTGACGAAAGAAATGCTCGCATCAAGAAAGCTGACGAGTCGATTAAGGCATTCGACAAGGGTCTGCCTGCAATGATTGTCTCCTGGGAAAAGGATTATCAGTCGGGCAAATCGATTTGGAAGAACTTGGACATGACAGATGTGACCTCAAAGATTCCCGGCATCAAGTTCGATCCTCAAGATGACGGATCGCTTTTCGTCGGGGGTAAAAGCGGAAAGGGGAGCTACATCGTCAAGGCCACTACCGACCTTTCCAATCTGACGGGTGTCCGAGTGGAGGCAATGATAGATCCCAAATTGCCTAAAAAAGGGCCTGGGAGAGCTCTCAATGACGGCAATTTCGTTTTAAGCGAGCTAGAAGTTCAGGCTGGTCCGGTTGCGGATTTGAAAAAGTGGCCAAAGGTCAAGGAATGGTCTTTCGACAAATTGGCCGAAAATAAGGATTGGAAGGGAGTACACGGGGCTAAGGCATCTCCGGGGGAGGGTGGTCTTGCCATCACCGGAAAACCACTGGATGGCGTTCTATCGATCGGAGAGTTTTATCATGCCGGTCCGTTCGCCAACGTCGGATTCGACAAAAAAGCAGGTCCGGAAGGTTTGGACTCCTTTGACTCCAAGCAGAAGTTTAAGCACGGTGCCAAGGAAATCCTATGGACTCACAAGCCCGAATGGAAAAACGGTCAACTTTATGGGACGGTCTTTTCGGGAGATAACGCCGTAAATTATCTCCACAAGGTGATTTCTTCGGATGCCCCTAGAGATCTTCCGCTCAGTTTAGGAAGTGATGATGGCATAAAGGTATTCCTCAACGGCAAGCAAATCCATGCCAACAACGTCGGCCGAGGCGCGGCCCCCGATCAGGAGAAAGTCAACTTGCAATTGAGAAAAGGCGATAATTTTCTCTTGCTCAAGATACATAACGGAGCTGGGCCGTCTGGATTTTATTTCAGGGCGGATGCCACTAGCAAGGTTCTACCGGCCATCATAGCTGATCTTTCGGTTCCCAAGGGATCGATTGCTGTTGAGATCCTCGCCAAGGCAAAGGGCAAGCGTAAAGCCCGAGTCTTTTGGAAGGATAAGAAAGCCAAAGGTTTTGACGCCAAGCGTTCATCTCCCGAGCTAATGATCGAGAAATCCGAAGAATGGAAAAAATACCGCTTTGTTTTCGTTTCCATGGAAGATCTCACGGGTTTGCGATTTCGTCCCGGGGGTGAGGTTTTCGTAAAATCTATTCGAGTCCATCGAAATGAAGCCCCTGTGAAGTTATCCTTCGAAAACGCTCTGGCAACGTTCAGTCAAAAAGGATACCCGGTTGCTTCGGCGATTGATGGAAAGGTAGCGCCTATAAATAATGGTTGGGCAATTTCTCCGCAAATGGGCAAGGCCCACTTTGCTTCCTTCCAGACCAAGCAAAATCTTTCGTTTAAGGGTGGGGTCCTACTCACCTTTACTCTCAAGCAGGAGTTTCAGAGTGGTCAGCATTCGCTTGGGCGTTTTCGACTTGCTGTTACGGATGCTCCCAGACCGATAAACTTCGGGATTTCTTCCGAAGTCAAATCGATCTTTGCGGTCGCAGTAGACAAGCGTAGCCCTCAGCAAAGGACGAAATTGTCGGACACTTTCAAGAATTCATATCCGGAAAGGATCAAGCTGGCCAAGGCCTTGGCCGAAGCTCAGAAGCCTGTCCTGCCCGATCCCAAGATCAAGGAATTGCAGGGTCTTGTGACTCTCGCTCAAAAGCCCGTGCCGGTTTCAAGCCGTATTGCGCGTTTGCGACGCGCCATGGACTTGAGCAAGGGGCAACTGGGAAAGAAGCGCTTGATCGGAGCTCAGGATATCGCTTGGGCCTTAATCAATACCCCGGCTTTTCTCTTCAATCGTTGAGATTGACCTGAATGTCTTTTCGCTACACTTTAATTTAAGCACGTATAATACTCAATCGGAGACTACTATCATGATCGGCATTCCCGGAGACCTTGGAAAAGACCTTTGCGACGCACACCTTCCCATGAGCCGTCGAGACGTTCTACGTGTCGGTGGATCCAGCATGCTGGGATTGACTCTCGGTTCCATGCTACAGCTCAAGGCTGAAAACAAAGCCGCCCACGTCGGTGGACCCGGGTGGGGCAAGGCTAAGAGCGTAATCATGATCTATTTGCAGGGAGGTCCAAGTCATTTGGATTTATGGGATCCCAAGCCCGATGCACCGGACAACGTGCGAAGCATTTTCAAACCTATACCTACCAAGATTCCCGGAGTCAACTTTACGGAGCTTATGCCCAAGCTTGCTCAAGTGAACGACAAGTTCACTATGATGCGAGCGGTAAGCTATACTCCCAAGGGGCTCTTCAACCACACGGCCGCCATCTACCAGATGATGACCGGTTACACTACCGACAAGGTGAGTCCCTCAGGGCAACTGGAGCCCCCCAGCCCTAAGGATTTCCCCAATTTCGGTTCCAATATCATTCGTTTGAAGCCCCCTACCGAACCTATGCTTCCCTTCGTGATGCTTCCTCGCCCGCTTCAGGAAAGCGGTGTGGTAGGAAAAGGCGGAGATGCGGGCTTTCTTGGCAAGGCATACGATCCATATACTCTTTATCCGACTGGCGGTGATATGGACATGAACAAGATGGACAAGATTAGGGTCGACGATCTCGAAATGCGCCCTGATATGTTTGGTGTTCGTCTGCACAGGCGGGCTCGTCTTCGAAACGCGATTAACGACGCCATGCCTGTGATTGACAAGGCTGTCTCGCAATATAATTTGAATGAGCATTACGATAGAGCTCTCAGTCTGGTTGCCTCGGGGCGTGCCNGNGAAGCTTTCAANATTGCTCAGGAAACCGAGCCCACGAGAGAAATGTACGGGCGAAACACCTTTGGCCAAAGCTGCCTTNTGGCNCGCCGCTTAGTNGAAGCAGGNACTCGTGTGGTTGAGGTCATTTGGCCCAAGGTCGCCAATTCCGATAATCACTCATGGGATGTCCACAANGGGNTGCCCAAGCGTATGAAAGATCAATCAGCTCCNATGCTCGATGCCGGGCTTTCAGGACTCATCGCGGATCTTGATGAACGCGGTATCCTTGACGAGACTCTCGTCGTCTGCGTCGGTGAGTTCGGGCGCAGTCCGCAAATGGGTGTCAGCACGTCCGGTAATGGCAACAGCGCGGATGGACGTGATCACTGGCCATACTGTTACACGGGAGTTGTCGCCGGAGCCGGAATCAAACGCGGTTACGTACACGGTGAATCCGACAAGACCGGTTCCGCGCCCATCGACAAGCCGATCCATCCTAGAGAACTTCTTGCCTCTATCTACCATTCCTTCGGTATTAATCCCGAGACAATCGTTTATAACCACCTCAACCAACCCCGCGAACTCGTTAAGGCGCAAGCCGTTTCTGAACTGTTCGCCTAACGATTCTCTACAGTTTTTCTTCGTGAAGCCTCGGATTTGTCCGAGGTTTTGCGTTTCGGGACATTAGCTGTCTGTGCTCTCTCTCTTTCATTCTTTGCCTCCTCTCTTTCTAGCGTTCATTTTGAGCGTTGGTTCTGTATGGTGTTTGGCATCGTGCGGAGGCGGCGCTTACAGGCAAACCGCCGACAAGGATGTAAAAGCTTTGCTGCATGACATTCCCGATTTCGGGATCGAGGCCAACGAATCCTCCCGTTTGCATAATCCTTCCAAAAATGATTTCCCCGGGGTTCCTCCAGATGATCCAGCTGCCCATGCCGTGGCCGTAGCTGTCTTTGGTAAAGGGAATTCTCCCGAAGCCAATTCCACGGCTAAACTGGAGAACGATGCTTGGCGCAACTGGTTGCCCATAGACGAGGATGGTCGGGTTAATCTGGATTTGCCGTCTGCAGTTAAACTTGCTCTTACTCATTCCCCCGATTTCCAACGAGAAAAAGAAGACCTTTACCTTTCGGCTCTGGATGTAACCTACGAACGTTTTCGCCTATCTCCCAAACCTTTTGCCGATGGAAGTACGAATCTTGAGAGTTCCGCTAACGGTGAGGACGTGGATGGTGTCTCTTCCGCTCGCTCCGGTTTTCGTGGTGTTGCGGGTGCGGGCACTTCTTGGGTGGCGTCTGTCGCAAGTAAACTGACTTTTGATCTTTCCAAGGGATCAACTAGCTTTGGTGGATCTCTTGCCAATCTTACCCTCAGTCAGCCCCTCCTTCGAGGTGCCGGCAAACGGATATTTCGTGAGCGACTCTCTCAAACGGAGCGTAACCTTTTAGTTAATGCTCGGCGGATGGAACAATTTAGGCAGGGATTTTTTCTCGAAGTGGTTACCGGCGGGAATCCCGTCACGGGACCGACGCGAGGTGGCGGTGGATTCTCCTCTACTGGGCTGGTCGCAGGTTTTCCCTCTAGTCGGACGGGAGCGTCCGGCGTGGGTGGTTTTTTTGGTTTGCTCCAGTATGTGCAAGGAATTCACAACCAAGAAGCGAACGTTGCTAAATTACGGGATAGTCTCGCGCAATTGGATGCAGCCTTCGATGCCGGTCGAATCGGCAACAGACTTCAAGTGGATCAAGCTCGTCAAGCTCTCTACAATGCTCAAAGTTCTCTTCTTGCCGGCAAGGTCGGTTTTGAGACTCGTTTGGACGGTTTTAAGATGACTCTGGGACTTCCTCCTGACTTACCCGTTAAGGTGGATGCCTCCTTCGTAGAACGCTTTCGCCTGACGGATCCGTTGCTGGCCCGATTGCAGGACGAGGTCGTGGATTTTCTAATTACCGTTCGCGACCCCGTTTTAACTCCGGATTTGAATGCATTGATAGACCGATCGGAAGAGGCTTTGACTTTTTATCCCGGCCAAGAGGTGGGCTTGGCTGCCTTTGGGGAAGATCGAGGAAAACTTGGTCGACGATTGGCAAAGCGCAAGGAATGGTTTGCCCGACTAAGAGATCGGTCTGATTTGAAAGATGCAGGTATGAGCGGAGACGCTTTTCGCGATGAGGATTTAGATTTAATTGCCAAACAACTGGAAGAAACAGGAGAACGCTTGGACATCGAGTTCTCTGCTTCCCGCGAGGTCTTGGACACTCTGCAACAGCAATTGCCCAATTTAGAATTGCAGAATGCCCGTTCTCTCCTCGTCGCAAACGTTACCACTTTTTCCGGTCTCTTGCTCGAGCTTTCCCTTGCCCGAGCTTCCGCTCGTTTGGAGGCAATCGTAATGGAAGACGTTCGGGTGGAGGCGAAGGACGCTTTGGAGGTAGCTCGGGAACGAAGATTGGACTGGATGAACGCAAGAGCCAAGCTTGTGGACGTCTGGCGCGACGCGGTCCTTGCTCGGGATGACCTTCGTTCAGATCTTGATTTGGTTTTGTCGGGTAATATTGGTTCCAATCGCTCCGATGCAGGGCATTTCAAGGCAGACGAAGGGAAGTTGAGTCTGGGACTAGAATTCGATACGCCCTTGTCAAAGCTGGCTGAGCGCAATGATTATCGAGAAGCTCTCATTAATTATCAACGGGCTCGTCGCGATTATTTAGCCTACGAGGATGGCACTTACCGCAGTCTTCGCAATACCGCACGTATCGCTCGTCTCAGTCAGTTGAACTTCGAGCTTGCTCGATCCGCCGTGCGGGGCGCCATCGCTCAAGTAGACCTTGCTCGTCTGCGGTTGCAGCAACCTCCGCAACCCGGTAAGAACGCTCAATTCGGTGCGACTACCGCTAGAGACTTGGTTAATGCGTTAAACGACTTGCTGGATGCCAGCAACGGCTTCCTTCAAGTCTGGGTTGGGTACGAAGCATTGCGCATGAGGCTTGATTTTGAACTTGGTACCATGCGTCTCAATAATGATGGAATCTGGCTTGATCCTGGTCCAATCCTAGCAAAAAACTTGATTCCCGATGGAAAAAATGCTCCGGCGCCAGCTCCGTAATCTTGCATCCATGCACCAACTCATTTATTGCATCCCTAACTTGCACGATGATTTTGAAATTTGTTAATCGAAAAAAAACTCTCAGACGAGGGTTTGCCACGGCCAAGACTTTAATTGGCTTAGCGAGCGGTGGCGTAGTCGTCGTTGGTTGGTGGCTCATGACTGCTGGAGAGAGTGAGGAGGCATTGCCCGATGCTTTGTTCGAGCAAGTCGTTCGGAAGGAGTTCCGTTTGGAGATTGTGGAGCCTGGTGAAATTGAAAGTGCTCACAACGTCGATGTTTTGTGCGAAGTAAAAAGTCGTAATTCAGCAGGCGTCAATATTCTCGAAATCGTTCCCGAAGGTAGCCAAGTTGAAAAGGGAGACTTTCTAGTCCGTTTGGATGATTCCGCATTGCAAAAAGATTTGCTTACTCAACGCATAGACGTTCATCAGGCTAAGGCTTACCTCGTGCAAGCGGACGCAGATTTCGAAGCTGCCAAACTTGCCATGGATGAGTATCTTTCCGGATCTTATCGTGAGGACTTGGAGCAACTCGAGGGCGCGGTTTTCGTAGCTCGAGAAAACTTGAGGCGTGCTCAAGAATATCATGACTACAGCAATAAATTGGCGGTCAAAGGCTATATTTCCCAGACCCAACTTGAGGCCGATGCCTTTGCAGTGGAAAAGTCTCAAAAGGATCTGGATCTATCGTTGACCAAGCTCGATGTGCTTAGGGTCCATTCCCGCAAGGCCAAGGTCAATGATCTTAATGCTTCCATTCAAACCGCCGAGGCTCGCCTTTTTTCGCGTCGTAACTCCTACGAACTGGAAGTGGCTCAGGAAGCCGAGATCGAAGAACAAATTTCCAAGTGCCTTATCAGATCTCCAGCATCTGGTGAAGTTACTTATGCAAATCGTAAGTCATCCGGTTCATCTTCTTCCGACGGAATACTCATTGAGGAAGGCAGACCCGTTCGTGAACGCCAACCCATCATTCAACTTCCCGATCCTTCGAATATGAGGGTTATTGCTAGAGTGAATGAAAGTCGAATTGAGCAAGTGAAGCCTGGAATGCCGGTTGAGATTTCCATCTCTGCCTCTCGCGAACATAAATTGACTGGGCTAGTAGTAAAAGTTGGTGAATACCCAATTTCTTCCTACAGTAAGTACACTGCTCACATTAAGGAGTATGCGACGGAGGTTCTTATTGAGAATCCTCCTAAAGGTCTGCGACCAGGTATGACCGCAAAGGTCAGTGTGCTGGTTGAGCTAATTCCAAGTGCACTGCAGGTTCCGCTTCATGCTGTTCTTCGAGTGAAAGGGGCATCCTATTGCCTTGTTTTTGACGAATCCGGTAACCTGCAGGCAAGGGCTGTTCGGCTAGGTTCAGCGAATGAGGCCAGCACCGTCGTAGAGTCGGGCTTGAGTGAAGGCGAACAGGTAGTAGTGAACGCCAGTGAGTTTCGTGACAGTGTCAGCTTCCCTACGAATCCTTCGGTAGAGCAAGGTATTGCTCAGGCTAGCTTGGAAACCGGTTTAATCGCTCATTGATTTGTTGCGGGACGAGTACCCGCGTTTCCGCTTGATATGTCCGAGCCGCAATTTGCCATACGCGTAAGTAAGCTTTCTCGCTTTTATCAAGTGGGCGAGCAGGAAGTTCGTGCTCTCGATGGTATCGACCTCGACGTGCCGGCTGGAGATTACGTTGCGGTTATGGGACCCTCTGGTTCGGGCAAGAGCACCCTGCTGAATCAGCTGGGTTGCTTGGATCGGCCTACGTCCGGAGAGTACCATTTGGAGGGCAAGGACGTGACCAAGCTTTCGGATGACGCCCTGTCGGATATACGTGGACGGCGTATCGGATTCGTCTTTCAATCTTACAACTTGATCCCCTATCTCGACGTACTCGAAAATATTCGTATGCCACGTTCCTATTCTCGCAAGGTGAATCAGGACTCCGAGGCACCTGCCGTGTTGGCTGATGCCGTTGGTTTGGCAGACCGCTGGAGCCATCGTCCGCAACAGCTTTCGGGAGGTCAACAGCAGCGCGTGGGGATTGCCAGAGCTCTAGTAAACGATCCCGTTTTTATTTTGGCCGACGAACCAACTGGCAATCTTGACACCCGTACCACTAAGGAGATTCTCGACTTACTCGATCGCTTGAATGCTGAGGGTAAGACAATTGTTCTGGTAACTCACGAGAATGAGGTCGCCGACCGGGCTCGTCGAGTGGTCAAAATGAAGGACGGTAGGATTGAGTCGGACGAACGGCATCGCTCTGTTCCCAATGCGAAGAATCTACGAGAAGCTAATGCTGACACCAGGCAAAGTCTGGGTATGTTTTCCTTTCGGCGGTTTCGAAGGGCTTGGCGAAACCTAGGCAAGGTAGCGCTTCTTAGTATGCTCACGCACCCCATGCGTTCCGCTCTCACTGCTCTAGGAGTATTCATTGGCGTAGCCAGTGTAGTATGGCTCTTGGCCATAGGGGAGGGCATTGCCGCTCGTGCCGAGGCGGAGATTCGCGACCTTGGGGCTAACAACTTAATCGTTTCATCACTTAGACCTCCCGAAGAAGAGAGAAAGTCGAAGGGAAAGTATTTTTACTCCTATGGCGTGACGGAAAAGGATTTAGAAAAGATTCTTCAAACGGTTCCCGGTATTAGTGTAGCCTATCCGACAAGGGAACTGAATAGTCGTCATATTGTTACTAAAGATGGCAACAGTCGCACTGAAATCTTGGGCTGCCTCCCCAATTTCTGCGACCTTCATCACTTGCAGGTAACCCAGGGACGCTTTTTGTCCGAGGAGGATAACGAAAGGCAATCGGAGGTTTGTGTTTTGTCCGCCAATGTAGCCCAGAAACTGTTTCCTTTCGGAGATTGCGTGGGGAAGACCGTAAACGTTGGTGGGAATCTTTACGTTGTTGTTGGTGAAGTGGGAAAGAGGATGGATTTGAACGACAATGATCGACTCGGTTTCCGCGAGGAATTTTCGGATAATGTGTATGTGCCAATCAAGACTGTTTGGGCAAAGGTTTTCGATTACTATTACCGAGGGTACGATGGTTCGAACATGTATTCCAAGGTAACTTTTACAATGGAGGATACCGACAAGATTTTTGCAGTTGCTGAACTTCTTGAGAATATTCTCGAAACGGACCATGGAATCAAGGATTTTCAGATTGCCGTACCTTTGGAGTTGATGGAGCAGGCCGAAAAAGCCCGGCTTACCTTCGTCGCCCTAATGGGGATCGTGGCGGCAATCTCATTGCTTGTTGGGGGCATCGGCATAATGAACATTATGCTTGCAACCGTTACGGAGCGAACTCGAGAAATCGGAATCCGACGTGCATTAGGTGCCAGGCGTAGAGATGTTACTCAGCAATTTCTCGTAGAGACCATTGCGCTCACGGCCACGGGGGGACTCCTAGGATTGCTTGCCGGATTCCTTTGTGAACCTGCCTATTCCATGCTTTTGACTAATCTTGAATCATTCGCCCCCGAAACCTATGCCTCGCTTCCTGCATCCATGAAAGAAATGACGCCATCTCTTGTGGTCTGGTCTTTTCCACTTGTTTTTGGAATCGCGGTTGCGACCGGAGTGCTCTTCGGTCTCTACCCGGCTCGCAAGGCTGCTGCCATGAATCCGGTGGACGCTCTCCGCCATGTTGCCTGAATGATCCGTAGTTGCTCTTTGCAAAAGCTTTGTATTCTAAGTCTCCTCTAATGTTCAGCTTCCGCGACTTTGGGATTGGTATTCTTTTGTCCTTATTTTTCGTTTCTTCTGTCTTTGGGTCGACGAGTTCGGAGACTTCCAAACGAAATGTGGAAGAGCTGGGAGGTAATTTGTTTTTTGTTAAGGGCAAGGTTGTTGAGGTTGTTTTGAGCAAGACACAGGTTGAGGACAAGGACTTGGCCTTCCTTGTGGACTTTCCCAACCTGAAGGACCTTTCCCTTGAAAATACCCGAGCGGGGGACGCCGGCATGGCTCATGTGGCAAAGCTACCCAAACTTGAGTGGCTAAATCTTTATCGAACCTGGGTGGGTGACAAAGGCGCGAGGAATTTGGCCGATTCGAAATCCTTGAAAATGCTTCCGATTGGAGAGACGAACTTGACGGACAAGGGACTCGTTCACCTTTCCCGTATGACACAGCTGACTTATTTGGGGCTGCGAGGAAACGACGTGACGGACAAGGGTGCTGTTCATCTTGGCAAACTGATCAAGCTCGAAGGATTGTATTTGGGTGAGACTCGGGTTACGGATGCCGGAGTTCGCGTTTTGCTCGGGTTGAAGGGATTGAGAAAGCTATGGCTGCATGACCTTCCGATAACCGACGAATCCATTGTCACCCTTACCCAAATGAAAAACCTTCGAGAACTTCATATTTATGCCACCAAGATTTCGGCTGAGGGGGCTCGCCGTCTGCAATCCGTCTTAACCGAATGCAAAGTAATTCATGAGTCGATTCCGAATTGAAACTTTCATCCTCACAAGGCATTTTCGTTAAATAACTCCAATTTGTAATGACCTGTAAAATTCTTATGAGTGCCATCGCTTTGTCCATAGCTTCTTTGCTTAATGCCGATGAGAAATCTTGCTGGGTTTATCTCGGAGCCTACGCCAAAGGAGAAGATCAAGGCATTACCCTCTGTAAGCTTGACCGTACGAAAGGCAAGCTGGAGAAGGTCAAGGTTTTCGGCGGGCACCGAAATCCTGCGTTTCTAGAGATTCATCCTTCGGGTAAGTTTCTTTATGCGGTAAACGAAATCAAGGATTTCAAAGGGGAAACTGCAGGCTCGGTGACTGCTTTTTCCGTGGATGCCAAGACCGGAAATCTAAAGCAAATCAATCAGGTCTCTTCGCGTGGGGGCGGGGCTTGTCACCTTACCATAGACGCCGATGGCAAGGCTGCTCTTGTGGCGAACTACGGCGGTGGCAGCGTGGCTTCTTTCCGCATTGGTGAAGACGGAACCTTGAGCGAAGCGGTGTCCTTCATTCAGCACGAAGGCTCGAGCGTGGACGAGCGTCGACAAAAGGGCCCCCACGCACACTCCATCAACGTCGATCCTTCGGGGAAGCGTGCTTATTGTGCCGACCTCGGTCTTGACAAGGTGCTCCTTTACAAGGTGAACAAGAAGGGTCAGTTGAAGGCGAATGATCCTCCCTTCGCCAAAACGCAACCCGGAGGCGGACCTCGCCACCTGAACTTTCATCCATCCGGCAAGTTCGCCTATGTTAACCTCGAGATGACCTCCAAGGTGACCGTCTTCACCCACGACGCGAAAACGGGCATCCTCACCGAAGTCCAAACCGTCTCCACGCTACCAATGAATTTTACGGGTAACAACAGCACGGCCGAAATTCGTGTTCATCCGACTGGCAAATTCGTTTACTGCTCCAATCGAGGTCACGATAGCATTGCCGTGTTCGCCATCGACGAGAAATCCGGTAAGCTTACCCTTGTCGAGCACGAACAATCCGGTGGAAAGACTCCCCGCAATTTCTGTATCGACCCTTCAGGAGCTTTTCTACTCGTCGCCAACCAGAATACGAACAATGTCGTCGTTTTTCGTATTGATCGTAATACGGGTTCTTTGTCTTCCACCGGCAGTTCGATCGAAACCCCGAAACCCGTCTGCGTGCGTTTCGTCGAGGCGAACTAGTCAACAGTCTAGAATTCGTAATTTAATCCAGTACGCAGACTTATTCCTGGAGCTGGGTTTCTAAAAATGACACCTCCTGAAGAAGTCGGGTAGGTTTCATATTCTTCATCTGTTAGGTTTTTGATTGCGAAGAAGAGTCCCAGATCACCTTTCCGGTAGCGAACAGAGCTGTTGAGCAAGAAATAATCGTTAGTCGGTAAGTTATTTTGAAGATCGTTGATGGCAGTTTGCTCTTTTATGTTAAGGCCTTCTAGCCGCACGGACCATGAATCACTTAGATGAAAGTCGATACCTCCGGTAAATTGCCACAAAGGAACGAGTGGGAGATCTTTGTTGTCGTAAGCTCCATCTTCGAATCTGGATTGCGTCCATGAGATTCCGCCAAAAGGTCGAAAAAATCTTGAGCTATTGGAACGCAATGAAATTTCAACGCCTTGGCGTTTTGTGTCGTGGTTTATGTTCGCGCCCCATCCAGAATTAGGATCGAACACAATGTCATCCTCTATTTTTCCTGAATAGTAAGTTATTGAACCGTCAAATAAACCAACATCAGAAAAGCGAAATCCCAGTTCTAGGGTCTTGGCGTCAATCGGATCAAGATCGGGGTTACTGGTACTTCCATACAAATTGCTGGAATAAGCGATGTCGTCGCCTGTAGGAAAGCGGAAGGAACGTGAAAGGCTTACCCATCCCGTCAAGTTTTCGTATAACTTTTGAATAAGTGACAATTTTGGACTCCAAGCTTTTCCATTTTTCTCCCATTTACCTCCGGAAGAAATATTCCAATCCCGATTGTCATAACGAATACCTGACTTTAATTCCGTATTTTCAAGGAGAGAGAAACGATCTTGTATGAAGAATCCGATGTTTTTCCAGTCTATGAAAAGGTCTCCCCAGCTTTCAGCTATATTATTGTAATCTCTGGTTTCCAGTTCATGACCTATTATGAATTCGTGAGGGAGATCTAAAAAGTTTTGGTCTACCGAGATTTCAAAGGCATAGCCACGGCTGGGTTGTTCGATTTTGGAGTTTCCCCAAAACGAATTTACATATGATTCGCGACGCTGTCCGAAGAGCTTGGCGATGATGATAGTGGCATCTGATGGATTAGATACCCATGTCAATGAGGAGTGGGTCTGCTTAGAGTCATATTTCGTGCGTTTAGTTGGGTCGGACATCCGGGGACTCGTAGACCATGTGTCCAGATCAAGTGCTCCTGGATTTTCATCGACAATTTCTGAGTGTCGAAGATTTAGGGTGAGCCTGCCTGTATCATAGATGTATTCCGGTTTCATTGAGAAGACCCAAGAATCATGACCCGAGTAATCGCGCCACCCGTCCCACTTTTCTCGATCCAAGGACAAGCGATAAGCAAAATTGCCATTCATTCCTCCACCCGAAAGACGT
Source organism: Opitutia bacterium (assembly GCA_002730975.1). Classification (GTDB taxonomy): domain Bacteria; phylum Verrucomicrobiota; class Verrucomicrobiia; order Opitutales; family Seribacteraceae. The sequence continues at coordinate 12,960 of PCBO01000047.1, forward strand.
TGTTTATGTAGACCATAACTTCCAATTTCAGCCCCTATTGAACTGGAGAAGGCATTGCTTTGATTTGATTTTGTGATAATGTTGATCGCACCCGCAATTGCACCCTCGCCATAGTTTACAGAAGAGCTTCCTCTAATGATTTCTATTCTTTCGATTTCGCTTGTCGGCAAGTCTTTGAGTGAGGCGTTACCAGTACCCGAATCCTCAATGCGAATGCCATCGACTAAGATAGCGACAGCGGGTTTTTCTCCGAAACCTCTCATTCTAATAGTAGAGAAGGCTCCTCTACCACCTCCGTTGTCTGGTGTAATTATACCTATTTGCTGTCCCAGTATTTCCGATACTGAACTAGCGGAGGATAATTCAATGTCCCTTTGGGTTATTACTGTAATATTTGCGGGAAAATCCTTGATGTTTTTATCGTTCCCTTGAAGCCGAGCCGTCGTGATGGATGCAGGAGCCAGTTCGGTGGGTTCTTCTTTTGCGTTTAAAATAAATGATGCCCCCAGAATAGAGTGGACAACAATTATGTAAGTTCGAATATAATTCATTATTGAGAATCTGTTCTCATTAATTGACTCAGAAAGTCAATTGCTTATTGAAAAATATTTTCTACTTATTGTTACGAACAATTAGGACAAAAGCCATATACGATGAATTCGCCACCTGATACCACGAATCCAGGAGGCATCTCGAGATTTGGCAATTCATCTGATTGATTGATATCTAATGCAAAGAGCTTGTCGCACGCTCGACAGGTGAAGTGGGTCTTGTCTTGCCCGTCTACCCATTCGTAGCGTGTCGGTTGTCCGGGGTAGTCGACGCCCACCACAACTGATTGTTCCGCGAGAGCCTTAACGTGTCGATAAGTGGTGGCCAGACCCAAGTTTGGTATTTCCTTCAAGGCAGTCGAGTGAAGTTCAGCAGGAGTCAACGGTCTCTTGGCTTTGCGGATCGTCTCCAAAATGAGCGTCCCTTGACGTGTCCTGCGGGGCATATTCTTCAATTTTTAAGGGATTACTTTTTATTGATGGCTTTTTTTGTGAGTCTTTTAAGCTCTTTTACTTCGGGTTTGATCTCGGCTAGAACTTCAGGTTCCATACGATCGATGAAGAGAATACCTGCGAGGTGGTCTGTTTCGTGTTGAATGCAACGCGAGAGGAGACCATCGCATTCGAGCACATGTTCGGTTCCTTTTAAATCCAAGTAGCGAACTCGCACCCGATCAGCTCGGACGACGTCGCCCCGGATTTCGGGGAATGATAGACAACCTTCTTCGTAAACCATATCTTCACCGGGCAATTCCTCAATTTCAGGATTGGCCAAGGCGAGAGGCATGAGCAAATCGGGATTGAGCGGTTTCCCGTCGAAGATGCAAGTAATCGGATTTTCAGGGTTGTGAGCAATCTCTACAACGCAAAAGCGAAGTGCTTTGCCCACCTGTTGCGCGGCTAGACCTATTCCTTCAGCTTCATGCATGGTATCGATCATGTCTTCGGCCAGTTGCCCAAGTTTGTCGTCAAAGATTGTTACCTCCTCACCGGATAGTCTGAGGATGGGTTCGTCGTAGTGTGTTATGCGCAGTAGCATTTTTTATGTTTTTTCTTCATTCTGCCTCAGGTTCGTACAAAGGTCAATTTGCTTACTCGCTTCGAAAATAGGCGTGTTGACTTTTATATGTGAATTTGAAGTGTTTTGTAAAATCCGTTTGCTTCCCGGCATATTTGCCTCAAGGTTGAAAACTCGATTTCGCTTAATATGAAAATTCGAGGATTTGGGAAATTTGGCAACACCTTGTGGTTTCCTGTAGCTACTTTACTTTTACTGCTTGGATTGGCATCGCCTGTCTATTTCACCTCAATTTCGCAGGACACCTTGGAAATGGTCGGGGAGGGTACTTCTTCCTTGTCAACGCAAGCGGAGCAACAACTCCGAGAAAACAACTTGGGTCCTGTGGAGATGATCCTTCCTCTTTTGTCTCCTGCGGAATCTGCAAAATTTAAAACCGAGATTGACGAAAGAAAGAATAAGAATCGTGATTTGGAAGTTTCCGGGGGTGGAAGTATTTTTGATTTGCTGACCTTCCGGGAGTATTTCGGTGGGCTAGATGAATACAGCAGAGAGCAAAAACGGTTCTCCGCATATTTCGTTTACAACAGGGCGGCAACTAGGGGCGATCTCTGGAAACGGCTAGAGGAGAGTAGCTCGAACAAGAACGTGCAGGCGATTTTGGCAAGTATTCCTAAGGAAGGTCGTCCCGGCGCGTTTTGGGCCAAGGTTATCAATGAACCGAATCTGAGCAGCTTTCCCGGAACTAAGCTTATTCGGTTGGAGAACTTTCGTTTCTTTCCTCAGCGTCGGTTGTTGGTTTCGGTTGCGCTACGATCAAAAACCGAAATTGACGCCAATGCCAGCGAGGCAGAAATTCGCGATGATTGCTTGGCTGAAGCTAGGCAAACCTTTGCTTCCGAAGATTCGTTGCCGAGAGGTTTTTCCCTAAGCCGCGATGGACGCGAAATGGCTATGGAGGCAAATGCCAGTGTTCTTGATGCAGCGGATCTGGCTTCTCTCGACTATCCATCGACTCTCTCGCGTCTTGGTATTATCAAATCTGGCCCCACTCCAGACGGTGGCTACGAGGTGATGCTTGGAGGCGTTGTCGGTCCGGACGGCAAGCTTGAAGAACATGGTCGCTGGCTTCCGTATCCGATGCTCGTTCCCATGATGGTGGGCACCGCCATGGCTATAGAAAAGGATTATTTCAGTTCAACGGTCGGTTACGAACTTGGAAAACTTTCGCAGGGTTTATTGGCGGGTAATTTGGAAGCCAAAGAAAAATTAAGGGCTTTTTATTGGGCGGCTCATCAGTTGGCTCGTAAGCTAAATTTGATTCAGATGGCTGAAGTTACGAAACGTTGCCCCGATTTGAAAGGCGTCTTCGATCTCGCGACTCTCATCCGGATGCGGAATCGTCCCCTTTCCGAGGTGGCCGGAAAAATCAAGGCTGCTCGGAGAGAGATTTCCTCTTTGGCTCCCGAGGAAACAGAGGAAAAAAAAGTTGAGCTTAAAAAACTCTATTCCGAGCGGGAGGAAACGGAGAAACGATTTCAGAGAGAACTTTCCGTGGTTTATGCCGCCACTTTGCTGTCGGGTGAACCTTCGGGTGTTCTTTCCTATGTCAAAGGCTTCCCTGTTTATGATGCGGACGGAGACGAAGTCGCCACAGTTGAGGCTTTGGATGATCTTGAGTTTGCCATGGGCCATGGGGCTGAAGCTTTGAAGTACCTTTTGCAGATGCGTAAACCCGTCCACAATCCAGGTCCCGTGTTGAGCTCGATTCAACCTGTTTTTCCTGTGGTCGGCGGCGGGTTGTTGACGTGGTTCTCTCACGCCTACCAAAAATCAGCCATGTTCTTGAAGTTGTCGTTTTTTCTCATCGCGGGAGCTTTGTTCAGTACCGCCATCGCCAATCTTCTTCCCAAACCCGATTACAGTCGAAGCGTCGCGTCTCCAATTTTGCGTTTTTTACGCAATTTCACAGTGGGTTCAATGGCTTGCGTACTTATTCTTTTTTTACTTGAGCCCACACTCTTGCAAACTCCCCGAGGACAAGTTTCCGTCGCCGGTTTTGATTTTGCGCTTGCGAATCTGTTAATGTCGGCCGATGACGATTCTATGCTATTGAAGGATGAAAACAGTCTAACTATTGTAACCGGAGCGGTGGCCGGAACATTTCTTTTACTACAGTTGGTTATCTTTGTCTTCTGTTTGTTACGAATTTCGCAAGTTAAGCGTGAAGAGGCTGACGCTCGGTTGAAGGTCAAACTACTCGATAATGAGGACACTCTTTTCGATCTCGGACTCTATGTCGGTTTGGGTGGCACTGTCCTTTCCCTGATTCTATTGCTGGTTCTTGATGTAAAGCAGGATGCGCTCATCGGTGCCTATACCTCCACACTCTTCGGAATTCTCTTCGTGGCCGCTTTGAAAATTTTCTTCGTTCGGCCGTATAGAAACCATTTGTTGGTTATGCAGGCGGAACAAAAAAGGTATGAACCATAGCTTACTTCTTGTTGTCTGCGATTTTCTGCTGCTAAGTATTCTCTCCTTGGCCCGTTTCGATGTGGGGCCGGATGCCGTCATAGCAACGGAAGAGCAAAAAGTTGTTAAAAAGAACGTAACGGAATGGGTTTCGGACGGCGAAAACTACGACGATGTCGTGGCCGAGCTTGAGGCCACAAACGAAACTCTCGAAGCTAATCTCCTTAGAGACAAAGACGATCTTGAGTCTGAAAAACTTCGTCTCGAGGAAGAGATCGAGGAACGCCGTCTGGAATTGGAGCAGAAGGAGGATTTAATTGCCCAAAAGGACGACGTCATCTCCGACAATAAAGTGGCGATTGACGAAGCTGCTAAAGCTGCTGCTAAACTAGAACTGGCAAATGAAGACATCGAGCGTAAGCGCGAAGAACTCCTTGCTCGTAATGCGGCTGCTAAAAAGGAAGTCGAACTTCTCGCCTCCAACCTCGCTACAGCTAAGAAGGAGGCTGATGAATTGGCTGCTCAAAAAGCGCGCACCGAATCCGAGGTGGCTACGGCTAGAGTCAATTTAGCCAAGGCGGAAGAGCAGGCTAAAGCGAAGGCTGAAGTCGCGGCCAAGGCTGAGGAGGCACTTGCCAGCGAACGAAAGCGAGGGGACGAATTAGTCAAGTCCACTGCCGCAATCGATGATCGCATCGATGCCTTGAATTCTGGTCTTAAGGATGTGGGCACTGATCTAAAAACCGTAGGTAGTTCTCTCGCCGGCGTAGGGGAGAGAATCAGCAACGTCACCGACGAGGTGGCTGGCGTGAAGGCTTCTGTTTCCGATGTTAGTCAAGAAGTCGCTGGGGTTAAAGCTACCGTGACGAACGTCAGCGAGGAAGTTGCCGGGGTAGGGGACAAGGTTCAGAATGTCACCCAGCAAGTCGCGGATATCGCCGAGACTACCACCGAAGCCGTAGCCGAACAAAAGGAAGCGCTCGATAAAATCAGCGAGCGCCAAGCAAAATCCCTCAACGAAATTTATTCGAATTATGTGGCGAACAAAGTAAAGCTTACCATGACTTTTCGTCACAAGGGTGGCTTCCTCGGAGCCGAAAAGGTCGACACTTACGAAACTGAAACGATTATCCTCGTAGATGGAACTTTCGCTTACACCTTAGTTCATGCTAAAGATAGTCCATTTCGTCTCGAACCTCAATACCGCAAGCTTATAGAGGTTAGTGGAAGGATTACCGGGAAAGGCATCAAGGCTCCTATTCTCGTCAACGAAGTCGCATTCATGGACGACCCTCGCATGCTTATTGTTCCCGTTTACGTCAACCCTCGCGAACTTGAGGAAAAGAACGATGTTAAGCTATTTCGCACCCCCAAAGATCCTCATATGTTTTCAGAAGCGGTAGTCGTAGACGTCGGACACTCGAACTTTGGGCAAACGGATTTTATTCGCGATGGCGTTGACGGTCGTTACATTCGTGTGAAACATAACCGCTTTACCTTCATTACGGGAAAGTTTGATCCGGGCAAAGGGGATCTGGTCTTTGCCAAGAGCGGAGAGGTTCTCGGCATCATGGTGAACAACGACTACGCCTTCCACATACAAAATCTCGGGGCACGCATCCGTATGGGTACCCGCACTCCCTTGGGCAAATCGTTTGACGCTCCTAAAACCACTGACCTCTTGGCTAATCTCGGTAAGAGCTTGAAAACACTTCAGCAAAAATTTCGCTGATTCTTGCAATTAGAACCGAGTTCCGCCAGACTCTTTTCCTTTTGCTGAATAGCTCGCATGAAGGAAGACGAAAACTCTGTTGTTAAATCCGGTCAGTCCACCGATTCTGACCCTGCACCCGTTTCGCATTCGGAGGAATTGAATCTTTCCATCGGGGAATCGCTCGGGAAATTCTTCAGCGACAAAGGCCTCGCCGATATGATTCGTGGTCGTGGTTTCTTTCCCGGCCTTATCGAGCTACCCAAGGATCGTACCCATTGGTCGGTCGCCATCATCTTCATCCTTCTCGCGTACTTACTTAGTTTCTATGCACGATTGGAGTGGATCGAGTTTGCTCAGGCCACTTACGTCGATGCGAACGGGGACACCCAGTTAATTCGTCCTCAAATGGTTAAGGACGGCGTGGCCGTTGCGAACACTCACGACAGTTTCTATTTCGGCAGTATTTTACAAAAAGCTCATTTGGGTTTGCATCAAAACAACAACCTCCTCCCGTCAGCTATTTTCTCTGGAGCCATCACCGCTTTGCCCTATGCTTTGCTAAAGCTCTTCCCCTCCCTCACCATCGAGCAATTGCTGCTGTGGTTGCCTGTTTGGGTAGCCGGATTTGTCTGTATTCCGATCGTTCTTATCGGTCGCCTATACGGTTCCACTCTTTGGGGCTTTTTTGCCGCCTGTCTGGCAGGCGTTACTCACAGCTATTACAATCGTACTCTGGCTGGTTATTACGATACCGATATGTTTTCCATCACGGTGCCGGCTCTTGCCATGTTTTTCCTGCTTGCTGCCTCTCGAAAAGAGTCTCTTCAACTTGCCTTGGCAGGTGCCGTGACTCTCTATTTATACAGGTTTCTATATGGTTCCGGTCAGGCCATTACCTGTACCATGTGCCTAGCTTTCATCGGTTACCGTTTCGGATTGGCTGCCTTGGATTATCTCATCGATCGCAAGGGTAAGATTTTTTGGCGCTCACCATCCTTTTCTTTTGCTTCTCAAACCGCCATTCTGCTGTCTTGGGTAATGTATTCCGAGGCGTGGTCTCGAGGTAATATGATTGAGGGCAGTCCCATGCGCTTTTGGTTGGGTTTGCTTCTTCTGCCTGTTCTTTTTGTTGTTCTTCGTTTTATGGAGACCGTTCCGCAAACAGAGGTTAACTCCCGGTCCATTGGCAAAAGTTCAGCCATAGAGGATGAGCGACTGTCCCCTTCGTTGTCCATTCATCGTCCGCAATATTTGGTCGTATTAGCAGCTGTCTCTCTTTTACTTGTTGGTCTCTTCGGCGGTGTTTACGGCAAAGTCACGGGAAAGCTTGAAAGCTACTTGCAAGGACCGCAGCAGGTATCTTCCGCTTCGTCGGAATCTTCCAATTATCAACTGAACTTCCGCAACGTTAAGCAAACCATCCGTGAAGCCGGGAAAATTCCTCCCGAGACCGTCCGTAACCGCATCCTAGCAGATACCCCATCTTGTTCTTGCGCCAGATGCCTACCCCCGGCCAAGCGCAAAGACTCCATCATCCTTCCCACCGCCTTTTTCGGTTTGTTCGGTCTATTGCTTCTCATCCTTTGGAGATGGGAGTTTTGCATGGCCGTCCCCTTTCTCGCGATTGCCTATTTTTGTTTCGAGGGTAAAGTAGGCCTTCGATTCACCGTGCATGTGGGCAATTATGCCGCGTTAGGTGTTACTTTTCTTCTTATGGCGGTTGTTTGGCTCCTTGTCCGGGCAGCATTTTCAAGTGTACCCAAGAACAATCCTCTTTCAACATCGGCTTGGCCTGCGAAAATTCTTTCGATGGTCATAGTTGGGGGTTTCGTCGTTTTTCTAGTCCGGCCAAACTTGCAACACGCTCGCAATTACAATTCACACGTCGTGTATCCGGGTAAAACAATTGAGGCATTGGAAGCTCTTAACCGTGTCGCTGAGCCCGATGATTTCGTCCTTACTTGGTGGGACTACGGGTCGGGCAGTTGGTTCTACGGAGGCGCCCGTACATTCACCTCCCCCGCCCATCAGACTTTGGACAATTTTCTTACCTCCGAAATTCTTCGTTCCACCTCTCAACTTAAGGCTGCCAACCTTTGTCGATTGAAGGCGGAGACATACATGGACCTTCACGATGATACCAACGGAAACGCATCCGGGTACACAACAGCCGTTCAAGCTCTCTTTCAGGACGGGTCACCCGACTTGCGCTTTTACCCCGGACTCTTGGCTGATCTGGCAAACCCTGACTATGTTGCCCCCTTGAAGAGGAATGAAGTTTATCTTTTCTTACCCTATGAAATCATGCGAATTTTTCCCACTATCATGGGGTTTAGTTCCAGAAACCTGTTTATGGCCAAGCAACTTAGTGAATACTCCGGAGGGCGTGTGCCTAAGGCGATGTCAATCCTGCGAGACGCCCGCCGCGAGGGTAATTCCCTCGTTTTTGCCAATGGCTTTCGCTTGGACCGGCGAGGGAAGTTGCGAACGAAGGACAATAAGGGCATCGCCCCGTATGGGTCGATGTCAATTGTCGGTGCCCCCGGAGAAGCCGCCAAGGTCGTCGACGCTCTCGAATTGGACGGCTTGCGAATACCATCAAACCCGGAAAGGTCTTCTCCCCAGCGCTTGCTATACCTTCCCGAACAGCGCGATCTCATCATTTTATCTGCAGATGCCTATCGCTCCACCTTGGCCAAGCGATTCCTCCTCGACCGCTTCGATCCCGAAGCCTATTCTCATCCCTCTTTTGCATCCGCCGCAGACCTCAAGCGTCAATCCTACATGACGCAGGCCGACTGGGTCACCTCCTCCGGCAGCAAAATTACGCTCAACATGCGTGGTGGTTACAAGATCGAGGCTGACGTCGGTACTGGTTTGGCAAATTTGCCCGGCTTTTCCACACCCGTCAAATTTTCCTTCCATCGCTCCATACACGATGTGAAAACCGGAAAACTTATGAAGATTCCGTCCAAGATCGGGGAAGGCGCTAAGTATCACTTAATCCAAAGTAACCTCCCCGCTTTTCTTGGTGTTCGAACCTATACTGTCCCCGCAGGAGGCAAGAGCATCGCTCAAATTGCAGAAATTCGAGGTGTCAACCTATTTGCTTTGGCCCAAACGTTGGGTCGTGAAGGTGACGAGATACTCGCTGAGGGCGAGGTAATCGAGATACCCTCTCGAGGATATCAAGTGATCCCCGCATGGTTCTTCATGTCCGACGAGGTTTTCCAATCCTTACTCGTTCAGGGTTTCCTCATGGAAAAGCTTGACCCTAACTTGTTCGCCCCCGTTCACCTCTCGCCTTGGGGCAAGGTTTATCGAGTTTTACGTTAAGTCCGTTTGCTAGCCAATATCTGGGTGGAACCACCCCACTTTATTTGCTCAGGAAATTGTGCTCGCAAATGCATTTTTTAAATTTTCGCAAACTATTGAATGTCAGATGTTTGATGGGAATACTGCCGGCCCCCTGATTTTTTCTTCAGAAAATATGCAAGATTTTCTCTGTTCTCGCTAATGTATTGTAGGTAATTTCCTTTCTTTGCATTGCCAAAACTATGTTTCCAGTTTTCTTTTCTTCCTTAGAGATTAAGCTTTCCGAACTTAGTTCGTCGATTGCTTCTTTCTGTTTTAGCCAATTTTATCTCTTGCTGTTTGTCTTGTTTGGCAATGTTTCGGTTGCCCAGCACCAATTCGAGATATCTGCTTCCACCTCAACCAATTCTGAAAACACTGGAACGGGTTCAATTATTCAAATTTCTTTCTTTGTTGACGGTGCATGGACTCAAGCGGAAACATTCTTTTCAGAAATAAACTCAGGGCAGACGAAGTCTAAGAGTTTTAACACCCTATCCAGTCCCTCGAAGGTTAAATTTATTGCCACAACGGCTGATGCCTGGGGGTACTGGAAGATACTTTTGGATAATGAGATCGTCCTTATTGACCCGAATGGAGAGTCCGGCACTGACTACGGTGACAATCCCTACTGGCTAGATGGTGATGAAACTGCCTCTGCTCAGCAGGAATATGACCTGACCTTCTCCTCGGGCGACTACAACTACACGGATCCCGGTGACGGAAACCATACTGATTCCGGTGATGGAAACCATGCGGACGCCGGCGACGGCAACTACACCGATCCCGGTGATGAAAACCATGCGGATTCCGGCGATGGGAATCATGCGGAACCTGGCGATGGTAACTTGACTGGTCCCGGCAAGGGGAAGCCCAATGGCGAGTTTGAAGGTTCTGATGGAGAACATAACGCGACCATAGACCTGA
>PCBO01000004.1 GCA_002730975.1 Opitutia bacterium
CGCAGTTTCGGAAACTTTTCCACGAACTGACGGCGAAAAAACACATTCAACAATCGAATGAATCTGGTGAAATGAGAGATGCGCATTGACTGCACTCCGCACAAACGCTTGTTCTCGTCGAGATAGAAACCGAGATTATTCACCTCAGAATAATCTAACAAAGCGTTTAGCAGTTTTTCCTCGGGGTCACCGAACACCATTTCGGGATGTTTGCCATCCTGCATCTTTTGCAACGCCTCGGCGCAACCGGCTCGGTTATACTCGCTTATCCAGTTGTTGAAGAAAAAGGCACGCCCTCCCGCAAGAACAGATTCCAGTTGCTCGACCTGCCTATCACTCAATTGCTCTTCCGTAGCGACGTCTTGCGATCGATCGTCAAAGCCAGCCTTTGTCGCTCCGTAAATGCCTTCGTACTTGAGAGCAATCAACAAGGTGTCATTATTTTTTTTCATATCGATAAACCAGCTCCTGACTTTCGAATTCGATGCAGGAGCTGAAAGGAATTGCAGAACAAATCACGATAATCCTGAAGAGCAAACTCTTCATTTAATGAAACCTAAGTATTCCTAATACTTAGGCAAAGGATTTGTTGCGCTTAAACGAAAAACCTAGAAAAGAGACTCTATGAAAGTTCATTTGACCGTCATCATAACCTTGTTTTCAATGGCATCGAGCGCAGCGGCTGTAAAAGAAGCGAAAGCAAAACCTCTCTACGCCAAGGTAGCCCCTGCATGTTTGGAAATACTTGTGGGCGGCAGGCTAGACGGTTCAGCGACAATTGTAAGCAAAGAAGGTCTTGTCCTCACCGCCTGTCACGTCATTCGGAAGAAGAGCAAGCGTTACGAGGCTCTCTCCCCCACCCTTGGTCGCCATCCACTGAAACTAGTTTGCACGGACCGTTCCCATGATCTGGCCCTGCTATCCCTGCCCAAACGAGAAACCCCATATCCTTTTCTTCCAATCGCTAAAAACATCCCAAACGAGGGAAGGCCAAGCTATCTCTTTGGAGCTCCAGTATTTCGGCACAACCTCCTCATCACCGGATATGTGGCTAAGAAAAAATCGAGTTTCGAGTGGTACGACGGCGCCTTTGCCGAAACCTTCGCCATAGCGGGCATTGGAGCGGGTGGCACATCGGGGGGACCATGGCTAAATTCCAGAGGTGAGATCATTGGTGTTCAGGTTGCCTCCATGACTTTGGGCGAAGTACATCAAGGGATTGCTTCCGCCATTCCTCCAACTGCAATCCGCTCCTTGATTGAAAAGAAACTGACAGTCGTCACCACTACCATGCAGGCAGCGGTTGAGGAAATCTGGGGGCAATCTTCCGAGTTTCAGGAAAAACTTAAACCAAAGACTAAAGGTCTGTTGTTAAGACAGGTCGCCAAAGGTGGAGTCGCGGCAAAGGTGGGGCTAAAAGACGAAGAAATTATTCTGAAAGTCGGTGGCAAGAGAATCTTCGAAAGGATTGAACCTTTCATGCAAATGCTACGCAGGAAAAAACCCGGCGACACGTTACTCCTTCACATCGCAGATTCGAAGGGGGAAGGTGAGCGTGCAGTAAAGATCAAGTTGGCCGAACTCAAATAACTAGAAAGTTCTTCAGCTACCCTTTTGGTAAATCTCAACCGTGCTGCGAAGCCTAAGAAGACGCGAGCTGACCTTGAGATTGCGTGAAGCATAACCCTCCCTATTAATCAACAGTTTAACACGATTTCGTGATCTCACAATGCTCACGCAAGCTCCCTCGCTAGCAAACTTACTCCCCTCGCCTATGGCCAGCACGCCTTTCTTGTCGCATAGCGTACATTCGGACCATCTGTTTTCCTCCGATTGCAGGAAGTAGACGACGGCGCAATCCTTAAAAACTTCATTCTCCTCGTCGGCATCCGGGATGCGCGCTAAGGAAAACACCTTCACCTTGCGTCCTTGAAGCGTGATTTTCAATTCGTCGATAAGGAATAAAAGAACCTGAGCAAAATGGTGACGGTCCTGACCTACTACGGCAAGACCAACGGTAGAACGGGCACTTGGCAGATCCTCCTCATCCCAAGTCGAATAGTGAAGGAGGTGGGCGAGGTAAGCCGCCTTGAGACGAGCCTCCGTTCTCGCATCCTCCGAAAAATCCGTTTTCCCGAAACTCGCATTGAAGCAGACGCAAACAGACACAATGGCGAAGGACGTAAACCACATCGCCTTAGCGAAATTTTTGAATCTGGTAATCAGGGAAAGCACGGAAGGAAAAAATTCAGAATCTCTTGGTTATGGATAAAAGGAGGGAACGCTCGACTCGGGCAGGCTCGAGCTCCAAGTCTTGGTACATGTTTTCGGGGTGATGGGGATCGAGAAGATCGCGACCGAAAAGGCCGATTTCAAGACTTTCGTCGGGTCTCCAGATGAATCCGAGATCCATCCGCAAGTGAGCGGGGATGAACTGGGGATTGTATGCAGAGGGGATCGTCCTTTCCGCAGCATAGTAGAAATTCTGGGTGAAGGTGAGATCGTCCCGCAAGCGAATATGAGAAGAAAAATTGGCCAAGGTCTTGGGGAAATTGTTGGTTTCCACACCTTCCTTCTTGCTAATGGTACGGGATGCACCTCCCTTCAGTGTCCAATAATGGAAAGGGCTGTAGTCGAAGGTAAACTCTCCCCCCGAAGTCTTGACGTCGTGGGCTTCGTAAATAGGGGGACCGGAAAAAATGGCATTTGTGGTATCGTAGTGATAAAGAGACAGTTCAACAGTAAAATCGACCCACGGTTGAGAACGCCAACCGATTTCGAAAGCATCGGTTTCCTCTTTTTCATTGTTGGGGTTACCTGCAAAGGATTGATTCATCCAGAATCCCTTTGCCGGATTCAGTGGATCCGCCGGATCGGTTGGCACCCACACGCGGGCGTAGGAAACTTTAGTGTAACGTTCCACTAATGAAGGAGTGCGATAAGCCCGAGAATACGCTGACCATAAGACGTTGTATTCGTTGACTGCCCACGAAAGGCGCGCTCCCGGTTGGACGCCGGTACCGGCAAGGTCACTCTCTTCAAATTTTGCTCCGGCAGAAAGCAGGAGAGTGTCGGTAAATTCGTACGAATCTTGAAAGAAAGCTGAAAAACGATCGAACTTCGTCGGATTCTCACCGTAGTCGAGAATAGGTATGTCCGAAGTAGGAACCATGGAGGAAGGAGTCGTTGTGCCGGGTATCGTATCGATAACCGGAAAGTTCCAAGGGGGCGTAACCACGTCCTCGACTTCCAAATTCATATGACGAGATGCCAGGCCGAAGGCTATGTTATGCCGATCGCCGAGGATCGTATTCGCCCTGAAGTCGATGTCGTATTCTTTGCGTTCCCAACGATGACCGACATGCCCGAGGAAAGTTTTGTATTGCTCGGCATAAAAGGCCAAAGACCATTCCAAGTCAGAGTCGCTAACTCCCGAAAGCTTGGTTCTCAGATGACCTGCATCATGAGGCATTTCTCCCCAATATTCGTATCGAGTAAACCCAGCAGGCATCGAGAGATCGGAAGCACGAGAGGAGGGCCAAGTACCTGGAATGTGCGTGGGCAAATTGGCAATGGGAACGAGGGGAGTTGCTCCCAAAGTTCCAGCAGAATTATCATAATATAACCGCTGGCTCAAATCCAACACGTGATCCACTCGCCGCTTGCCCAGGGCGCCTGCGAAAGTGAAGTCAATATCCCTTGACAAGGTTTTGTCATAACGGAAACCCACCTTGCGGAAGTAACCGTCGTCCTTGGCGGGCAATCCTGAGCTTAAGGTGCCCTCGGCATACTCTTGGTCGCGAAACCAGATTCGATAAAAGGCATCCTCTCCCGCCCGACCTCCATGAACGTAGTCTCCGAGAAAAGTACCATCGTCACGCAAAACCAAACGCACGGAATCTCCTTGCGTAGCGGCCGCGCTCTTGGTGACGACGTTGTAGACGCCACTTACTGCATTTGTGCCCCATATCGAAGCGCCGGGACCGCGAATGATTTCCACTCGATCCAAAATCTCCAAGGGAACGCCCTCGCCCGTGGCATTGACCGTTCCACCCATAATTTGAAGAACCTCCCTGCCATCCACCATAGCGAGAAACTTCTCCGTGGAGGAACCGCTGAAGTTCCGCATAATGGCAAAATCGTCGTAACCCGTACCACGAGTGACGTGCATTCCCGGGACGCCCCGAAAAGCTTCCACGGTAAGCACATGACCATTGAGACTGACGTCATCCGGTCGCAAAACGTAGACCGAGGCAGGATTACGCCAGTATTCTTGCTCGTAACCTAAAACCCCACGGATAGGACGCCGAGCCAATTCCCTCAAGCCCAAGCCGAACAATCGCCGAAGTTCAGTCTTTTCAAAAGGAGTAAGAGCGTCCTGATTACGCTCGATTGGAACCAATGCAAGTTTGGGCAAAGTTGCATTTGCCTCTATCCCATTCAAAGGAACCTGTCCGGGAACTGAAGAAGGAAACGCCCCAAACAGGAAAAACCCAAAGACAGAAACTATTACAACTGAGCGTGTATAAAAAAGCACTTGGTGAATAAGTATTAAAAATCTTCCAATTACAGAATGAAATTCACAAGTAGAAAGCCAACCTAATGTAGCTTTTAATTAAAAATTAACAAGTTGAAAACAAAAACTAATCAATTCCAAGAAATGCATACAGATCCACATTAGTCTTTCCAGACACAAATAGTGCGGAAAAGCATTGATTGGCACAAAGGGAAAGCCAACCTGCAAGAACCAAGTTCAGAAGAAGAACCCTGCCCGCGCCAAAGCCAAGGCAAAGCTTAGCTCCGAGAAACCCTTAAGAGTCCCGAACGTCGAGCATCGCCTTGAGGATGACGTTCCAAGTCTCGGAATTCTCCAAAGTAGAGTTCGGGAACATGCAACCATCCCAACAGATATGCTTGATGCCACGACTTTCAAAATCTTGAAGCCAGTATTGAGAGCAGCGAGTGATATCTAATTTACCATTTGGGTCGTCGGCGGGACAGTGCTTCCCCGTCTTATCGTGAGAACCTGCTCCATGAACCTGTCCATCATTCTGGGCAACGTGAAAGTCGATGGTCCATGGACGGAGTTTGTCCGTCATCTGCTCGTAGGCGGCGTAAAACTCTTCCTCGGAATAACCTTCCTGCAAAAGGGCATACTCGGGGGCGTTGTAACCAAGTGTGTAAAGGTAAGTATGAGCGAGATCGGCTTGAAAGCCAAGAGTCTCGGGCATACCGACGCCTTCGAGCAAATCCAGCATATCTTTCCAGCTATGCATGCCTGCCCAGCAGATTTCCCCTTCGGCGGCAAGACGCTCTCCATGATCGGCCGCAATTCTGGCGGCCTCCTTGAAGGTTTCGACAATGATGCCTGTGTTGGTCCCAGTATCCTCGCGCCACTTCTCCACCCCGAACTCAGCCGAGTCGATGCGAATCACACCATAGTTTCGGGCTCCATGCTCATTGAAGACCTTGGCGATACGGCAAGCCATCTTCACTGCATCGAGAAATTTCCCACGTTGCTCTTCTGTGCCCATAGCCGAATCGCCAACTGTGCCGGGCCAAACGGGAGCCACCAAAGAACCGATGGAAAAACCACGACCGGTGATGCTGTCCGCAATGGCCTTCAGTTCATCGTCGGAAGCCTCGGGATTGGTGTGAGGAAGGAACAGAAAATAATCGATACCGTCGAACTTTTGGCCATCCACGTCGGCTCCTGCGGAAAGATCGAGCATCCGATCGAGACTAATGGGAGGCTCTTGGCCTTCATCATCTCCCTTGCCCACGAGTCCGGGCCACATGGCGTTATGTAGTTTTAAAGATGCGTTGCTCATTTCAATTTCCTTTATTTCTGAAGATTAGGTTTTTGGAGGCGTCGGAAAAATAAAGGGCATACATCAGCGAAAAAGGAATGCTTCGGGCAAGAAAAAAAAGCGAATGCCTTGCTTTCTCAAGACCTTCGCTCTATAGGTTATATAAAATTCAATATCACCAGTAACAACAAGAGACGAGCGATAAAAGTCTATACAAACAGCTATTCATGAAAAAACTTATTCTTTGCCTGTTTTTCCTTGCAACAGTCTGGACCGCAGCTGAAATCCGAACCTGGACAAGTACCTCCGGCACCACCTTGGAAGCGGAATTAATGGAGTACGCCAACCGCACAGTAGTTTTAAAGACCGCTGCCGGTAGAAAACTAACCCTACCCTTGGCTAAGCTGGTGCCCGAAGATCAAATCCGTATAACGAAATGGGCCGAAGGACAAGAGCAAGTGCAGGCTAAGACCCAATCCGCTCGCAATTCGGCGACAGGTACCGACACCCAATCCACGCTCAAGGGCGGCTTGGCCGATCTGCTTCCTGAAAACTTGCTGGATTCAAACGGCAAAGAAATTTCAAGGAACAAATTGGCGGGCAAAACCGTTGGATTTTATTTTTCCGCGCATTGGTGCCCTCCTTGCAGAACCTTCACTCCCGGTCTCGTTAAATTTCGCGACGATAACAAAGATGACTTTGAGATAGTTTTTGTCAGCTCCGACAGAAGTCCACAGGCTCAAATGGACTACATGGAAGAAACGAACATGAAGTGGCTTACGCTACCCCACCGAGGCAAGGCGGCAAACAGTCTGGCCGGTAAATACGGCGTGAGAGGCATTCCGGCACTCATCATCGTTTCACCGGACGGGGAAACCATAACCAAGAACGGTCGCGACGACGTATCGGGCGATCCGAAAGGCGCGTTGGCCAAATGGACCAAGTCCGGCACCTCCACTCCTACCGCCACTGCCGATTCAAGCGGCAGAAAAAAGAATGCTGGCGGTTCTGAAACCAAGTGGCTGACCAATCTCGACGATGCCTTGAAAGAAGCGAAGAAAAGCGATAAAACCGTGCTGATAAACTTTACGGGAAGCGATTGGTGCGGATGGTGCATACGCCTAAAGAAGGAAGTTTTCTCTAAAAACGAGTTTAAGGATTGGGCAGAGGAAAACGTTGTTCTTCTGGAAGCAGACTTCCCTCGGGGAAAACCCACTTTGGGAGATGCGAAAGAGATCAAGAAGCGTTTGGGCGGCGATGTTCGGGGTTATCCCACCATCCTGTTTCTCGATGCCGAGGGCAAGGTAAAGGGAAAGAGCGGATACATGAAAGGCGGCCCGGGAAGCTGGGTGAAAAACGCCGAAAAGTTTACAGGGTCCTGAAAACATTGCCTTGAATCGAGCTTGCCACCCTTTGCTTATCGCAAGCTTCGGCTTCGCGATACTGGCGAATGCTGTCTTTGCAGTTGGCGAAAGTTGGAACGAAGCTTCGATTTGGTTTAAAAAGGGAGACGTGATCGAAGTTTCCGCCCCGGCGGAAGCCAAACGAGTTCGTCTCGAAGTACGTAATAAGGAAACAGGGGATTGGGACGCGGTTAAGACAGGACACCTTCCGGGATCGCGTGTGGGCAAGATTTACTTGGAGATACCTTTCGACGTGGACCGAAGTCGCGTCCGAGTCAGGTGGAGCAGTTCCGACCCGCTTCCCTATTCCTTTTACGAAGGCCGTAGCAAATTTGGAGCTAGGGAGGGGGATGCTTCGTTCGCATCCGCTCAATTTCGAACTGCGGAACTGGCTATGAGCGCAGTGACGGACAGCGCCGAAGTTTCGGACGACGGCACGGACAACGTACAGGAGTCCGATGTTTGGCGACTATCTGGAGACAGGCTGTATTTCTTCAACCAGATGAGAGGTTTGCAGGTGGTCGACCTCTCGAAGCCCAATGATCCAAAGGTGATCGCTCGGCACAGGCTTCCGGCATCAGGGGAACAAATGTACGTCACCGACGATGGACACTATGCATACCTGCTTGCCCGAAAAAGCGGCCAAAGCTGGCCGTATTCGTCGGAGGTAAGGGTGCTGAAACTGGACGATTCGGAGATTACGGAAGTGGCTCGATTAGATCTCGACGCCTCATATCGCGAAAGCCGGATGGTAGGGGACAAACTCTACGTGCTCTCCGAAAAATGGGAAAAAGACAAGATGGCATGGCAAAACTGGTCCTTCTCCTACAGTACACGCCTCGCCACCTTTGACCTAAGCGACCCCGACAATCCTCAAAAAATCGATGAGAAAATCCTCGCGGGAGCCCCTCAAGTTATCTCCGCCACAAACAGTAACTTGATGGTCGTCACCCGAGACCCATCCGATTATTACAACAAGCACCTCGTACGTGTATTCGACCTCACGGGCTTCTCTGGCGTCCCCGAACAGATAACCGAGGTTAAACCCGGTGGTCGCGTGCTCGACAAGTTCAAGCTCCGTATCCGCAACGGCATCCTCACCGTCATCTCTCAAGCCTACCGTGAGGGAAACTGGAGAAACCGATATTCATTGCTGGAGACTTTCAAGATTTCATCCGGCAAACGCCAGGGTGCCATGGAACTGGCCGAACGTGAAACCCTGTACGCCACCCGTTTCGACGGCGACTACGCCTATGTCGTGACCTTTCTACGCACCGACCCCCTATTCATAATCGACCTGACGAAACCAGAGAAGCCCCGACTCATATCCGAGCTGATCGTTCCCGGTTGGTCCGAGTACATACAGCCAATGGGCGACCAGCTTTTCGCCGTGGGCGTGGAAGAAGGGCGAGTGACCGCTTCCCTCTTCGACGTTTCCGATAAGGAAAAACCGCGCCTCGCCTATCGGGTGTTCATGGGGCAAGCAGGAGCCTATTCTTGGAGTGAGGCCAACTACGACGAGAAGGCGATCGGACAGTTGCCCTCCCAAAACCTGTTCCTGATTCCCTTCCAATCATGGGAAGAAGGAAGATACGTCAAAAAGGTGCAGATCCTCGAAGTGACGAATGCGGGCCTGATCGCAAGAGGCGAAATCACCCACCGCTTTCAAGCGCGCAGGGCGGCCCCCGATGCAACCGGCTTGCGCATTTTCTCAATTTCGGGGAACGAGCTCAGGGTGACTGATTTCGCCGACCGTGAAAACCCGAAACCCTTGGCCCGAATGCCTCTCGCATGGAAGGTCGACCGTATCCACCTTTCAGGCGAACACCTTCTCCAAATCGAAGACCAAGGGGGATATTATTGGGGTTGGGGAATGTCCTCGCAGGATGCAAACGCCACGCTACGCGTAACAAAAACGGCAACCCCCGATGAACTAATCAGTTCGCTGAACCTCGGTGCGGGCACAATCGCCGGCAGCCTCGTCCATGCGGGGAAGCTTCATCTGGCCCTGGCCAACAACGGAAAACTAGTGGCCGAGGTCTACGATTTGGAATCCAACGGTTCCGCAATCAAGTTAGCCTCCGCAGAGGTAAAACTGAAAAATAATAATAATCGCCCAGAATTGAAGACCTTCATCCTCGACGAAAAAACCGTTTGTTGGGCTACCGTAGGCAAAAAGGGTCAAACTTACTTTCCTTACGAATACTGGCGATCAAGCATGATGATCGACGATGCTCTCTACCCCTATCCGACCTATGGCTCGGCAACCGTCGAGGCACACACTTTTACCTTCGAGGAAAACTTGGCGGGATCGACTCTTGTTCACGAAGCCAACGCCAGCATCACCCTATCGGGGAATGTCCAATGGAGTGAACCCTTCCTGCTGCAGGATCGCATCCTGTACGGATCCACAGTCACCAATCATCTCTACGATTCAAAGGAGACTTGGCGAGTCGTGAAATCGGACGTAAACTCCAGTCTCCATGGATTCGACCTTACTGAGCCGAAGACCCCCAAGACCCTCGCCACGGCATCACTACCCGGCCTGCTAACCGGGGTACACCAACTGGAAGAAGGCTCGCAAGAAGCCTATCTTTTCGCGGAAAGCAAGGACACCTCCATCGGCATTTACCGCCCCATGCCCGTCATCCTCTACGACGACTCCGGAGAATTCCAGATCAGACCGGAGACCGAACGCTATGGTCGCTCTTTGACAGCTTGCGCATACGACGGCACCCTCGCCTATTACCTCGATGAACTCGACCTATCGAGCACCTCTGGCCCCCTCTCCGTGGCGAAAGGCAACGCCTTCGTCGGTTTGTCGAACTCGCAGTCCTCTGGAGTCAATGGCTACCGAATAGACGAGTCGGGCCTCTTTACCAAGACATCCAGCCTGTTCAGAGGTGAAAACCTCTCGGAGTTGGCAACCGACGGCTCCTACCTGATCGGACGGACGAACAACGGCGTCCGAGTCACCGATCTCAACCAAGTCGACTCCCCGTACGAGTGGCCCAAGTCCACGCTATCGGGAAACCTCTACCCTGCCATCGGACATTTCGTCTCGTCCGCAGACGGTATTCGCATACCCGTCCGCAACTATGGGGTCGAATACTTACCCGCTCCCCCATCCACGGAACGGCGAGCCCTACAAGCCCGCCGTTCGGGCGCGATCGAAAGCTGGACGACGCTGGATGAATCCTTATTTCGCGTATTTAATGCGGACGAGGTTCCCGTCTCACTCACCCATGCCTCCTCGCCCGGTTGGAAATTCCGACAAGACTCAGCCCTCGATCAAAATGCCACCTCGCTGGAAGCCCATTGGAAAAGCTTACCGTGGTTTGGCTTTTTTCACGCCCGGAGTTACCCTTGGATCTACCATGCACGGCTAGGCTGGACTTATGTTTCCGAAGGAGAAGAAAACGCGCTCTGGCTCTGGCGAGCAAAGATCGGTTGGCTCTGGACACGGCCCGAACTTTACCCACACCTTTATGATCATGCAACCTCGTCTTGGACTTACTTAGACCTTCAAGCGCCCTCCAATACCGTCCGCCTCTACGATCACTCTGCCAAGGACTGGAGAACCGAATAGGTCTTTCACCTTTCCCAAGGCAGGTCGGGGCTTTGGAAGTAGCCCGACAGAGCCACTTTCGGCCAATCGACGATCCCGAGATCGAGATCCTTGTAGATAACGTCAATGCCGAACCAGTCACGGGGGGGCAGCTGATTGACCGCAAGTTCCTTCCACCCAGCGACATGTCGCAAATGGGCTTCCACAAGAAATGGCTCGGCTTCTCCCGGAGACCAACCAAGACGGACACGAGCGAGCTCTCCGTGCATTTTGCATAGGCGTTTGGCAAGTTGGCGGGCTCGCAATGGGCCTACACGATCTATCTTGTGCGGATCCTTCCCGCAAAGAGCTCCTCCGCCAATCGGGATCGTAGGCCCATAGTGGTCCACCACCAGTTTCTTGCCGCTCAATCCATTATCGCCTTGAGGACCGCCTTGGCAAAAGTCCCCCGCCCCGTTGAGATAAAACTTATCGATCCCAAAGGTGGAAGATAATCCGGTCAGTCCGGACTGTTTTTCGAATCCGTTCAAGGTGTCTGCGAGAAAGGGAAAGAGTTGCCGGTACTGCAGTTCGTAGTCGATTCCCTTGCGGTGCTGGAGACTGACGGTAAGGCGTTCCCAATCCCAACTCGTCGACGAACCATTCCCGATACGGCGAAGGATCGGTAAAACCTTGAGATCGGGGCCGAAGTCGCGAACCCTTCGCGAGCGCCAAGCTTCCAGACTTCGCCCGAGTCTATTGGAAAGCCAATGAACAGGCGGCAGGTAATTGGTCTCAGGGGAGTCCTCGGCAAACCCGAGGACAATGTTCTGGTCGTCAGACAGGGAACGAATGTCATCCTCATCCTCGGACAATTCCTCTATGCAGGTTGAAATGCAAACCTGGAGGTCCTCGGGTTTTGGCCCCCAGTGCTCACCATAACCCGCCTCCTTGTAAACCAGACGAACCAAGGAATCAATTTCTTTGGTCGCGCATTCAGCATTCAACAATACACCCGCAACTCGTCCATCAACGAAAACCTCGTCGTCATGAACGGCGACCTCAACGCCAACGAGAGCCCGCTGATTTTGGCGAACAGCCCAAGCAACGATTTTCTCGGCCACGGCATCCGCAAGGCGATCGGGATGACCGCTGGAAACGTATTCGGCAAAATGCAAACCGGTCTCTGGGTTCATCATTTTTTGTGCTTGATGGTTTTAGTCAAAGGCCGGAAGTTCGCGTACTTCGAATGCATGAGGAAGGAGGTCGGCCATGTATCCCTGACCAACAAGACCTACGTAAAGCTTCACCTTCCTCTCCTTCCAAACATTGAGATCATTCCGGTTGGGTTGCCCGACGTAACCATCGGTAAGGACGACCACCCGCTTGGGTGTCTCGGGTTTTGGCAGGTTCGCCAAATGAGAATACACGCAAGCGATGTCAGTCCCACCGGTGTTCTGAAGGTTTTGCCTGTCGAAGGGTATCCTCGGTTCCACCTCATCAATCAAGGTGCTGAAGACAAAGAGCTTAACCTCTCCCTTTCGATGAGGTTCACGCAGGGCGGTCGTAAGGCTGGCCAAGACCCCCCACATCGAGCCACTTATATCCAGATAAACATAGGCCGTATCGCGAGGAGTTAGCCGACCCCGATGGTGCTTGCGCTTCACGTCAAAGAAAAAAGGGCGGAAACCAAGGGCTATCTCCAAACCCGGCGCCCGACGATCGTCAAGTTGGGGTAATGGGGTCCGCGCTTCCTGAACGGTTTCGTTTCTTTCCCATGACCTATTGCGGGAGTTCCCGTGCTTCAAGATACCTGCCTTGCCAAACAACTTGCGGAGTTCCCGGTGAAACTTAGCCTGCGGATTGCGTCCTTCCTGCAAGAAGAAGTCGCTCGGGCTCCTCCCATCATCGCGACCTGAGATAGGCTTGTCCGGGGGGGGCCACTTCTCAACGATTTTGCGGACGACGTCCTGAACGGCATCATCAGAAAGAACCGCCTGGTCCAGTTCGCCCGAGAGGGATTCTCCGGAATGGTCGCCCAGAAGTACTGCTCCTTCGAAAAACTTATCCGTATCCTCGCTCGACACGATTTCCTGCAGGCATCCCGCCACCACCTTGAACACATCGTGGTAAGTGATGTTCGAATTGTCTTCTCGAGATCCCCCGTACAACAGTTCAATCACTGCAACCTCGCCCAAACGGGCATCCTCCGGCATCTCGACTTCCCCTCCCAATCGCCAGTTCGGCGGCGGACGAAGCAACCGAGCTGGAAAGCTGTTCCAGTCGTTAAGTTTGCAGAAAAACTCACGGTATACGGGTTCGGGAAACTCGTGACAGAGCATTGAGTTTATTACCGCGTCGAAAACAAAATTGTGGAGGGGAGTGACCCGCTCGAACAACCGGGTGTGCCCCAAGATGACGTGGTATAGCTCGTGCATCACAAGCATGAAGAGGTGCTCGTCGCGCTGGCAGTGTTCCTCCACGAACTCGGGGTTCAAGTGCATCCGCGGCTTGACCCGACACTCCACGCAGGCTGTAGGACTGAGGTCGCTCTCCACCACGTCCATCAACTGGAGCAAGCGATCCATCTGATAGCCTGCGGCGGGCAGCACGTTGAAAATTCGAAGCCGGAGATCATTGGAACCGCTGATTATATTTCCAAAAAAAGAGGTCATTCTCTTCCCTTCCTTGAATTCTTTTTTAGAAGTGGAGGCAAGATGGCCGCAGTTATCTTCTTCGGAGTTTTTTGCCCGGGTATGCGAGGATCGTCGAAAATGAAATAAACTTCCAGCAAGGCGTCCCAAGTGTAATTGGGCGGACGAGAAGAAAGAAAAAGGTTCCCCACTGCCCTGCTTAGAATCCCGATGGTCAGTGCGAGATCGTCGCACAAATGCGACAGGTGCATCGTGGACTCCAACCTTTGTCTTCTATAGTTTTCAAAGGTATCGCATTTTCCGATCAGCACTCCGCCCAATTCGGCAACAGCCTGATCGGCCGACTTCAAGGAAACGCCCTGACCCGCCAACCAACTGCAGATGCTCTCGGGAGAGCATCCGGAGAAAAGTTGATTCAGTTCTTTGTCTCCGGGGACCATGAAACCCGTGAACCCACTGAACAGTAGCCAATGCCGGAAACTGACCAAAGTAGCCTTGTACACCGGACGCGTGCGGTAATTGACGGTCGTGCGCGGAGGCACGCTCATGTTGTGCAGGATACCTGATATACCAACAACTATATCGGGGGCCAAATAAGTAGATCGGCTCATTGCTTACGCTCCTGCTCTGATTGCTCCGGGATTTCCAGCTCGATGCGATCCAAGTCGAGTTTCTTCCATTGCAAACTAAAGAACTTGAGCACTTCCCTCGGAGAACTTTGGCAGTAACCGTCGGGCAGCAAACCGTAAAGCAGGTTGCGGGCATAACGATCGCGTATCAGGGTACCTCCATCGAAATAAACGATGCTACCGATTTCACGCAGTACGCTGGCAAGAGCTCCACGCACCGTGCTCTTTCCCTTCCGCGGCACGAGCACTCGTGAAATCTCCTGAGCCAAGGTCTCCACAACGGTACCCGGAACATTGCGATCCAGTCCGAATCGCAAGTAGGCTGCAAGCGCCGTCGCGGTCCGCAACCCTCCTTCGTCTTGGGAGGAAACGGCCTCGAGAATCACCTTTCCCAAGTCGAAATCACTCAGCTTGTCTCCCAAGCCGGCAGCCACCGCGAGGCGATCCAGCGGATCGGGAGTTTCTAGAATCTGCTTCCATGGATCGTCGTCGCCGAGCTTTGTCAACTCCCATGCTTGCCGATGGGCGGTCGCCAGTCCGGCATAGTCCACCGAGGTC
The DNA here is from genome assembly GCA_002730975.1 of Opitutia bacterium. Taxonomy (GTDB): domain Bacteria; phylum Verrucomicrobiota; class Verrucomicrobiia; order Opitutales; family Seribacteraceae. The sequence goes on from PCBO01000004.1 coordinate 14,602, forward strand.
TCTCCCGCCACTTGAGGAATGGAATGAATCAAGGCGGTCAAGGCTGATTCCTCCCACTCCACTACGACTGCATCCACTTCACTCGCCAAATGAGCCAAGACCACACGAGCCGCTTGCACAGCCAATATGTTCCGGTGCAGAGAGGTCATCCTGCGGGCTGAAATATAGAGGTCGGCCAGGGCAAGATTCTTCTCCAACTGAATCAGATATTCGGTTAATCCGTCGGGAGGATTCGCTTGCAACCCGACATAGACCCTTCTGGCCTCGGCTAGCACTTCGGGAGGCTTGACCGCGAAATCGTGTCGCCCCTTGAACTGGTCTCCAAGCATGCGACGCTTCTCCTCCTTGCTCAGGTCGCTCCATTCAGGGACAGGAACGAGGAACCCAAAGCGATCGGCGAGGGCCGGGTCCAAGGGTTCTGCCCCCAGATACGCATCCTCGTCATCATCTCCGGGAGGCGGGTTCATGGCCGCCCAACGATAACGCAGTTTCTCGAGTTTCACCCCTTGTACGCGACGCTCGTGGACGATGGGGAAGAGCTTGTTCTGCAACTCGGGCTTGGTTCGGTTTATCTCGTCTAGGAAAACCACCTCGGCGTCCCAGATGGCCGCCGGAGTTGAGATATAGCGGAGCGACTGCTTGTCCTCAGTAGGTATAGGAAATCCCACAAGGTCGTCGAAATTGAGCAAGCTGGCGTTGTAACACCTGAATTCCAGTTCGAGAGCTTCCGCCAAACGCTCAAGTAAAAAACTTTTGGCGGCACCGTGGCGCCCGACAAGCAAAAGGGGCTCCTCTGATGCGAGGGCCGCCAGGATGACGGGTTCTAATTTCTCCCAGCCCTCGAGACCCAAGGATTTGGTGAGCACGCCGGGCCCATGGCGGATGGTTTTGAACTTCCTCTTGGCAACTGGTTTTGCAGCCTTACGAATTTTAGAGACCGCGGATTTCGCGGAACGGACGTTTTTTGTGACAGCCATGGCGGATGTTTCCTTTCGGGTTTATGCGCCTCGCCCGACCGACCGGTCTTCGCCGGTAATCGTTTGACAAAAAACTTGCCCGGAAAAGCCGGGGAGGACACTTGGTTTCGGTCGCGCTCCATACCGCGCATCCCGGCCTTCGGCCTTGAACCACCGCAGCGATCCTCTCGCCCGGTTGGTAACCCGCAATAAACGGATTTCTTCGGATGCTTGCTTTCTGAGCGCTTAACAACATTCCCTTAAACCTACGAATGAGAATCGTCATCGCAACCCGTGAGCGTGTCATAACTTCCTTAGAGCTTTCAACGTTGTCTTATCAAAGCTTTACAAGCATAAGACTCGTCCATGCATTCGAGCTCCAAAACTGCCATGAAGGTTGCCCGTGAAGACAACCTCGTTGTGGCTTTGCGGGACTTGGACTCGGACGAAATCGTGAAGATAGAGGGCGAAACCTTTAGACTAACTAAGAAGGTTTCAGCCAAGCATAAATTTGCCGCCAAGGATTTTAAAAAGGGTGACCTCGCCACCATGTACGGTGTGGTTGTGGGAGAGACCACCCAAACCGTTCCACGTGGAGGGCCTCTCACCACCGAGAATCTCATCCATCGGTCAGCGGGATATGGCGAACAGACCGAGGAGATATCTTGGCGTGCGCCAGACGTCTCTCGCTGGAAGGACGCTACCTTCAATGGCTTTCACCGTAGCGATGGTTCAGTCGGTACCGCCAACAACTGGCTGGTCATACCGATGGTCTTCTGCGAAAACGGTAACGTGGAGCTTCTTCGAGAGGCCATGCTGCGAGCACTGGGTTACGAACAACGCAGCCATTATCAGAGATTTGCCCAAGAACTCGCAGAAACATGCCGAACAGGTGGCGATCTTGGGAGCGTTAGCCTACCCGAAGAGGGAAACAACGAATCCTCACCTATCTTCTCTAACGTGGATGGAGTGAAATTTCTTGTCCACGGTCTTGGTTGTGGCGAGACACGCGGGATATCGCATGAACTTTGCGGCTTGTTGGCGGGATACGCGAACCACCCGAACGTGGCAGGTATAACCGTATTGAGCCTTGGCTGTCAGCACGCTCAAGTTTCCATTTTGGAGGAGGAAATAAACAAGAGAAACCCGAATTTCGACAAACCTCTCCTCGTATACGAACAGCAAAAACATGCCTCCGAGCGAGAGATGCTCGAACAAGCCATCCGCGAAACGTTCGAAGGCCTCCGCAAAGCTAATGAGTGTGAACGGACACCTGCCCCTCTCTCCAAGCTCACCCTAGGCATGGAGTGCGGAGCATCCGACGGTTTTTCTGGCATTTCCGCCAACCCCGCCCTCGGCCGAGTCGCCGACCTGACCGTCGCTCTGGGTGGTCGCGTAATCCTTTCCGAATTTCCTGAGCTTTGCGGAGTTGAACAGGAGTTGGTTAACCGTTGCGCGGAAACGGCCATAGGTCTGCGCTTCATCGAAATCATGAGAAACTACGAAGACCGGGCAAAGGAAGCCGGATCCGGTTTTCACATGAACCCCTCTCCGGGCAATGTAAAAGACGGCTTGATCACGGATGCCATAAAGTCGGCGGGCGCCGCTCGAAAAGGCGGTACTTCTCCGGTGGTCGACGTCATTGACTACCCGGGTTGGGTTTCCAAGCCCGGACTCTCTCTTCTCTGTACAGCCGGCAATGACGTCGAGTCGACTACCGCGATGGCAGGGGCGGGAGCCAACCTCATGCTTTTCTCCACAGGGCTAGGCACGCCCACGGGGAATCCCGTAGCCCCGGTCGTAAAGGTTTCCACCAATAGCAAACTCGCAGAATCCTTCGTGGAATACATCGACTTTGACACTGGGCCGATCATCCGAGGGGAAAGCACCGTCGAGGATATTGGGGATGAACTCTTCGAATCCGTCATCGCCTATGCAAGCGGAGAAAAAATGACAAAGGCCGTTCGGCAGGGACGAGACGATTTTCTGCCTTGGAGGCGAGGGATGTCTCTATAAAAACTCGAAATCATGAGCTCAATATCTCTCAAAGACAAAGTGGCCGTAGTGACCGGAGGCGGCAAGGGAATCGGACAAGCCATAGCCAAAAGGTTTGCCTCGAGCGGAGCCGCGGTGGCCATCTGGGAACTGGATGAAAAAGCCGCCAACGAAACCGTCTCCGCAATTCGAGAAGGCGGCGGGACAGCGCAAGCGTTTTCCTCCGATGTTTCAGACCAAGCAAGTGTGCTAAATGCCTCCGAGGAAACGATCGAAAAACTCGGACGAGTCTCTGTATTGGTAAACAACGCCGGCATCGCCCACATAGGCACGGCGGAGACGACGAGTGAGGAAGATTTCGACCGTATTCTCAAAATTAACGCTAAGGGCGTATACAACTGCCTGCATCACATTCTCCCAGGAATGGTCGAGGCGCAGTCAGGAGTCGTCCTTAATCTAGCGTCCATTGCCTCGCGCCTCGGAATTTCCGAAAGGTTTGCCTACTCAGCCAGCAAAGGAGCTGTTCTGGCAATGACCCTAAGCGTGGCCAAAGATTACGTCGACAAGGGTATCCGATGCAATTGCTTGTGCCCTGGACGGGTACAGACGCCATTTGTCGACGGGTACCTGAAAGAGTACTATCCAGACGAGGAGAAACGCGCCGAGATGTTCAGGAAACTTTCCGAATATCAACCAATGGGGCGCATGGGACAACCTGAGGAAATCGCCGCGCTTGCCACTTTCCTATGCTCCGACGAAGCTGCCTTCATCACAGGCTCCGCCTATGACGTCGATGGTGGCACGATGCTGCTTCGCTGATCAATTTTCGCCAATAGCAAACCTTCACCAAAAACTACAATCACAGCATGAAATTAATCCGAAAAGGAGAACCTGGAGAAGAATCACCCGGGCTCATCCTGCCCGACGGTCGCGAGGTCGACGTCTCCGCATTCGAAGAAGACTACGACGAAATATTCCTGGAGACCGATGGTCTCGAACGCCTCGCGGAATGGGCCCGAGAGCACGCCGAGTCATCCCCTCCCTTTCCTGACGGCGATCGCTATGGCCCACCTATCAATCGCCCGAGCAAGATAGTCTGCATCGGTTTGAACTTCGCCGACCATGCCGCCGAATCTGGGATGGCACTGCCTGCCGAACCAGTAATCTTCTTCAAGGCCTCCTCCGCGTTTTGCGGCCCGAACGACGACTTGATAATTCCTCGTGGGGGAGACAAAACCGACTGGGAAGTCGAACTTGCATTCGTCATCGGCAAGCGGGCAAGCTACGTCGATGAAACCGAAGCTCTCGACTACCTCGCAGGATACTCCCTTCACAACGACTACAGTGAACGAGGCTTCCAACTGGATCGCTGTGGCCAATGGGTGAAGGGGAAAAGCTGCGATTCCTTTGCTCCCTTGGGGCCCTTCCTCGCCACGCCCGACGAGCTTTCGGACGTAAACGACCTCCGCATGTGGCTTACGGTAAACGGGGAGAACAAACAAGAAAGCAATACCTCGAATCTTCACTTCAAGATTCCTTTTCTCATAAGTTATCTGAGTCAGTTCATGACTCTCTTGCCGGGAGACGTCATCTCGACGGGAACCCCTCACGGCGTTGGTCTCGGGTTCGATCCTCCGCAATACCTGAAACCCGGCGACGTCGTGGAACTGGGAATAGAAGGTCTTGGCACATCTAGCCAAAAGGCAGTCGCAGCGTCTTGAATCTAAAACTACAAGGCAAGGTCGTACTCGTCACGGGCGGGGCAAAAGGAATCGGCGAAGCAATTGTTCGTTCCTTTGCGGAAGAAGGTGCGATCGTCTCTATCGTCGACCGTAATCCCGAAATCGCCGAAAAGCTTATTCAAGAGATTGAGTCCTCGGGAGGGAAAGCATTCTGCATCCCGACCGAACTCACGGACGAGGAGGCATGCCGCAACGCAGTCGAAAAAACCGTCGACCGAGGGGGAAGTCTAAACGTACTCGTGCACAATGCGGGAGTGAACGACGGGGTGGGCCTCGACTCCTCTCCGAGCGATTTCCAGAGCTCTATTCAAAAGAGCCTTTTCCACGTTTTCACACTCACGCACTTCGCCTTGGACAAGCTTGTAGAATCGAAAGGGAACATAATAAACATCGGTTCCAAGGTAGCCGTCACGGGACAAGGCGGGACATCCGGTTACGCCGCTTGCAAGGGCGCAATGAACGCCCTTACTCGTGAATGGGCTCTTGACCTCGCCGATCGCGGCGTTCGAGTCAACGCCGTGATCCCTGCCGAGGTCATGACCCCCATGTATAAGCGCTGGCTGGACTCTCTCGACAACCCCGAAAAAACCTTGGCCTCCATTGAGCAAAACATCCCACTCGGCAAACGGATGACCACGGATGCGGAAATCGCGGATGCTGTGGCCTTTCTAGCTTCCGAACGCTCGTCACACACTACTGGGCAAATATTCTATCCCGATGGCGGTTACGTTCACTTTGATCGCGCCTACGGAAAAATAAAACTCGACTAAAATCATTCGTGAAGTCCGACATCTGTATAATCGGCGGTGGGATCGTTGGCTTGGCAACGGCTTACCGCCTCACTGAAAGCCACCCAAGCAAACGAATCATCGTATTGGAAAAGGAGACCCGCGTGGCCGAGCACCAGACAGGCCACAACTCGGGGGTACTGCACTCCGGCATTTACTACAAACCGGGTTCCCTCAAGGCGATCAACTGCCGCGCAGGAAAAGTAGCCATGGAAACCTTCTGCCAAAAGGAAGGCATCGACCACGACATTTGCGGGAAGGTAATCGTTGCCCTCGATGAAGAGGAAGTTCCCCGCATGCAAAAAATCTACGAGCGTGGACAAGCCAATGGAATTAGCTGTGAACTAATCTCGAAAGAACGCCTCGCTGAGCTCGAGCCCCACTCCGCCGGCGTCGCAGCCATACATGTACCCGAGTGCGGAATTGTCAATTATCGTCAGGTATGCGAACGCCTGGCGCATCGCGTAGATGAAAAAGACGGCAACCAAGTCATCAACGATGCCAAGGTTACCCGGATTAGCAAAACCGCGGACGGTCAGATCGTACACTCGTCCCAAGGAGAGGTCGAAACCTCCTTCATCGTAAATTGCTCGGGCCTTCACTCCGACCGAGTGACCTCCTTGGGGGGAGAAACCCCACCCGCCAAGATCATTCCCTTCAAAGGGGAATACTACGAGTTAAAGGAGGAAGCCGGTCACCTCTGTCGCAACCTTATCTACCCGGTGCCCGACCCTCAGTTTCCTTTTCTCGGCGTCCACTTCACCCGGATGATAGACAACTCCGTCGAATGCGGCCCCAACGCAGTGCTCGCCTTTGGTCGCGAAGCCTATGGCAAGCTCGACCTCAACCTGCGGGACCTTCTCGAATCCCTATTCTACAGGGGCTTCCAAAAAATGGCATGGAAACACTGGAAGATGGGCCTCGGTGAAATGTGGCGCTCTTACAACAAGGTAGCCTTCGTCAAAGCGCTGCGCCGACTCATTCCCGAGATCAACGCCGAGCATCTAAAATCCGTTCCTGCTGGAATTCGGGCTCAGGCAGTAACTCCCGACGGCGGACTCGTCGACGACTTTCTCATCCAAGAAACGGACAGGATCGTAAACGTATGCAACGCCCCGTCACCAGCCGCCACCGCATCCCTCAACATCGGACAACACATCGTCGAGAAGCTCGCCGGGAGATTTTAGCTTCGGATAAAGTTGTTTGTGAATAAAAGGTTGTCCTCATCTGCAGAAGCGGCACCGAGAATAACGAATAGAGGGTATGGCGGAATTGGTAGACGCGCCGGATTCAAAATCGCAACTTAATTTATTGGAAATCAGAAAGTTCCAGATAAACACTAGGTTTCCCCTTACGAGTTAGGGACATAAGACCAAGAAAAAGGGGTGCTTTGGGACAAAGTTTGGAAGACATCATGCCGCCATCCAACGATGGCGGCTCCGACAAGCCGAATTGAAACCACCCTACCCGCCCTTGACTCCCTAATGCAGCGACGTCTAGGGTGAGGGGAATAGGGTTTGGAGCATGAAGGCTCGTTAAAAAATTAGCGAAAACTTGTAATAGGCGAATCAATCGAAAGGCTCAACAGGTTGACCCGTTGGCGATTATATCAGGTTGGGCCAGCCGATGCGAGGGGAGAGCGAGGAGTAAGGTTTCAGGGATGACGGCTAGGAGACAAGACTTGATTAGCAAACCATCATATGATGACCTGAAAGTTATGAAATCTAGAAGAAAATTCATCAAGTTAAGCGCTTTGGCTGCTCTAGTGATCAAGGAAAAATCCTATGCTTTCGAACCTGCCAAAAAACCATTTATCCATGGGTTCAACTTTAAATTCAAAAGAGGTGTTCCGGATGAGGAAATCTCGTCCTTAATGAAGGAATTGGCTGCTATAAAAAAGAAAGTACCTGTTCTTAAGGAGTTTTTGATAGGTAAAAACATAGCCAAGAGAACACATGGATTTCAGTATGGTGAGATTGCAGTCTTTGATAAAAAAGAGGATCTCATGACCTATGAGAAACATCCCGAGCATCAGAAACTAGTGAGAAAAATTCTTCCGAGAATGGAAATTGGAAATGGAATGGATTTTTTTCCGATTGGTAAGCTGGACACGAAACTTGGCGAAAAGAGTTACAAGGGTCATTTCATCCATGCCTTCAATTTTAAATTCAAGGTCGGGGTTTCTAATGACGAAATTGCCGAGTTGATGAATGAACTTGCTGGCCTTAAAGGAAAAATTCCAGTTCTCAAAGAATTGTTGGTTGGAAAAAACGAGGCGCGTTGGCAAAGGGGCTTTCAATACGGCCAGATTTCTGTCTTTGATAAAAAAGAGGATCTTATGACCTATGACAAACATCCCGAACACCAAAAATTGGTTCGGAAGATTATTCCTAAACTTGCGGGTGGAAACGCCATGGATTTTATTCCTATAGATGCTTGATCCTTTCTGTGATAGGCATTTGAGATTGAATTTAGTTCAAATACACATGATAGCGACCTTCCCAATATGAGATGGAGGCAAGAGTTGGCCGGATATTATAATCGCATTTGGATTTGGGGGGGGAACTTTAGTCGCGATGTTTTCATCCATGCTATTGCTGGGGTGTACCTTATAGAGAGGAAAAGACAGTTTGAAGCATAACGAAGAACTTATAGCCAAAAGCACTCGGATTACTTGGGTTGTCGGCTTTGTATCATTAGGGACAATGGCGGTAACCATGCTTTAGTACTTTGATGGGGATTTACTACCTATACCAAGAAACTGGTGTATCGACTCTGAACAAAGCCACCCTACCCGCCCTTGACTCGCCAAAACGGCAGCGGCTTCGACGAGACAGAAGCCTACTTGAACTTACCCCGACCCCGCCTGGCCATGTCCCGCAAGGTCTGGCAAATCATCGGCACCGCCGGCTTGCTGTCCTCAGACTCGATGATCTCGAAGAAGGACAGGAGAGCCTGATTCATCATTTGGTTGGTGTTCCAGTTCCCGTATTTCTTGTATTCCTCGACCTTCTTCCAAGTTTCCAAAGAGATGCGAGTGGTAAAAGATTTGGATTCCTTTTTAGGCTTAGTTTTTTTACGTGCGGTCATATAGTATTTACAGTAATTTATTAAATACAAAAAGTTCTATCAAATTAAAACAATTAAGCAAGATCGTCCTACCCGCCCTTGACCCGCCAATGCGACGGCGACTAGAATGCTTAGTGACGCCTTCAGAGACCTTAGAAACACCGGGATTTCACATCTCTAAACCTTTTCGGTCCGGCACACAAAATGTGGAAAGACTCGTAAGCGATGAATGGAGAAATAATAACAATAATAAAACCGCCGACAAAACCTGGGTGAATTATGGCTTCAAGAGTAATATGTTTATATATTATGTAACAACCTAGAGGCCTCGTAATCAGGAAATAAAAAATTTCGGAACAAAATACATAAGAAGCCACCTACCGAGAAATTTGTTTCTTTTTTTTCAGATCGGGCTAACCGCAAGACTAGCATCTCAACTCTCCTTCCCATCGCTTGAGTTTGCAGTGTCCGTTGGGACAGGATTCAGGCTTACTAAAGTTTTTTGAATCTCCCACCTCGCTATTTTGGGCCTTTTGTAGTTGGTTCGGCTATTACAAATTGTCGCTAATTTTGTAACCATTACACAACACTGGCCTCTTCCCAACCTCGGCTTGAACCCTATCAACGAACGGCAGATTTTGATTGAGTCAGTACAAAGTCAGTGCATGATGAACAAAACTTTCGTTTGTACCCGATTTGATGAAGCAAACAAACGACTGAGAATAAACAATTTGCCCGGATGGCGGAATTGGTAGACGCGCTGGATTCAAAATCCAGTTCCCGCAAGGGAGTGAGGGTTCGACCCCCTCTCCGGGCACCAGTCTCAAGAAAAGCAAAACTCTCTCTCCACAACAATTAGCCTTATTAAAATGAAGTACCTTAGTTTTGTTTTCCTAGTTTCATTTACTCTCGTGCAGTTCTCCAATGGCCAAGAGGAGCTCAAAGAAGAACTCGAAGAAAGCTTGTTCGAAATGGTCGAGCAGCTTGAAGAGAGAAAAAGCTTTCATGATGAACTCGAGGAAAACCTGCAGAGTCTCCTCGACGACAAAATCTCAGAGGACGAAATTGAAGAGGATATGCTTCAAGCAGAGATTGAGGGAAACGAGGAGTGGATTGAACGAAACACAAATCATATTGAAAAGCTAAGGCTAATTATTGACTCCGATGACCTTGACCCGGAGCAAAAGGAATCGTCGTTTGCCAATGGCATGAAAAGACTCCGGCGCATCAATCATCTCCATGAATTAGAGTTCGCAAGCCATCGTATGGAAGTCGAACTCGAGCTTCATGTGGAAAAGGATGAGGAAGAAACTGTGGACCGCCTCGAAAGGAGATTGGACAACTTAAACCTAAGGATAGAAAGAACTCAGGAAATCCACGCAGAATGGGACCAAGTAGCTGCTGCTAGAAAATCGGAACAATATGAAAAAGCTGAGAAATTGAGCCAAGCTTTGTGGCTACGGGAACGAGACCTTGAACTAGGTATCCAACTGGATGACATTAACATGGAAGTTGCCGAGACCAAGGGACAATCCGCGGAACTTAAAGCGGAATCGAAGCGGGTGGAAAAAATCCTGAATTTGACAATCGAAAGGCAAAAGCAAACTCAACGCATGGCCGAAAAATGGGCAATTCTAAAGGAAAAACTGAAGGCATCAGACATGCACCAGAAGCATGAATTGATTGAGAACTTCGATCGTGCGGAAGAAAAATTTCACCTCACCAACGAAGTCCTGAACATACGAAAAAACCTACTCTTTGCTGAGTCAGAAGGCAACTTGGATGAAATTGAAGAATTGCAGGCTAACATCGAGGAACTTGAGCAAGAAATCAAGGGTATCAACTAGCAAGTCTACTAATAAAAGCTAAATGCCGAATCCGAAATAGTGGAAATTTCCATTTGCTCGGTATTTTTCAGTTTTCAGGGGAAATAAATGCGGCTCATTTTGCTTAGGATTTCTTCCAGGCGATCGTAGTATTCCAAATCCTTAAGCTTTGTCTTGCGGGAGCGATGGCGGGCTAGTTCGAGCTCGAGAGCATCGCGCTCGGCCCGTTGGCCGGCGGTAAGCTTGCGTTCGTTTGCACTTGGAACCAAATGAATTTGATGAGCTCGCAGTCCATCGGGCAAGAGGCCTTCCTCCGCGCTGTTGCTAGTCACCTGCAAGCCGCGAAACCAGTCCGACTGGGTACCTTTGCCGTCGCCATTGTCGTCAAGCAGAGAGTGCTCGGTTGCGAGACGTCCCTCTTCCTCGTAAAAAGCCGCGGTACGACGGGCGGCAATGAGCCAAGCCTCGAGGAGGGAGGTCTGCCCGTCCTTGTCGAGGTCGGCGGTGGAATCGCCGATGGCAGTGGCCAAGAAGCCACCGAGGCGACAATAGTTTCGCTCCACTCCGCTGCGGGTTGCAGTGATCACCACGCGCCCCTTGGCTCTGAGACTGTTGTGGAAGGGGGAGCTTGAAGAAGCGCAATTGACAATGACCAAAGGTCGTTCGAAATCCTTCAACCACTCGGCCAGTTCGCCCGCCTCAAGGTCCGGCCCGTTGAGGTTGAACTTCGCCTGCTTCCCCGCATAGGTGCCGTGCCCCAGCAACACGATCCAAAGGGGTTGCGGGCTTTTTTTCGATTCCTTGGCGAGAATTTTGCGCAAGTTATCCTTGGGATCAGCTTTCTTCGCCTTACCCACTTGGCGAAAGGTGGCCTTGGCTTTCTTGGAAGCCGCCTTCCACCGGTCCGCCCACTTCGCGAAATCTTGGCCGTACTCCTCAGTGCCTGAGGCTCCCGTAACTACGATTACGGAGGACTTTTCGGCAGCGCCGAGCAGACCGACGACGAAGGGTAGAAAAATGAGGGCGACACGCATCAGGGAAGGCCCTTTCTTCGGCGCAGAAACCACTCCGTCACAAAGCAGGAGAGAGCCAACATGAAAAATGGAGTTTGGTGCCAAACGGGGGAATGCAACGTCTCGGTCACGGGGACCCGCAGGGATGGAAGCATCTCGACAAAGTCATCGAGCTCGGAAAGCGTGAGGGTTCGACCACCCGTTTTGGATGCCAGTTCCTCGAGGAGCGCTCGATTGGGGGCGAGGGAACGATATTCGGCGGCGGCAAAGTCAGTTGACCAGCCCGCTTGGCGAGTTCCCATGAGATTACCCTTGGGGTCGCGTACCTCGGTCTCGGCTAAATATCCCCCGGTGGCCCGAGGTACGAATTGGGTGGCATAAACGCCCGCATTCTCGTCATCCGTCTCGGCAGTAAGCGGAATGAAGTCGGAGTCCCCCATGATTCGCACCTTAAAGGTAACCTTGGCGTCATCGAGAAGTTGGAACTGCTGGTTGCGGGCCGTCACGACCAGCTCCCGGCCAACTGCATCCGGAGATTTACCAACTGTCAACTCGATGAGCGCCGGAACATCGGCCACGAGCCAGCGAATCATTTGTCGCCACGCTTGGTTCATATCCTCATGATTTTCTGGATTGGCGAGACCCCATTTCCAAAAATCGCCAAGGAGCATCGCGGCCACCCGACCTCGGCCAAACTTGTGGGTGACGATAGCGGGACGAGGCCCTCCCCCACCCTTTGTCTCGACGGTGGCCATGACGCTGGCGCCCGGTTTATTGCCGCGCACTTGATTGAGGGAGGAAAAGGTTGCCATTTCGTCAAGACGATTCTTCTCGAGTTCCTCCTTGTCCCGCAGGCGCATCCATGGTTGAAGCCATCCGTCGCGGGTAAGGTCGATGCTAAGATTGTCGAGCGCACTAACCTTTCCTTGCAGATCGAGATAGACCGGAAGCATGCCACCGATGGGGGTGCGCTCGTACTTGCCCTGCCGAAAGGATTCCTGTCCACCGAGCATAAGTAAGCCGCCACCACGACGGTTGACGAACTCTTGAACCAGCGAATGCTGACGGGAGGTAAAGAACTTGGCCTCGAGGTCGTCGATGATGACGGCATTGTAGGCAAAAAGTTCCTCAGGCGTGGAAGGAAATCCGGTTTTCAATTCGTCGGCGTCACGTGTATTCAGGCGGATCAAGACGGGCTTGTCGTACTCCTCGGCGTCCTGATCCTCATTCTTGAAACCGCGAAAGAGAGGATTGCTGCTTTCGCCGGTGCGGCCCTTGAAAGTGAACTTCGGTTCCTTCTTGGCGATACGAATAAGACCCACGAGAGCGACCTCGTCATCCTCATCTAGAGCCCTCTTAAGGAACTTGAATTCCCAGTTAGCCCGGCCCGAGACGTAGAGCACGCGATAAGGACCGGCGCCACGATCAACCACGACCACGCGCGAATTGTTAGCTTGCGTAGCTTCATCCGCCTTGCCCGATGCACTTACAGTAAAACGATAGAACAGGATTCCGGGAACTGCGGGGCGTACTTGAAAACGAAAGCTCAGACTGGAGTCGGGTCCAGTGGCCGGCAAGGTTTGCCTCCGGGTTTTGGATGCAGATGAGCCGTTGGCTTCAAGCAACTCGAGCGTTGCAGTTATTTCCTCCCCCTCGCAACCATGCGCCTCAACCTGACCTACGATGGTCACGGGAGCATCCTCGAAAGCGGTTTGCGTGGCGGTTACTTTGCGCACGGCCAAATCACGTTCGGGCCCCCCCTTGCCGATGATTACGGGATAAACCGGCGGCAGGCCGGAAAAGTCGGGAAGACCAGCATCGAAGTCGGTGGCAACGCCATCGGTGAAGACCACGACACCGGCAAGCGGTTGTCCGCGAAAGCGACGGCCCAAGGTACGGAGGGACTCGCCCAAGCGGGAGGCGGCACCAACGAACTTCATGCCTTCGAAGTTAGCCAGATTGGCGAGACGGGTGTCGAAACGGTACCGCTTGAGCTCAAAATCATTGGCCAGCTTGGCCTGCCAGTTCTTACTTTTTGGCTCAAGGGCGTTCTGCAAGATTGCGCCCCGTGACCGGGATGCACCGGCATCGGTGAGGTTGAGCCCCTCGCTGGTGTCAGCGACCAAGGCGAGCAAGTTGCCTCCGGGTTTGGCCCTTTCCTCGGTGACCATCGGATCGACCAAGCAGAGCAACAAGAGAATGATTCCGAGAACCTTCAGCCCAATGCAAATCCTCCGGGTTTTAGGATCCGTCGGAGCCTTACGATAGGCCCACACGACGAAGCCAACGGTAACGACCAAAGCGAGAGCCACGGGAAGCAGCCATTCTTTTCCCGAAAGGTAGAAGGATTCGTTCATGGGATGATTTCAAAGAACAGGTGGCAAAAGCCATCTATTTTCCCTTGCCCAGTCGTTCGTAATAACGCCGCACAAGCTCATCGAACTTGCCGGGAACGGGATCGCGGTCGATGGGGACGAGGGCCTTATCCGAATTGAACTTAGCCAGTTCCTCCGCCAATTGCCTGCGAATCTCGTTGAGAGGCTTAAGAATATCCGCCTCCACCAGATCCCATGCCGGCTCCTTGCTGTATCGGCCAAATTCCTTCGCCATCTTGCGAATATCCTCGCGCACTTGGCTCACTCGCTCGCGAATCTCGGGAAGGTCGACCGCCTCCTCCACGTCACGCAAACGATCCGTCCATTCTCGATTGTTGCCACCGGTTATGGGGTTGCCTCCCCTACCGTTTGAACCAAAGCCTTTCTCTAAAAATGACAACCGCCCGGGTTGGTCCGATTGGTTGCCGGGTTGTTTTCCCGGTTGGCCGGACTGCTGGCCAGGTTGATTACCTACTTGTTGCCCAGGTGGCTCTCCTGGTTGTTGCCCTCTTTGCCCCGGTTGCCTGGCAGCCTGTTGCCCGAGCTGGCCCTCCTGTCCGGCTTGGTTGCCTTGCTGCTGCGCCTGTTCCTGATCACCTTCACCTTCGGCTTGTTCGCCGGGGTTTCCCTGCGGACTGCTACCCCTCCCTTTCTTTCCCGATGGGGACTCTGGATTCGGTTGGTCACCTTGGCCGGGGTTTCCCTTTTCGGCCACCTGTTCGTCCCTGCCGGTTTCCTGTCCTTTCTGACCCGAACCGCTCAGCTTGGTTTGACCGTCTTGTTCCCCGGTTGCCTCGGCCTTTTCGTTTTGCAGGGCCTCCTCCAATTCGCGCAATTCGCGCTCGGCGAACTTCAAAGCCTCGGCCTCGTTTCCGAGTACGCTCTCGGCGGCTTTCTCGATACCCTTCTTGAGGTTGTCCAGCTTACGCTGGGAACGATCGCCAAGAGTCTTGCTCGCCTTGCGAAAATCTCCCTCGCGAAGCCGATCGACGAGCTCTTGCTTCTCGGGTTCATTCTCCATGACTTCCTCAAGTGAGCGAAGAAAGGAATAGTCTCTCAAGGCATCTTCCTCCTCGCGAAGCAAAGTTGATGAGGCATCGAGCGATTTTTCCGTTTGGTCCTGATAAGCTTGTCTAAAGGACTGGTGGAGTTTTCGATTGAGGAGCGGTTCCGCCAATTCGGATTTCTCGACGACCTCCTTGACCTCCTTGAGCAAGCCCTCAAGCTTTTCTTTTTGTTGGTCGAATTGTTCGGCGATTTCTTTTTTGTCGTCCAGCGACTCGTCGGTCAGGGAACGTCGCTTTTCCTTGGCTTTGTCCTCTTTTGCAAGTTGCTCTCCGATCTCCCGCTGACGCTGAGAAAGCTCCCGAGCCTCCCTGCGCATGTCGCGGAGTTGCTCGGCAAATTTGTTTGAGGTCTTCTCTCGCAACTCGTCTCGCATCTCCTGCAAATCCTTCTCGACTCGAGTGCCCGAAGCGATGGCTTGGGAAAGCTGCCCTTTTTGCAATTGCTCGGAAGCCTTGTTCATTTCTTGACGCGTTTGCTCAACCTTTCTCCGCTCCTGAGCCATCTCCGATCGATTTTCGGGCTTCTCCATACGCTGGTTGAGCTCATCGAGGTCGGCAATATTTCGGCGCTGTTCCTCGCGAAGGCGTTTCAGCTGGCGCTGAAGTTCTTCTTCCGTGAGCGGATCCTCGGCGGCCCGCAAGGCGTTCTCAACTTCCTTGAGCTTCTTGTTCAGATCATCCTGTCGTTGGGCAAGTTCCTTGAGACGACTCAACACCTGCAACTGTTCGCGTTCCTCGGAATTCTGCAGGCGTTGGGCTTGACTCTCGGTTTCGTAGCGGTCTTCCTCCTTACGCAGGTCCAATTCGTCCAACTGGCTCTGCGAGCGTTCACTACCGGGTTGTGGTTTGGACTGGCTTTTGCTCCGACTACGGTTGACCTCGAACTCGTAGGCGAGCAATCGCAACAAGGCTTGATAGGCACTCTGTTCAGAGGCCAAGGCCGGCATCAGTTTCTCAACTCCCTCGGTCGACTCGGTTAAGAGGGCAACAGCCTTTTCCATATGGTCGGCGGCATCCTGAAGAAAATCCTTAGCCTTTTCACTTTCGGCTTTCTCAAGAAGTTCCATCGTTTGCTGAAGCGCCTGATACTGGCTCTCGACGAGTACGGGCGCATCCTTCGCCAAGCTAACGGGTTGGCGATGGAGTTTCCAAGTGGCGTTGATGATCTGCTTCTGCAGCTTTATCAGTTTCTCCACCTGCTGGCTGAGCCCTTGCTGCTGTTCTTTCTCTTCCTCAGAACTCTCGCCCACTTGGCCCTGTCGAAAGATTTCCTCAAAAGGTCGCACTTCGGCGAAGAACATGTCGCTAAAAGAGCGACGAGGTTGACCATCTGGGCCCGTATCCTCGGCCCAGAAGAACCAGCTGACGAGTTGACCGGTTTCCACTTTCATCTCCTCGAGGGCGAGCAGATGCGAGGCAAGGGACTTGAGTTGACCGTCGACGACCTCGCCCAACTCGAATTCCTCCACGGCACCGCCATCGAGATTATAGGATAAACCATGACGGAGCAGACCGAAGTCGTCCTCTATCTCCGCGGTGAAAGTAATTTCCTCCAAGGGTGATACCTCTCGGTCGCCGACCGGACTGACGATTCGAATCTTCGGTCCCTTGTTAGGGTAGACAACAATCTCTATCCGAGGAGAGATTTTGTTGGTTCGACCGGCGGCATCGACAAGCTCCAATTTCCATTTACGCGTCTTGGTGAGTACCAGGGAAGGCAGTTCGACAAGCGGTTGCTCGGGGTGGACATCAAGCTCGACGCTCTCGTTGTGTTCTCCAACAAGACGAGCATCCACGACCTGTTTGTTGAGATGGAACCGATAGGTGAGTCGGGTGCCCTCCACGACGCTGAGGCGACGGGTATCCTCGATCGTCCGTTCGGGTATTCCGGTGTAAGCGGGATAGCTCAGCGTGGCGTCTGCCCGCTCGAGCTCGGGATACTCGAAAACGTTGACCGAGAAAACATCCGACTTCCGGCCATCGTACTCGACCTGATAGGCAAATGGCCCATCCACGCTCGAGAGGGTGGCCCCGTAGATGGGGTCCTCCAGATTCTTGACCAACATCAAGCGGCGAAACTGGCCATTCTGCGGAGTAACCAAAAGGGTGGCCTGGCCGGGGAAACCCGCACTGAAATGTGCCAGCACCGCCAGCGGACTACCGCGCTCGACCTCGGCATCACCCGGGTCCACCTTGTCGAGTCGAGCAAGTTTATTGCCAACCGGTTTTGCCTCTTCCTTTACCTGAGTTGCCGAAACACCTGAAAGAGTCGGCTGATCGACTTGGCTGAGAACGATGCAGAAAATCATGAGAAAAACCCAGGAACAGCACCGCAGCACACTAAGTTCCTTGGTAGGAACGGTCTTGGCGAAGCCTGTCTCGACAAAGGCGTCAGCCGCCTTGTTGATCACACGTTCCTGCAGGAAGTGAAACTTGCCCGTCTTCGGGTCGGGTTTCTGCTCGACAGCAGTGAGAAGCGTGGCGTGCAGCTCGGGATGCTTCTCTTCGATGTCACGGGCCACTTGCCGGTAGTCCACTTCGGATTGACGCCGATTGACAACAAGGACCCCAAGCGTTCCTGTGATCAAGATGAAGACGATCCAGGCAACCGTTTGCTCGGGCAAGATGAAT
This sequence comes from Opitutia bacterium, assembly GCA_002730975.1. Taxonomy (GTDB): domain Bacteria; phylum Verrucomicrobiota; class Verrucomicrobiia; order Opitutales; family Seribacteraceae. The sequence goes on from PCBO01000004.1 coordinate 32,064, forward strand.
CCGCTTGCGGAAAGCCCGAAAACCAAGCAAGCGACCACCGCCATCAGTCCCCACCAAACTGCCATCGCGCGCCACTTCCGCCAAAGATATTGCCGTCGAACAACGGGTTTCAGATAAGGTTTTAGTCTTGTCATACCGATTCCTCAGTTTGGGCCACAAGGGCTGATCGACGCCAGGTGCGTCCACCCAACCAAGTTTCTGATATTGCCAGCAGAATCGCCCCGACTATCAGCCAACGCCACATTTCTTGACGTTTCTCGAGCTGCTCGTCCAGCAAGACTTGCCTTCGGTCTTGGGAAAGCGCCACCTGCGCCATATCCCTCGAGGCAAGTGGAAGCGCCAGCCCTTCGAGTCGCTCCTCGGAGATAGGGGCAGTATGGCTTTCCGTAGGAGGTAGATTTACCGAAAAGGTGGCGTTTCGAGCACCCTTTAGAGAGTAGATGCCAGGTTGTTCCGCAAAAAACTCATCGACCGTACCCGACAACCGGATGGTGCCTGCAGGACCCTCCACTTCACGGCTCGCAGTATGTTCGGTAGAGACGTTGATAGGACGGCCCACAAGGTTAGTAGCCTTAAAGGGGGAGAAGATTCGTCCCATGTCCATCATTGAGTAAAGCAACGGCACGAACTTGCTGGAAAGGGCGAGCTGACTGTCGGCGGGATGCCACCCACTGGTCAGGACAAGAAGATGTCCGCGACCGATGGGCAAATCTATGAGCGCCGGCGAATCATCGTCAAAACGAACCAGGACACGGGAACCGGCTAAGCGGGCGGAATCGATTGTCCGATGCTTCCAAAAATGGATTTTCGTGAAATCGCCGAAGCGAGGCTCCTTAAACGGCACGAACAACGGATGCTCGAAATCCAGACGCGTAAGCAAGGCGTACTCGTTTACCTTGGCCTCGTTCACCGGCACAGGGCCTGATGCCGCAAGGACGCCCAAGGTGGAAGCGAGACCTTCGTTCTTCAACACCAACAGCACGGGATGACCGGACTCGCAGAAGGAACGAACTTCCTCGATCACGGCATCCGGCAGAGCCTCGGTCACGATTAGCAGACGATCATCGGGATGAATCAATTTTCCCGCCAAGGCATCGGGAGCATGAGCAAGCACCTCGACATGCTGCAGGCGCGTTTTGGAGAAAGCCCGCTCGAGGTAAAAACGCATGTGCTCGACATCATCGGGCTTCTCGTTGCCGACATAGTGAATGCGGATGGGCTCGGGTGCTTCCGGTACGATAAAAAGTTGGTCATCGAAGGATTCGTCGTCACCGAGCAGAGCCAGACAGCAGTCCTTGCCGGAGGGTCGGCGAGGAGCCTTCACCGAGCGACTTTTGCCGGCAGGCAGGTACAGGTGAGTGACTCCGGTCATGTTTGAATCGTCGGGCTTGACCCAAGCCAAGCGAAATTGCTCCTGCGTGGCATCTTCGCTGTTAACGACACGAACATGCAGAGGCGTATCACCATCGTTCGATTCCCGGGCGGGAGCGAGGGAAAGACCCGCGTTTCCGATAACATCCGGTGCCAATGGTTCCATTGTGAGCTCCATACCCTCTGGCCATTCATGACCTTGCAGGCCATCCATTCGACTCCCTCTCTGCAAATCGCTCAGGACTACGATCCGCTTACGAGTCGCGGCATCGGTTTCATCTAGTATCTCGGCTGCCGTAAGGATCGCGTTGCCCAAGTGCGTGCCACCCCATCCGGGCTGGAGTCTACCCAAGGTTTCCCGAGCGACGGCCGGTCGTTTTTCCTCAGGCAGGTCGTTCCATTGATCGAAGCGTAGCAAAGCCTTTGTCTCATCGCCGAAAGCCAGAATAGCGAGACTACCATCCGATTTGGTTTTCTCGATCACCGTCTCAGCCTTTGCCATAGCCTTGGTCCAGAGCCCGTTCCGCTGCATGCTTGCGCTGACGTCGATCAACAGGACAGTTCGCTGTCTAGCATCTGGATCTTGGTCGGGAATAACGAGTTCCTTGAAGAATGGTCTGGCGAAAGCGAAGGCCAGCAAAGCCAGAAGAGTGCAGCGGAGCAACAGGAGGAGAATATCCTCGAGCCGACTCTTTTTGGTTAACCGGGGCGCTTCGGGGCGGAGGAACATGAGGGAGCTAAAAGTGAAGCGCTCGCGCGACTTACGTCTTAAAAGGTGAAAGAGGATGGGGCCGGCAATGGCCAGACCGCCCAGTAGGAACAATGGTGTGAGAAAACTCATCGATTGGCGTGGCGGCGGATGCTCTTGCCTCGACGCCGACGCTGTCTGAGGAAGTCGGACAACACACGATCCAGAGGCAGATCGGTGGTGACGGAAAGAAATTCCGCACCGAGTTTGTTACAGATGGAGCGCAAGGAATCGCCGTGTTCCTCGAATCTGCCGAGGTACTTGCGACGGGCGGCAGCAGGATCAATAAAGAAATCGGACTCCGTCTCCACATCATGAAAGAGGAGGGCTTCGTTATAATCGAAATTCACCTCCTGAGGATCCAGCACTCGAAAGACGACCACGTCGTGACCAGTGGCGGTCAACCGGCCAAGTTGCCGTTCCAATTCATCAAGTGGAGTAAGCAGATCGGAAACGAGCACAATGAGGCCACGCTTGTTGACCAACTCGACGATCCGGCGAAGTGGCTTGGACAGATCGGTCGACTTCCCCCCCGCCGGCTTCTCGAGCGAAAGCATGAGTTGCCGCAAGTGACCCGGCCGATTTTTAGCGGGAAGATAGTCACGAATATTCTCGTCGAAGCTGAGCAAGCCGACAGCGTCTCCCTGCTGGAAGAGAAAATAGGCCAAGGTAGCAGCGAGGGTATGGGCATAGTCAGCCTTTGTCCAGTCGAGGGAGCCGAACGTCATGGAGCGGCTTTGGTCGAGCAATAGGTGACAGCGAAGGTTCGTCTCGTCCTCGAACTTCTTGATGTAGAACCGATCGCTGCGGGCGAGCAAACGCCAATCGAGGTAGCGCGTATCGTCGCCGGGCACATACTGCCTGTACTCCGTGAACTCGGCGGAAAAACCGTGATAAGGACTCCGATGAATCCCGTTCCAAAAGCCCTGCACCACAACTTGAGAGCGCAATTCCAAGCTGCGAATCTGCATGAGGATGCGCGTATCGATAAACTCGGCTCGCCTGGGAGAAGACTGGACCGATGGAGGCATTATTTGATTACGGGAGAGATGCTCTCCAATAGGTGCTTGATTACCTTTTCAGTAGTAATGCCTTCGGCTTCCGCCCTGTAGTTGACTAGGATGCGGTGACGGAGAACAGGTTGAGAGAGAGCCTGAACATCTTCCACGGTGACGTGGGTGTTGCCAAGCAGAAGGGCTCGAGCCTTGGCCCCGAGCACAAGGAACTGGGCAGCCCTGAGTCCCGCACCCCAGTTGACCCACTCATTCACATACTCGAGCGATCCATCCTGATGGGGTCGACTAGCCGCCGCGAGACGCACCGCATAACGGGTAATATCTTCCGCCACGGGCATCTTTCGTACGAGCCGGATGAAACGAATCATGGTCGCGGCACTAAAGAGCGGTTTACCGGGTTTGGTCGGCTCGGCGGTAGTTTGGCGAACCACCTCCACCTCATCGTCCTCGGGCAAGTAGTCGATCACCACGTTGAACATGAATCGGTCGAGCTGTGCCTCGGGCAACGGGTAAGTGCCCTCCATCTCAATCGGATTCTGCGTGGCGAGCACGAAGAAGGGCTCGGGCAATGGATGTCGCTTACCTGCGGCAGTCACCTGATGCTCCTGCATGGCCTCCAGTAGGGCGGCCTGAGTTTTCGGAGGCGTTCGGTTGATCTCGTCGGCCAGAAGCATGTTAGCGAAGACGGGCCCGGGCACGAAGGTAAGTTGCCGCCCATTCGCCGTTTCGCTCAGCACCTCCGTTCCCGTGATGTCAGCAGGCATCAGGTCGGGTGTGAACTGTACTCTAGAAAACTCTAATTTCAGGATATGTGAAATCGACTTCACCAGCAAGGTCTTGGCCAATCCGGGAGCCCCCGTGATGAGGCAATGACCTCCGGCGAAGAGAGAGATGAGGATCTGCTCGATGACCTCGCTCTGACCGACGATGGTCTTGTCCAGTTCAGTCTTTATCTTCTGATAGCCCTCCTCGAGCTGCTTTACGGTTCTGGATTCGGTTGAGGTCTTGGTTTTCATCAATGCGTCATCGCGTAGAAGATTATGTTGATGCCCATTGGATAGGCTTTTGGTTCGGAGAAATTTCGGAAGTAATACTGGTTCTCGCCCTCTCGCTCCCAACCGTCCCCGAGGTCGGTGTTGTGGCAAATCATGACCATCATCCGTTCCTTGTCGTCGAAGATGCCTTGATAATGGACTTCACTTCCGTCGTCGGGTCCGGGACGCCACTCGAAATTCATACCGTTCATCGCTTGGCCTATACTGGGGAGCTGCGGTTTTTCCTTCAGGTCGAAAACGGAATGGAAGACAGGATGCTCTAGGGGTAATTCCTTGGGTTTTCGGTCGGGAAAGACCCGCTTCATCTCAAAAGCAAAGTTGTCGTACTCATCCCCTCCCCAGAAATCATCCACAAGAAGAAAGCCCCCATTGAGGAGGTATTTCCGAAGAGCCTTCACCTCATCCTCTGAAAACCACAAATCGCCGGGCTCGATGATATAGATGAAGGGGTAATCGAACAGTTTCGGATCGGTTAACTCGAGCACCTTGCCCTCGGGATGGACCTTGAGGGAAGTCATTTCCTGCAGGCGGTAAGACAAGTTGAGCTCGGCATCGGGATAATCAGTAGCCCATTTTCTTCCCCTCCCCCCGTAGCTGCCGTAGCGAATCCTTACGAAAGTAAAAACGTCGCGCGGCATCTCGTTGTCGAGTTCCCACTCGGGCACACCTCGACGATCGATCGATGGTGGTACGGGGTAACGTTGTGCCCAAGCCACCGCTACTGCGATCAGGATCCCTGTGCCCGAGAACAAGGCAAACAAAGTTTTACTGCTCTTCTTGCGTTTCATCATTCCAGTCCAGTAGCAGTCGATGGGCCTCGCGAAACCGGGGAGCTGCCTCCAAGGCCATAAGCAGTTGCCGCTTTGCCTCCGGTTTCCTGTACTCCCGAAGTAAGCGCGCCAAGTGGAAGTGAGCCTCGGCAGGATCCTCCGGTTCCAACTCCAGCAAGGTAAGCCAAGACTCGATCGCAGGTTCTGCCTGATTCTTGGCCTCGGCGGCAAGAGCGAGTTGCCGGTGGGGTCTTGGCAGAAGCGGATTTACCGCAAGGGCGCGATCTGCATTTCGCTGTACGGCTTCCCAGTCCCTCGCCTCTCCTCCAAGCTCGATGAGGCGAATAAAAGCCTCGTAGGCATCTCCGCTTATCCCTGCCAAGGTTTCCAAGGTTTTTCTTTCCTCACTAAATTCATTCAGCTCGCGATGGGCCTTCGCCAGCAAGACATAAGCGTTCCGTCCCCTTTTGTTTTGCTCAGGGAAAAGCTTAATCAGTTCTCGACAGATTGCCTTGAGCTCTTCCCAATTGCGATCCTTGGACAGACGGTGAGCCTCTCTGCTTAGAATGTAAAAGTTAGGGGGCTCCTTGGCCGACCCGTTCCGATCCTCCTTGCGATCATCAGGTACGGGTTTGCTCCAGTCCAGTTTGGGGCCGAGCGCTTCCGCTCGAGTACGGGCGTATATGGCGAACGCCACCTCAAGTTTCTCCATCGGTTCGACCGCCTGAGCGATGGCCACGTTAATCTTCACCCCTTGAGCGAGCTTGTCCAAGATAGCCCGAATCGCCTCGTGCCCGAACCGCTCCACGATGTATTCAACCACCAGCGATGACTGGTAATAAGCAAACTGCAAATGCTCGGGCGAAGGAGGAGAGAGAAAGGCTCCACTGAGCTTGCCGACCGGAGTCAGAACTCCCCCTAGGATCTTCTCCCTAAAATCCGGGTTCATGCGTTGGCCCCAAGTGGGACTGGCTTGGCGTTCCTCGTACACGCTGATACCCTCGCTGAGCCAACGAGGCATTTTATTCTTCGTCAGGGCAAGAGTCACGGTGTGGCAGAACTCATGCCAAAGCACGGCTTCCCAATTAGCCGGGAAAGGCATTTGCGTAGCAGGGCTGTTGGCCGTGATGACACACCCGAAGCAGACCCCGAGAAAGCCCGGGTTCTCAGGCATCCCGAAGGTACGCACGCCAAAATCCTTTTGCTTGTCGAAGATCTCCACCACGGTAGGCTTTTCCAGTTTGAGCCCATATTTCCGGGTCAAAGTCTCGTGGGCCCGATTCAGCAACCGTAGGGCACGAGCACCATAGACGGCGGCCTCATGGCGAGCCATACGGAGAACAAACTTATCAGTTCTCAAGGTATCAAATTTGTCGAGCGTATCCTTGAGGTTCAAAAGATTGAAGGTGGTGACGTCGTAGCCGTCGGCTTCGTGGGCGTCCTCAGTCAGTTTCCAGCCTTCATCATCTCGACCTAGACGAAGAAGGTCCTGAGCCAACTGTATCTTCGCGGGGTGGAACCCGCCGTCGAAGGCCAGCGCTAGGCGCTGATGTTCCGCGCCTTCGGAAAAACGATACTTCTGCGAAAGCTTCCGTCCGATCAGGTAGTCCACAACCGGATTATTCTTCCAGTGAGCGAGAGCCTTTTCGCGGGCGGCCTTTTCGGCCTCCTTATCTTCGAGAAGATGAGCGATGATGCTACGGTAGGCCCACGCCTGGGGATACCGGGGATTCACCTCCAAAGCCTTGGACAATTGCTTCTCGGCCTCCGTGTAAGCCTCCACATCGATCAGGTGATTGGCCAAAAGGATGAGCGAGGCAGTGTGATTCGGGTTTATGGACAAAGCCGCCTGCAGGTATTCCAACATCACCATCCGATCCGATGGGGCGAACGCCCGGGCAGCCCCGAAATGCAGGTCGGCATTCTCAGGATGTTTTTTTAGAGCGAGTTGAAAGGTTCGCCCCGCCAAGGCAAAATCACTCTTCGACAAAGCCAATTCACCAACAGCAAGAGGGACACCCACGTAATCGGCGTCCCTTTCCCGAGCACCCGAATAGAGGTTATCCAGAACCAGTTTCGGCTCGCCACCCAGTTTGAGAGCGGTTCGACCCAAGGCCACCAAGTCGGGAGCATTGCGATAGGCCCAAGCTCTTGAACCCGCCAGTTGGTTAATTTCGGCCAACATCGCATCGGCCCCCTTGGAATCCCCATTGTAACGAAATACCTCTTCCGCCAACAACCGAACGCGAACACCTCGAGAGACCTTCTCCAGGGCCGTACTGGTATTCTTCAAGGCATCCTCGTATTTCCCTAAGGCCATCAAGGCTCGAATCTGCAGAACCCACAAATCCTCTTTCCATTCATTCTCCTTTAAGGCCTCGGCAGCCTTAGTGGCAACTAGCGCGAAGTCTCCTTTCTTCCATGCCTCATGAACTTCCTCCACTGGTTCCGCCGCTGGAACCGAACAAACGAGAAAGAGCAGGGCTGTGACAACCCAAGTGCATTTTATATCTCCTACAAACTCCAATGTGTAGCGTAGCTTTGATAAAAAAGCCCCGGCCGCAAGAAGGGAATTAGAAGGTCAGCTAAAATTCATATCGAGCTTCTCCTTAGACAGAGGTAATACGATTCAAAATATGCCTGCCATAGAAAAAAGTGATTATGGCTGCGCTCCAAGTGACCAGAAAGATACCCCACCAAATTCCAGATTCCTGAAAGCCCAGGTAAAAAGCCAAGAGATAGAAAACTAGGCAAGGAGCAAAGATTTGCCGATAAAGCCCAATGATAATTGCGTAAAGGGGCCTTTTAAGCCCTTGGAGCAACGAAACAGTCTGAAATAAAATGACGTACGAGCAAAGTGTGATTGCCGCGATTCGAAGGTAGTCCACCCCATGCCCGACCACCACGGAGTCGTTGGTAAAAAAAGTCATCAATGGCTTGGCGAGAAAGAAGCAAAAGAAACCGCCGAGAACCATCATCAACAGGCCATATTTCATGGTAGTGTTCCAGGTTTCACGAACCCGATCGAACTTCTTCGCTCCGTTATTTTGCCCGGTAAGGGAAAGAACGGCGATGTTAAGGCCGATGGTCGGGAGCAGAACGATTTGCTCGATGCGAGTGGCAATTCCGTAAGCGGCAACACCCGCGGTACTGAATTTGCTGATGAAGAAGGTGATGACAAAAATACCGACTGCCACGGTAACCATGTTCAAACTTGCGGGGATTCCCTGACGGGCGATATCCTTATAACTTGAGGAAGGAACAAAGTTGGACAAAATAGGTCCATCCCAAAGCTTGGTAGCGGCCAACTTGCGAAGAAGGTAGACCGTACCGAAAACTTGGATGACAACTGTCGCCAAGGCGACACCACGAATCCCAAGAGCGGGAACTCCAAAACCACCGAACATGAACCAAGGGTCGAGTAAGCAATTAAAGAAGAAACCTGCGATCAAGACGTTTCGGTAGCTTTTGGTGTCTCCTTGAGAATTGAGCGAGGCGTTCAAGATCGATTGAAGAACAAAGAACACGGTACCCGCGAGAATAACGTTCATATAATCAAGAGCCAATTCAAGATAATCACCCGTCGCTCCAAGCACTCCGAATAAGAAAGGCGCGAAAGCAAAGCCGATAATGGTGAGACCAATGGCAAAGAGGATTCCGAAGGACAGGCACTGCACACAGAAGTGATGAGCCTTCTCGCTATTCTTTTCGCCGAGGGCGTTGGCGATAAGAGCCGTGCCACCTTGGGATATTCCCGTGCCCATCGCGATAATGATGAAGAATACGGGAAAAGATATCGACAAGGCCGCCAAAGCCTCGGTCGATACAAACCCGGCGAAATAGGTATCGACCACGTTATACATTGTATTGAAGAAGAAACCGATGCTCGCAGGCACGGCAATTTTCCGGACGAGGCTCGGAATCGGGTCGGTGGTCAGATTCATCTCATCAATCATTCATCAAAATGATCAAACTTGCGATCAAACGTTATCACCTAAATCGTTCGCCAAATTCCTTGCAAAGGAGGCCAACTCCTTCAAGAAATAAGGAATCCAAGTTCGCCACTTCAAGAATTGGCCTTGAAGCACCACTCATTACAGAGAACTCGATCATGAAACAAATACTCACTACATTCCTTACGCTCTTCCTGCTTACTCCCTACCTTCATCCCGCAGAGAAAGAAAAAAAAGAAGAGGAAAAATCGTACTTGGACCGTCTTAAGAAGGCTTATGAAGAGAAAGTAGAAAGCGGCAAGAAGCTCTATGTCGAAAACGTCGAGGATGGGAAGAAACTCTATGAAAAGAATTTTGGGGACGGAAAGGAACTCACTGAACAAACGAAGGAGTGGGTCAAGGAGGACATAGAGAACATAGGCGACTGGGAATATAAGATCGTCGCATTCGGAAGCAAAGCCAGCACGGAAATGGAAAAAGAACTCAACCGACTTGGACAGGAACGCTGGCAATGCTTCTGGGTGGAACCCTCTGGGAAGGAAAAGGTCTTTTATTTCAAAAGGACAAAGAAGAGCTACATTCAAAAGATTCCCGCCGGAGATCTTCTAAGAATTATTGGTGCTCTTAACCTAGAATAGAACAAAGACTATTGTTTAGGCATTTCCTTCTTGTCGGGGCTGGGAAGACAAGATTTCCGAACGACCCTCGTACCCTGTTGACAAATCTCATCTTTGAGGAAGTTTCTAACGGATAAATGAATCAGTGGAGTCGGCGGAATTTTTTAAAGTTGGGCGTGGTGGGTTTGGCTTTACCCCAATTTGTGGATTTACGTTCACAAGCTGCTGCCAGTCGAAATAGCGAAGTGGCCCAAGGTTTCGGCAGGGCCAAGTCCTGCATCGTGCTTTTTGCCTGGGGCGGATTGAGCCACCTCGACACCTTCGACATGAAGCCATATGCGACATCCGACGTTCGCGGGCATTTCAAGGAGATTCCCACGGCCGTGCCGGGAATCCGCGTGGGCGAACACGTCCCGGGATTCGCACGAATGATGAAGGAGTGGGCTATTGTGCGGAGCGCCCACCACAACGCGTCTAGTCATCGTTCGGGAGCCTACTGGAACCTGACGGGGCACGAACCGCCGAACCTCGGAGGTAACTGGCCAGCCTCGAGAGACGACTGGCCCTGCATCGGTTCCTTGATATGGGAGGCCCTGGGCGACGGGCGAGGCCCGGTGCCCGGTGCTAGTTCCCTACCATACACCCTCTTCGACGGCGGAGTGGCCAACGGACAAGACGGCGGATTTCTGGGTCTTGGTCGAGATCCTGTAGTGTTGCGTCCAACCGGAAGGAAACTTCGTGAGTACGAGGGGAAATCACCATCCTCCGGTCGCGTGGAACTGGATTTACCCGAGGGCTTGGATATGGACCGATTGGATGGAAGACGGGGTTTGCTTCGCCAACTGGAGGACAGAATGATCGGAACCGACAATGAGGTGAGCAAGGCTGTTATTCGCTCGCGAGAGCAAGCCCTTGATATGCTGCTCAGTCCCAAGGCACGCGACGCCTTCGACTTGGAAAAGGAATCGGTCAAGACAAGGGAAACCTACGGCATGCATGTGTGCGGCCAAAGTGTTCTCACCGCACGCAGACTGGCGGAAGCTGGCGTGCCCGTATCAACGGTATACTGTGCCGCAGGAGATCTCAACGGCTCAAAGGGGGACCACTTCGACACCCATGTAGATAACTTCAACCGACTCAAGAACAATATGCTCCCCCCTCTCGACCAAGCAGCCACTGCTCTCATCGGAGACTTGAAAGCGCGTGGTATGTTGGAAGAGACTTTGGTCGTCCTGCTAACCGAGTTCGGACGCACGCCAAAAATAAACGGCGGAGCTGGTCGCGACCATTTTCCCGACTGCTATTCGGTCGCCTTTGCAGGTGGAGGAATTGGAGGCGGTCAGGTATACGGTAGTTCCAACGCCATCGGGGCAAAGCCTGCAACCAATCCATGCGAACCACCAGATATACACGCCACTATCTTCCATGCTTTGGGGATTGATCACCGCAAAATGATAATGGATAGGAATGATCGTCCGTTACCCATATGCGACGGAAATCCCCTTCCGCTGTTCGGATAAGCTGAAAAAACAGACTGGGGTTTGCCCTTTTGCTAAAGCCGGATAATGAAAGAGTAGGCTTTAAATCCTCATTAGTAAGCATGAAAAACAACAGATTTGAATGGATGCAAACTGACTTTCTGATCAATAGATTAGGAACACTTTTAAGGCGTCCCACCATATTAATCGGTTTTTGTGTATCAATATACTTCACATTGAAAATCCTAACTGTTTAAATACTCCGATAAAATCTTTTCGTTCGGGTACTACATCAAAATTCAAACGATTGCCTCCCCTCCGAGAGAACTATTTTCATCCGCTAAAACTCCTTCGGACATAGAAACACAGGAAAGAAACCTACCTCTTAAATTCTTCTTGTTAGAGAATCGGAATTGCATGATAGAGTCAGTTTGGTTTGGTTAAGTTGTAAAAAGGGGTCATCCCCAAGCGACTCTTCAAATCCCAAAGCATGTATTCTACAACCTTCAGTGTCCTCCTTTTTATAACTCCTGCTTTCTCCATTGGAGTGAACAGCGAACAAAGTTGCCTCTTTAACGGCAAGGACCTAGGCCAGTGGAAATCCACGGGCAAGGCAGAGTGGCGAGTGAAGGACGGCGTCATCGTGGGTGGTCAAGACGGCGACCCAAAGCGAAGTGGGATACTTGTAAGCAAAGGAAACTACAAGGACTTCGACCTGCGACTGGAGTACAAGATAGAAGAGCACGGCAAATACAACAGCGGCATCTACTTCAGGAGATCCAAAACCAAAAGGCTCGGCCCCCCCTACCAGTTGAACCTCGGGCGCGGGGTCGCCGAAGAATATGTAGGCCTCTACCTCGACGACTGGCTGGATAAGGGGGACGAGAAGGACGAAATTCGCAAGCCCAGGAAATGGAACAAGGTGCGCCTGCTCGTTGTCGACAACCGCATAAGGGCTTGGTTGAACGATCACCCCATCGTCGACTACACCGACCCCAAGCCCCGGGCCGACTTGCAAGAAGCCGGCTCCATCGCCTTCCAGACCTATGGGGCGGAAGGCCACGCCGGCTGGGTAAAATTTCGTAACCTAAAGATCATCGACCTTTCTTCCTTAAAACAAAAACCATGAGGCTCTCAGCTATCTTCTCCCTGCTGCTCGCAAGCGCCGCGACCTGTCTCGCCGCAAAGAAAAAGCCCAATGTCGTATATATCATGTCCGACGAACTCGCCTACTACGAGCTCTCCCACATGGGTAACCCCTATATCAAAACGCCCAATATCGATAAATTCGCCAAGGAAGGCATACGCTTCACTCAGGCTCTCGCCGGCTCCCCCGTGTGCGGCCCGCTGCGATGCAACCTGATGACAGGTAAGCACGCAGGCCACGCCTCCATACGGGCCAACGACGGCGGCACCCCACTGCGGGCGGGAGAACCCACCATAGCCTCCGTCCTCAAGGCGCAAGGCTACGCCACCGGCGGCTTCGGTAAGTGGGGTTGTGGCGGACGCGACTCTACCGGGGTGCCCGAGAAGCACGGCTTCGACGTGTTCTTCGGCTACTACGACCAAGTTCACGCCCATTCCTTCTACCCACCCTACCTTATACGCAACAGCAAGGAGGTCCCATTGAAGGGAAACGTGGGCGGACGCTCCGGCGAAACCCACGCCCAGTACCCCATCATGGAGGAAGCCCTCAAGTTCATCCGTGAGAACAAGGGCAAGCCCTTCTTTTGCTACCTCCCCGTCACCCCCCCGCACGGCATGTACGACATCCCCGAGGACGACCCCGCCTGGCGACGCTACAAGGGAGAAAAATGGATCGAGGACGAAAAGATTTCGCAAGACGTAAAGAACTACGCCGCCATGGTCACCATGGTGGACGACAACCTCGGCCAAGTGCTCGCCCTACTCCGCGAACTCAAGCTGGAGGACGACACCATCGTGTTCTTCACCGGCGACAACGGCGGGCAGGACCGCTTCCGCAGCAAAGCCCACCCCCGCGGCTTCTTCGGGCCCAACGTCAACCCGCGCACGAAGGTGGAGTTCCGGGGTGGCAAGGGAAACCTCTACGAAGGCGGACTACGTATCCCATACCTTGTTCGCTGGCCGGGTAAAATTAAGGCGGGCCAAGTGAGCGACCTCATATTCTACCAACCCGACGTGCTACCCACCCTCGCCGAGCTCTGTAATGGGAAAGCCCCCGAAGACGTCGACGGCATATCCATACTTCCCACCCTGCTCGGTGAAAAAGCCGTCGGGCACAAGCAGGAGAAGCGCAACATGCTCTACTGGGAATTCGGCAACCAGATCGCCGTACGCAAGAGCCACTGGAAAGCCATCCAGCCAGGAAAGGACCGACCTTGGGAACTGTACGACCTCGACCAGGACGTCAGCGAAACCACCAGTGTAGCTGACGAGCATTCGAAAATCCTAGCCGAAATGAAAGCCTTCGCCGTGTCCTCCCACGAGCCCGTCCAACCCGGCACATTCACCACCCGCGAGCGCCACGAGCGAGACCGCCAGGCGAAGTGGGGATCCACCCGCAGTGGTTCTAGTAACTCCGGCCAGAAAATGAATCGCCTCAAGGACAAGAACCTCATACCGCTCGAGGAAACCAAGCTGGTGCGCTTCAGCAGCGAGAACTTCGGCAACGACCGCCGAGCAGCTTACGCCATCGACGGAAACCCTCGTACCGTCTGGCACTCCCAGTTCGCCCCCAAGCTCCAGATGCACCCTCACGAGCTCGTCATCGACCTCGGGTCCAAGCGCAAAATTAGAGGGTTCCACTACCTCGCCCGCCAGGACGGCGGATGGAACGGGACCTTCGGCAAAACCCAGTTCTTTCTCTCCGATTCACCCAAAGAATTCGGCGACCCCGTCCTCGAGACCACCTTCGCCAAGGTAAGGAAGCCCCAGTCCGCCAAACTCAAAAAAACTGTCGAGGGACGCTACCTCCTCGTCCGTGTGCTCGACGAGATCAACGGCAACCCCTGGGCCTCCGCCGCCGACATCGGCACGATACAGGCGAAGTGACAAGTCGCGCCCTTTCCGCAAGGACGGCGCCAACGCAATCCAGAAGGCCACCATCACGGTGGAGGGTTGAGGGGAAATCACTTCGTATTTTTCGTCGGGCTCTTGCGCCCGGGCGTTTTCCATTTGGGATCGGGCTCGTGTGACTGGTCCAATAAGTTGGCGGCATGCTTGACCAAATCGGGACGGCTCTTGGCATGGTCCTTTTTCTCCTCGTAGTCGAATGAGAGGTCGTAAAGCCGGATCGGCCCGGTGAACATCGGTTGGCGAATTGCTTTCCATTTGCCGAAGCGCACCGCTTGAGCCGAGCCACGCTCGAGGAACTCCCAGTAGAGGTGACTCTTGCGGGTCCACTGCCTTTCGGGCGGATTGCCCCGCAAGGTGGGAAAAAAACTATCGCTATCGACGTCATCGGGCACCTTGGTCTTGGCCAACTCGGCAAAGGTCGCCATGCAATCGCCGAAATACCATTGATGGTCGTCAGCGCTTCCCGCCTTAACGGAACCCGGCCACCACGCGATGGTGGGCACCCTGATGCCGCCCTCGGTGAGGTCGCGCTTGATGCCCACGTAGCGTCCATTGGAATCGAAGAAGTCCGCCTTGTGCCCGCCTTCCTGGTGAGGACCGTTGTCGGAGGTGAAGATGATTAGGGTGTCCTTGGCCACACCCAGCTCGGTCACCAAGTCGAGAACCTTGCCGACGTCGCGGTCGAGGTTCTTGATCATGGTGGCGAACCCTTTCTCGGGCTCGGGCCAGTCCTTCTTGGCGAACTCGCCAAAGTCGGGCACTTCCATGCCTTTGTTGCCGGCCTCGTTGTTGGCATGGGGCACGTTCATGGCGAAATAGAGAAAAAAGGGCTGCTTGTGTTTTTCCCGTATGAAGCGGAGAGCGTCCTCGGCGAAGAGGTCGGGTGCATAATCGACTTTCTTAACCGCCACCCCGCGACCCGCCTGCGGAAGCTTAGGATCCTGCCAGCTCTTCCATTTCGTGGCCACCTCGTTCCGCAGTTTCTGCACTTTTCCGTTGCGGATGAGGAATTCGGGATAGAAATTGTGGGCGTGCCACATGTTGACGTAGCCGAAGAAGTGGTCGAACCCGACATCGTTGGGGTTGGTGAAATTGTCCGGTGTTCCCACCCCCCACTTGCCCACGCAGGCGGTGGCGTAGCCGGCCTTCTTCAGGACCGAGGCCAAAGTGGGCTGACCCGGCTGGATGACAATCGGGAGGGATGAGTTGCCACGCACCACAGTGCGTCCCATGTGCCTGCCCGTGAGCAAAACGCTGCGGGACGGAGCGCAGACCGTGCAACCCGCGTAGAACTGGGTGAACTTCATGCCTTCCGCAGCCATCTTGTCGAGACGAGGCGTCTTTAGTGTCTTCTGGCCAAAGCATCCGAGGTCGCCGAAGCCGAGGTCGTCGGCGAGAATCAAGATGACGTTCGGTGGTCGCTCCTTGGCTTCCGCAAACCCGGCAAAGAAAAAGAGGCTCAGGGCAAGGCGAACGTTCACCGAGGTTGAGAAAAAAAGGTTGGATTTCTTCATAGTCACCATCTTCTGAGCAATTGCCCTACAGGCTCAAGCCAAAGCGTGGCCCTTTGACGAAAACCCTGCCACGGAAAAGAAGGATTTCCGATACAAGTAGGGATTGAATCCAAAGTGAAAGGGCGAATATATTTGATTTGCTTTCATGCAACCGTTCATCCTCCTTGCATTCACCATCGGAACCGCTGCCTTGCAAGCCAAGGTGAAAGTGTAAGCAGACTTCCACGGCGGGACCGTCTTTCACCCTCGAGGATGCGCCGAGTCTCGTCGAGGAAACGGTAGAGGCAAAGGTCAAAGCCGAAGCTTTCGAGTTTTGCAAGAGCGATAAGGGCCCTATCGTACCCGCTCTCCGCGGGGAAGCCCAAAGGCGATGGGAAGCAACCCGCCCTATGGACACAGACCCGCTAGCACGCATGGGAAGGAGGATCCAGCTGAGTCTGCCGAGCCCTCGTCGAATGGCTGACATCGGACCCCGAGAAGGCTAAGGCATTACGCGACAATGCGCGAATCTACATCGTGCCCATCATGGAAGTCGATAATGTGAAACGCGGGGCGGCAGGTAAAAACCAAGTACCCCACGACCACAATCGCGACTGGAGCGACCAACCGCGCTACCCCGAGGTCGCAACCGCTCGGACTTGGTTAGGTCGACTCAACAAGGAACGGACATTCAGTCTCTTCCTAGACCTCTGCAATCAGAGTCAAAGCGACCGTACACCCTTCTTCTTCGGTTCCCCCGATTCACATCTCAAACCCACCTGCAAGGCAAACCAACAGCGCTTTCACGCACTTTGCCTGAAGACCTTGGGTAAACACTCCCTTGGTTTGTCCGTAAAAGTTCGTGCCACAGGTCCGGGCTACCATCCGCTTTGGAGGCGCATCAGTAAGAACCGGGTCGCCGAAAACACTGCCTGCATCTCAGTCAACTTGACTCTCGAGGCCACTTGAAACTCATCCAAATCCACCGAGAACGGCTACCGAACCTATGGTGTCGCCCTCGGTCAAGCGAATGCCAATTACCTAAAGCACGCTCGTTGAAGCAATTCTCGACATTGGGCGGGTAAGCTTAACCTTTCGAAACGTTGACCCACAGGCTGAAGCTAGAACTTATAACCCGAAGAAGAACAGCATCAAATGGCAGCCCTTGATCGTATTACCTTGAACATATACAAAGATTACTAAATCATAGTAATACGGATGGAAAAAGAAATAAAACTTTTAAGCCAGACGAGCCACAAGGAGGCGACCTCCAAGTGGAAGAGGATTGTCGCCGAGCACCAGAAGCCAAGCGCTGTTCGTGCCAGTTGGCAGGTTTTCAATTCCATCGGTCCCTATTTCGCACTATGGGGGTTATGGATTTACATGTCCCTTGGTCTTTCGCTTTCATCGTGGTGGGCTATACCACCGGCTCTCCTTTCCGGAATGTTTCTGGTTCGGGTCTTCATTATTTTTCACGACTGCGGTCACGGCTCTTTTTATAAATCCAAAAAGGTTAACAACTATCTAGGCTTCATTTCAGGATTCTTGACCTTCACCCCTTACTACCACTGGAGATGGGAACATTCCGTTCATCATGCCACGTCCGGAGATTTGGACCGTAGGGGAATGGGAGACATCTGGACGCTGACAGTGAAGGAATACCTAGAGTCTTCTCGATGGAGGAAAATTTCCTATCGGTTAGTGCGCAATCCAATTGTGCTGTTTTTAATTGCTCCTATTTTCCTTTTTCTGGTACTTGAAAGATTTCCTTCCAAAAACTCCAAACCGAGGGAAAAAAGGTCCGTATGGTTTATGAACTTTGCCTTGCTCTCAGTGGCTGCCGGCCTAGTAAGCATTATCGGATTTCTGCCATGGTTTGTGTTTCAACTTTCTGCCATGTTAATGGCCAGCTCGTGCGGTGTATGGATGTTCTACGTTCAACACCAGTATGAAGATGCCTATTGGGTGGAGGGCGAGGAATGGGACTATACCACAGCTGCCATTCAAGGTAGTTCCTTCTATAAACTGCCAAGGGTGCTGCAATGGTTTTCGGGTAATATCGGGTTTCACCACATCCACCATCTCAGTCCTAAGATTCCTAACTACAACTTAGAGAGGTGCCACTGGTCCGACCCTATGTTTCAAGAGGTGAAGGCCATGACTCTATGGAGTAGTCTAAAGTCAATCAATTCTCGTCTCTGGGACGAAGACTCGAAGAAAATGATCGGTTTTGGACAACTAAAAAGACAACTCCGAGAAGAAAAAGCCGATTTGGAGGCAACGGCTTCACGGGAAGCCGCCTGACATTTCACTACACAACCTCCGGAAGACCTAGATAGCCCGCTCTTCGGAATTCTTGCCGAAGTGGCGGAAACATTCCATTATTTCTAGCGATGAGTAAACCTTTCAAGGTGGTGGTAACCGATTTCGTGGAGGAACCCGCGAATTTCGAACGCGAGATTTTGGATGATATAGCCGAGGTAAAGACACTTCAAGCGATAGGCGAGGAAAACTTGGCGGGCAAGGTAGAGGACGCCGACGCAATCATGCTCTACCACTATGTAACCATAACTCGCCAGACGATCGAACGCCTGACCAACTGTCGCCTGATCGTACGCTGCGGGGTAGGTTACGACAACATCGACCACGTCTTCGCCCGGGAACGAGGCATCGACGTTGCCAACGTCCCGGACTACGGGAGCGAAGAGGTGGCAGACTCCGCCTTGGGGATGGCCTTGGCCTTGGCCAGAGGGTTTCACTTTTTGAATAATCGTCTGCGAGATGATTCTAGTGCACCTTGGTCTTACGAAATAGCCAAGCCTCTTCGGCGTTTGCGCGGAGAAACCTTCGGCATCGTAGGCGTTGGCCGCATCGGCACGGCCACGGCTTTGCGAGCTAAGGCATTGGGAATGAAGGTGGCCTATTACGACCCCTATGCTCCCGATGGTCGCGACAAGGCTCTCGGCATTCGCCGGTTGGAGGATCTGGACGACCTCTTGCGACAAGCTCGTGTCCTAAGTCTGCATTGCCCGGGAACCGATGAAACGAAAAACCTGATCGATGCCAGAGCCCTGTCCCTGATGCCGAAAGGTTCGTTTCTCGTAAACACCGCCCGTGGAACCGTAACGAACGGAGAAGCGATAGCCAAAGCACTCCAAAGCGGGAAACTGGCGGGTGCTGCCATCGACGTACTCCCGCAAGAACCACCGACCGAGGACTCGCCGCTCCTGCAGGCATGGCGCGACCCGAAGCACCCCGCCCACCATCGCTTGATCCTCAATCCGCACGCCGCATTCTATTCCGAAGAGGGTATCGACGACATGCGCAAAAAAGGAAGCGAAAACTGCCTTCGTGCGCTTAAGGGATTGCCGCCACGCAATCTAGTGAACTAGAGGGGAAAGCATTTCCACATGAACCTATCCATCCGAAACGGCGTTGAAGCCGATCTTCCCGCAATACGCGATATCCTTAACCACTATATCCTCGAATCGGCAGTAACCTTTGAGGTGGAGGAGGTTTCGATCGAGAACCGGAGGGAATGGTTCAAGCAATTTGATCCAGTAGGTCGACACCAATTGATCGTAGCTGAAGTCGATGGGAAGGTAGCTGGATATGCAGCAAGTATCCGATTTCACGAAAGGCCGGCGTACGAGCCCTCGATCATGACAAGCGTTTACATCAGTAAAACGCAATTGGGCAACGGCATTGGAGAAACTCTCTATCGCGTCTTGCTCTCGGGAGTGGAAAAGACGGGACTCGTGCATAGAGCTTACGGCCTCGTGGTAATACCAAATCCAGCATCAGTAAAACTGCACGAGAAATTAGGATTTCGAGAAACAGGCGTACTCCACGAAGCAGGCTACAAGCTTGGCAAATATCACGACGTAAAGATTTACGAACGTCGTTTCGAGTAGCGGTTCAGGTAGGCAATAAATCAAGGACCATCGAGCGTTCCTCTGACAATTCGGCCACGGAAGCATCTATCTTTTCGCGGGCAAAATCGTTGATCGGGACCCCTTGTGCAATTGACCATTTCGTCCCGTCGGAACGGACAGGAAAGGAAGTGATCAGACCTTCTTTGCTACCATAGGATCCGTCAGAAGCCACGCATACGCTATTCCAATCGCCCTCTGGCGTGGGCTTCACAAGAGAGCTCACCGTATCGAGGGCGGCGTTGGCAGCCGAGGCGGCAGAGGAAGAGCCTCGGGCTTGTATGATGGCGGCTCCGCGTTGCTGGACTGTGGGAATGAAAGTTTCGCGACACCAGTCCTCGTCGCCAATAACCTCTGAAGCAGCCCTTCCTCCGATTCGAGCGTTATGATAGTCGGGATACTGAGTGGCGGAATGATTGCCCCAAATGGTGACGTTGCTCACCTCGGAAACATGGGCGTCGGCCTTGGCGGCAAGTTGAGCTGCCGCCCGGTTCTCATCGAGTCTCGTCATGGCAAACCAACGATCCTTCGGAACGTCGGGAGCATTGTTCATCGCGATAAGGCAGTTGGTATTGCAAGGATTACCAACCACAAGGACGCGGACGTCGGAAGCAGCCGATCGCTGAATGGCCTGTCCTTGCCCCGTAAAGATCTTTCCATTGATGCCAAGCAAGTCTCCGCGCTCCATGCCTGCCTTGCGCGGGACGCTACCGACAAGCAGGGCCCAGTTGGCGTTACCGAAACCTTGATCGAGATCGCAGGTGGGACGGACGTCGCGGAGAAGTGGGAAGGCGCAATCCTCAAGCTCCATGACAACCCCCTCCAACGCCTTCATCGCCGGCTCTATCTCAAGCAAGTTGAGCGAGACCGGTTGATCGGGTCCGAAGAGTTCCCCGGACGCAATGCGAAAGAGAAGAGAATAGCCGATTTGACCGGCTGCGCCGGTAACGGCTAAACGTATGGGTTGTTGGGCGATCATTGAGATTAAGTTTTTATAATTGAAGAATTCTGAAGAGAGAAATCAGGAAAATCTTGCCTTGTCGATGACCTCGGCGGTTCGGCGGAGAAGGGCCTCCGTGGAAGACCAGTCGATACAACCATCAGTAATGGAAACTCCATATTCGAGATCTTCAGGCGGACGCGGGAAGGATTGACTGCCGGCATTCAAGTGGCTCTCGATCATTACGGAATGGATGACGTCCGAACCGTTGGACACTTGACTCAATACCTCATCCATAACAACTGGCTGTCGTTGTGGATCCTTTCCGCTGTTCGCGTGACTACAATCGATCATGATAGAGGCAGGCATCTGGGCGGCCTTGAGAGTCTCTTCGGCAACGGCAACATACTCCGCGGCATAGTTGGATCCAGAGGAACCACCCCGGAGAATCAGTTGGCAATCAGGATTGCCTCCGGTAGTTACGGCAGAAGCTCGACCATCCTCGGTTATCCCGAGGAAGGTTTGACTCTGAGTGGCCGCCAAAATCCCGTTGACGGCCGCCTTAACGTCGCCACTCGTGGAATTCTTGAATCCCACTGGCATCGAAAGACCGGAAGCCATCTGCCGATGGGTCTGAGATTCGGAAGTGCGGGCACCGATAGCCGACCAGCAAAGGGAGTCGGCAATGTATTGAGGTGTGATGGGATCAAGTAACTCGGTGGCAGTGGGAATGCCCAAGTCCAGCATCTCGCCAAGAAATCTTCGGGCTATGCGGAGACCTTCGGGAATGTCGCAGGTGCCATTAAGCTTGGGATCCATGATTAATCCCTTCCAACCTAATGTCGTACGAGGCTTTTCGAAATAGACGCGAAGCACCAACAGGAGTCGATCTTCGAGTTCGCCGGCCAATCCACGAAAACGCTTGGCATATTCACGGCATGCATCCAAGTCATGTATGGAACAGGGCCCCACCACGCAAAGAAGTCGCTTATCTTCCCTGTGAATAATGCGATGGAGCTTTTCGCGGGCTTCCGCGACAAAGCCTTTTTGCACAGGACTTCGAGGAATTTCATTGCAAAGTTCCGCCGGAGCCGGGAGGGGGTCCGATGAAAGAATTCGTAGGTCAGTAACTTGTTGCACAATGGTGGATCATAAAAGCCAAGCTCGTATGAACAAGACAAACTTTTAAAAATGTGGTAATAGGGGAATTATATGTTTGTTCATTATCATCAACCGGCTGCCGTCATCCTTGCCTCGGGAGAGGATTCCCTTGCCTATCTACAAAGCCAGTGGAGTACCCAGCTTGTCTACCAAGGAGAGAATCAAGCGACATATGGGCTTCGCCTCAATCGCAAGGGTCGCATCCTTGCCGATGGCTTTATTCTGAGAAAGAACGATGAAAACTTCCTCATCATCAGTTATGATTGCCCCGCGACCGACCTGATCCCACTTTTAGAGGAGAACGTGGTGGCCGACGACATTGAATTCGAGGACCGAACGGATGGGTACAAAATAATGTCCCTTTGGGGAGGCAACTGTGAAGACATTAGTTCGCACATGAATTTCAGGCTGCCAAAAGGGAATTCCCTTGTTACATCAGAAATCGGTTTGATTTTTTGGGGACGAAAAACGAAACCACCCAACATCGAGATTCTGGCAGACGAGGAACAAACCAAAGCAACGTCGAAATTGTTGGAGAGATCGACAGAGGAAGGTATCCTTACCATTGCAAATGCAAATGCGCTGGCTCTAGCCCGAATTGAATCAGGTATGCCTGCCATACCCGTCGAAATGGGCCCAACCGAACTTCCTCAGGAATGCGGATTGGAGGATGGCGCCGTTGATTTCGAGAAAGGTTGCTACCTCGGACAAGAAGTGATGGCGAGAATCCACTCCATGGGACAAGTCCAACGCATCCTGCTGCCTGCAATCATAAAAAAAGAAGTCCATAAAGCCTTACCCGCAGATCTTTTCCTAAATGAAAAGAAAGTCGGTGAATTAAAAAGCTGCTTTTATGAAAAATCTAAGATTCTTGGATTGGGTATGGCCTTGGTTCGCCGCAATCTCTTGCAAGAAATAAAGACCTCAGGACTCTCTCTTTCGCCTTCGGACGAGCCCCAAATCTTCATTAAATGAACGAAAATAGCGAAACAAGCGATATTGCGGGAATATTTTCAAGCCTTGGAGCCGAAAAAAAACAGGCGTTACGGATGGCGGGTCAATTACTCAAGAGAGCCGGGCAGCTTTCGGTCGAGCTAAACATTACGAAAGCCGAAGCTCTTCAAGGACTTCTGGAAACTGTGACTTGTGGTTCCAGAGGCGAGATCAAGCCATCTGAGCAAGAGGCTACTGGGGTCGCAAAGGAGCAAAAAACCAGAAAAAATCAAGCCTAGAGCAAAAAGGGGTTGACGAAACGCGAAAAAAAAAGAGGCATGGAGGCATCCCAAATCACTGGCTTACAAAATCTCAACCAACCTTCAAAACAAAAGGAATCTTAAATGAATAAAGGACAACTGATTGACGCCGTACAAAAAAACCTAGGCAAGGATGCCTCTCGTGCAACAGCTGACGCCGCACTCAACGCAGTAATCGACAGCATCACCAAAGCGGTAAAGAAAGAGAACGTTCAAATCATTGGATTCGGCACATTCTCGGTCGTAAAGAGAGCTGCCCGTGACGGAATTAATCCTCAAACTGGCGACAAGATTAAGATCAAGGCCTCCAAATCAGTGAAGTTCAAGCCCGGCTCAAAGCTTAAGGCTTCTCTCTGAGACATTTTCCCGCCTATCTTTACAAACCTGCGGTTCGCCGCAGGTTTTTTTTTGCAAGGTGACCAAAGAGGAAAAAAAGGCTCTAAGCCTTAACGCATATAGAGAGTACATGCAGGATTGCTACTCCGCCGAAGCTCCCGGTCGGATCGAGTTTTTAGGAAACCATATTGACTACAATGGCGGTAAGGTCCTTGGCGCTGCAATTAACGGTGTCGTGTGCGCACTTGCAAAGCCTCGAAAAGATCTAACGATTAGACTCTTCAGTGAGAGCTTTGAGAACGATGTCGTCGAGACCTCTCTTAACGACCTTTCTTTCCGCAAAGGGTCGGAATTCTGGGCTAACTATCCGCTCGGTGTTCTTTGGTCCTTAAAGGAAGCAACACTTGCTCCACCATCGGGCTTTGAGTTGATCCTAACGACAGACCTGCCTCTCGCTGCAGGACTCAGTTCCAGTGCCGCCGTGGAACTCGCGACTGCTCTCGCGCTCTTACAGCTCAACGGAAATGAGTTAGGCAAAAGCGACCTTGCCCGCTTATGTCGTCGGGCGGAAAATCAATTCGTCGGGCTACCCTGCGGGATTCTCGATCAAGGAGTCTCCGCCCATGGCGAGAAAGATCACCTCGTTCTCATCGACTGTGAGAAGGAAAACTTCTCCACTCTGCCCCTACCCAAAGATACCTGTCTGTGGATCTTCGATACGGGGATCAAGCACGACCTTGTCGACTCTCTCTATGCCACAAGACACTCAGAGTGCAAGCAAGCGCTGGAACTCCTAAAGAAGAAGGAACCTGACCTGACCTGCCTTGCCGCAGCATCCGAGGGATTGCTTACTTCGGCGAACCTCCCCGAACCCTTATCCAAGCGAGCTCTCCACGTCGTCAAGGAAAAGACCCGAGTCGACCGAGCGATCGAACTTCTGAAGGATGATGCTTCTCGAAAGGAAATCGGTGAACTTCTCTTCGCTTCGCATGACAGTTCACGCGAACAATTTGAAAACAGTTGCCCCGAGCTCGATTTCCTCGTGGATGACCTGCGTAAGTGTCCGAGCGTCCTTGGAGCACGTCTAACCGGCGGCGGATTTGGAGGAGCAGTGCTCGCGTGGACTCACCACGCTTTTTCACAAACCGATGCCAAAGCAACCGCGACCGCTTTCAGAAAAACATTTGGAAAACATCCGAAAGTTCACCGATTCGAAGCTTCCCGAGGGGCGAGAATCACCACCACCCTTGGAGAAGCCGGTCCGCCAAGTCTATGAAAGCTAGACAGTGGTCTGGAGAAACATGGGAGGGAGCAGAAACTAGGTTTCTCGCAGAGCAGATAAAAAACCCGGCTTGTCCTCGGCATGAACGAAGTGTCCTGCCTCAGGTAAAACCTTGGTTCGAGCCTTTGGGAAATGACGAAGGATTGAATCCTCATCCTCAAGGCAAACATAAGAGGATTTGCCGCCGTTCACGAAGCTCACGACGCCACCGTAGGATTCTTCCGGAGTCAAGGGATTCCTCGAAAGATCAGGTAAGCTAGATCGTAATACGCAAAGATTGGGTTTCCAGCCAAATACTCCGGACTCCTCGGAGAGGTTGGTTAGAAGAAACTTACGAAATGCCCAGTTCGGGAACGCCTTCATCAGTTGCAAGTCCGCATCCTTGTGAGAGGAAAGAGTTTGGAGGTTGAGAGCAAGTAGGCCGTCGAAGGTCGACAAGTGATTATCGGGCGGATAGTCACGGGGAGCAATGTCGACCACCACGAGTCGCTGAACTCGGGCGCCATGAAGGCAGGCGAACTTCATCGCGATCTTACCGCCAAGGCTGTGCCCACACAAAACAAAAGAGCCCAGGCCTTGGCCATCGGCCCAAACCCGCAAGTCATCGACCATAAAAGATACTCTGCCTTCTTCATCGTGAAAGGAATCTCCGTGGTTGCGAAGATCGAGCGAGAACACTCGATGTGAAGTTGACATATCCTTGGCAACGGATCTCCAATTTCGCCGAGAACCAAGCAATCCATGAAGAAAGACTATGGGTGGAGCATCTTTTGAACCCGCTTCATCAAAGGCCAGTGTCCGAATCGTCATTATTTAGAACAACTCGAGCTGAACGTTTTCATTGGAATCAACTTTCTCGTCATGAGAAATGTCCGAATCCACTCTAGGTTCGCTTTCATTCGAAGGCTGGCTATGGTCCGTTGCTTGGCTTTCGGAAGGTTCAGGTATCGGTTCGGCAACAGACACTCCCTCTAAATCGGCTTTCGACGCCTCAGCGTCCCCAACTTCCAAACTCTGGAGAATCGTCTTGGCTCGTTTGACGACGCCATCGGGCAAGCCGGCGAGACGAGCCACTTGGATCCCGAATGAACGTTCCGATGCGCCTGGAGTCACTTGTCTGACAAAGACAATCTCATCGTTCCATTCCTTCACTGCCACCGAATAATTGAGTAGCCTGGGCAAGCTTTCGGAGAGACGCGTCAGTTCATGATAGTGGGTAGCAAAAAGTGTCTTGGGACCATTGGCTAGCTTCCCGTGAAGATGCTCAACAACTGCCCAAGCAATGCTGAGGCCATCATACGTGCTTGTTCCACGACCTATTTCGTCCAGAACGATCAAGCTCCTGTCCGTACAGTTATTGAGGATATTGGCAGTCTCGTTCATCTCGACCATAAAGGTGGAATTACCGCGAGCAAGCTCATCCCCGGCGCCGACTCGCGAAAAAATCCGGTCGACCAATCCCAGACGACAAGCCCGAGCAGGCACCCACGAGCCGACATGGGCCAAGAGAGCAATCAAAGCTACTTGCCGAATAAAAGTAGATTTTCCCGCCATATTAGGTCCCGTAATCAGGCATATCTGCTCGTTCTCGGAAGAGAGTTGGCAATCGTTCGGGACAAAGGCGTGGGTTCCCGCCAAACCGAGGCTCTCTCTCTTGAGGGAGAGTTCCACCACGGGGTGACGCCCTTGCTCGATTTCGAGAACGGAGGAATTTCCTTGAAATTCCGGCCTACAATATCCGCGTTCTCGAGCGATACAGCCCCATGATGAATAAAGATCAATTTCAGCTAGAACGGAAGCCATCTCGGTCAGAGCATCCGCTTCCCTCAATGCCGAATCCAAGACATCACGAAACAATTCTTCCTCTCGAGCCACTGACCGTTCCTCGGCATTGACGATTTCCTTTTCCTTCTGCCTGAGCTCCTCCGTAAAATAGCGCTCGGCGTTGGTCATTGTTTGTTTTCGGACGTAATGCTCGGGAACAAGCGAGAGGTTCGCCTTGGTCACCTCAATGAAATAGCCGAACGCTCCATTGTATTTCACCTTTAGGTTTCCGATGCCCGTACTTTGCCTCTCGGATGCTTCCAGATCGAGAATCCACTGTTTGCCACCGGTACCCGACTCACGCAGGCGATCCAAGTCCTCGTTAAAACCTGAACGAATCACTCGGCCACCATCCGACTTCACATCCACCTTGATGTCGGCTGGCAGCTCCTCCTCGAGCGCCTGATTCAGCAGTTCGCAAAGATCGTCGAAGGTGCATAAATCTTGACCAAGTCCGCCGATTCGCGGATGCCTATCGGACACATCCCGCAATAAGTTAGCCAGTACGGGTAGATTTCGCAAGGTTGCTCGAAGACCACCGAGTTCCCGAGGTCGGGCCAAACGGTTTCGCAAACGGCCAAGGATACGCTCGACGTCGTTTCCGCCACGCAGAGCATCGCGAACCTTGTCGGCCAATCCGGGAGCTGCCGCAAATTCTCCCACGCACTGTTGGCGACGATTAATTTCCGTAAGATCAAGTTCGGGTTGCCCCAGATAACGCTCCAACAAGCGCCCTCCGGCCGAAGTAACTGTTTCGTCCATAGCATCAAGCAAAGAACCTTTGCGAGAATTGGAAGAAGTGCGAAACACCTCCAAGTTTCTCTGGGTCGCCGGATCAACCAAAAGGGCGGCCCCTGTTCGATATTCTTCCACCCTGCGTAGGTTGCCCGGCTTGCCCCGCAATACGTCGTTTGCATAAATGAGCAAGGCTCCTGCAGGCCCAAGTCCGGCATGATCAAGTCCGATTCCAAATCCTTCCAGATTCATGACTCCGAGATTCTCCATGACCTCGCGAGCTCCCGAACGTTGGTCGAAATCATAGTCGGCGCGATCCGTTCGCGTAACCTCGCCAAGCAAGTTTTGGAACTCGTCAAGAAAAGTCGCTAGGTCGGGGTTACGACTCGCCCGATCAGCTAAACCTTCCGGGACAAGGTATTCGTGCGGAGCGAGAGAAGCAAACGCGGCAAGAAGGTCGTTCGGGTCTTCGACGGAAGCGAGAACGAACTTTCCAGTGGAAAGATCGAGCCAAGCTGCACAGGCTCCTTTCTTATCACAATCCAAGGCCAAAATGAAATTGTTTTGGCCTGCTTGAAGTTGGCGCTCTTCCAGAACAGTGCCTGGAGTTAATATGCGAGTAATGCCCCGCTTGACAAGTTTGCCCGCCTTGGGAGCCTCCAACTGCTCGCAAATCGCTACCTTGTAACCGTTTGCAAGCAACTTGGCGAGATAGCCCTCGGCCGCATGAAAAGGGAACCCTGCCATCGCCATATCGTGCCTCTTCGTAAGAGTAATGCCAAGAACAGGCGCACCCCGTTCGGCATCAACCTCGAACATTTCGTAAAAGTCCCCCAGACGAAAGAGCAACAAGGTTTCCTGGGTCAGGCTTGCCCGAGCCTCCCGGTACTGCTTCATCATGGGAGTGTCTTCTTTATGCTTGGTCATCTTTGATAAACCCAAATTGTTTTCAGTTCGTCAACCGACAAGGCAACGAAAAAACAAACGGACCCGAACTAAAAATCAGCCCCAAGGCCGAGTTCGATCAAATGATGACGCAGGGTCCCGAAATCTCCATTTTCAGAGGCACCAAGGTAACGGTAGCCAAAACGAGCATGCAAAGATTCGGAAAAAGAGAAGCCCAGATCGACAAGCGCATCGTAAGTATAGGTCAATGAAGAGTCCGAAGGCAGGGGCCGAGGAACACCAGCCAACATGGCAACCAGAGAATCCTCCCTGTTGGCAAAACCCACTCCAAGACCAAATTGAATCCAGGATTTTGCAGACAATTGATGAAGGAATCCGGCTCTCACTCCAAAATTAATCAACTCAGAATCACCGGAAACGGAGGAAACTCCGCCTAGAGAAGATGATAAATCCTCAATGGAGCCGAACTCGCTTTGCCCATACTCGAAGTGGACCTCTCCAAACCAGCGCCCAAAATTCCTGCCACCCATAAGCCCAAGAATAAATCCGGTTTCAGTACCAAACTCCGAATACCCGCCGGCGAGATCCTCGTAGCCAAGCGATGAAGGCAGAGACAGGCCGAAAAAGGGTAAAACGTAATAATCGCCAAGAGCTTTCCCCTTTGGTTCGGTCGTCACAATTCGGGAAGAGCCTAAACCATCTGCTGTTGGCGATGAAACAGGGGGTATTTCGGCCAAAGGCATAGGAGCAAGCAAGCTTGCCTGTGAGGATACGCCAAGCGCTCGAGCACGTGCTCCAAGCCGAGACAATCTTGATTCGAGACTTTCGATTGATTCATTCCCGGAACTGGATGGCATCAAGACTTCTTGAGCAATCAAATGAGTATTCTTCCCATTAAATAAAGCCAAGGCAAAGAGGATGAGCGAGAGTTTCATAATCAAATTTTGCATCACTAATTCGTGAAATTCTAGCGGGCGAACTTTACCTTTATACCGAGCTTAATAAGTTCGTTTGATTCGCCAAAGAGAGAAAGTTCGGTCGAGATGAGACTGAGTTGGGTCTCGGACACGCCGTCAAATCCCCGTAGAACAGACAAAGCTTCAGCGATAGAAGTGGAACTGTGAAGCAAAGAGGAAAGCCTTTCGCTACTCGAGCTATCCGCATCCAACCATTTCCGAGAAGCATAAGAGTAATACCATGGAGCAGAAGGTTTGGACAGAGACAGGTAGCACCAGGATTTCAGATCGTTGATGTATCCGTAGGGAAATGCATTGCCTGACCAAAACCAGCCAAGATCTTCATTCCACATCCAGATGTTTTGTTTTTCAAGTATCGAAGAAGATACATAAGTCCAACCCAACTTCTCGTGGTAAACCCAAGACTGCCCAACTTGGTAGAAATAACCGAATCCATTTGAGTGATTCCAACCAAGAGGAGTAATCATCAAGGACACCTTGGCCGAGTCACTGAGACCTTGCGAGTCGGAGGTCGGACGATCCCGAATCACATAGGTAAAGGAATCTTCTCCATAAAACCCGCTGGCGGAAGGTGTGTATAAAACTTTGTCTCCCTGAATGCTTACAACGCCAAATTTGGGATTGGATGAAATGGATAAGGTGAAGTTTTCATCCGGGTCCGGATTGGGACCGTCATTTACGGTAACATCGAGGGAGTAGGAAGCTTGTTTCCCGGAAAACACAATAATGTCATCTACAGCCTTGGGCTTATCGTTTAGGGAAAGCACAGATAAAACAATAGAACGATTACTCTCCAACAATCCATCGGAAATCCTGAGGGCAAAAGAATCTTGACCATAGAAGTTAGCATTCGGTCGGTAAAAAAGAGAACCGACCCCGGAGACTAGCGTGCCGTAGGCGGGAGGAGATAAAATCGAAAAGGAGACCGATTGGCCTTCCGGATCAACTGCTTTTAGAACCTGCACTTCACTATCCTCATTGACGGTAAAATCACTCTCAATGAAATAGGGAGGTTCATTAACGTTAGAAACTGCGGCTTTCAATAACTGCAAAGAAGAATTCAACCCATCACTGGCATTAATTTCCAAATCGTAAACATTGCTTCGAGAACGCTCGAAATCAGGTGACTCCGCAAATTCCAACCGTGGCGGAGTCACATTTTGGTCGATGACAAAAAAAGCATTATCAAGTTTTCCCGGAACCAAAGAATAAAAAAGAACGCTAACGTTATTGTCCGATGCGTTGAGATCGAGAACATGAGTCGAGTTGCCTTCCTGAACGGAAGTACTGTAAAGCAAACCCCATGATGGAGGAAATATGGGAGCCACTTCATCAACATCCACAACCTGAACGATAACCGATTCGATTACGGTGTAGAGACCATCCGTGGCGTTAACCTCCAAGAAGTACTCATTACCGCCAAACTTAGATGCGGGAATTTCAAAGTCGGGTGCAACCTTGAACGATAATGCACCAGTTCCATTAACTTCGAACAGGGCCTCGTCGCCCCCCCCGGAAACGACATAATCCGGCGTGGCACCATCAAGATCCGTTGCATTAAGTTCAACGACGAAGACTCCGTTCTCGGCAACTTTAACCAAGAGGCTACCATTGGTATCTCGGGATGGATAAAGAGGAGAGGTATCGTTCAGATTGGTTATTTGTATAGAAAATATTTGAGACGCGACCGCCATGCCATCAGTGGCATTGACCTCAAGGTTAAAGATATGTTTACGCGAGACTGAAGCATTAGACTCATAATCAGTAGGAGTAATAAAGGACAAGGAGCCTGTTGCATTAATCTCAAAGAAATCCTTTTCGGATCCTCCTAAGGAATAAGTGAGAGCGTCTCCATCCTCATCGGTAACGTTAACGTCTACAATGAATAACTGGTTTTCAGGAACCATCAATGAGACGGAGGAGTTCCCGTCATGGCTTTTGAAAATAGGGGCATCATTCGCATCAAGTACTGTGACTTGAATTAATTTTTCAACAGGAATCGCCTCGACGGTATTGTCGGTCACGAGGACCTTCACAGTGAAAAGGTTATTGCCATTACCGGAAGAGTTAGACTCGAAATTCGGAGGAGTCATAAATGCAAGGAATCCGGTGGTGGCGTTTATATCAAAGAAAGCACCATCAAATTCGCTTTTAGACAGGCTGTAGGTGTGGATATCCTCAAGATCGGCATCGGACACGTTCACATCCATGACCGACACTTGGTTCTCGGAAACTGAGACTGTATTTGGTGTGGAGAAAGAAGGAGCATCGTTTATGTTGGCGACCTCCACGGTGACTATGATTTCATCGCTCAACCCAGTTGGATCGGTAACCTTCAAAGTAAAAGTATCAGTACCATTGAAATCCAAGTTCGGCGAATAGGTAAAAATAGGTGGGTTGCTAGCAGAAGTAAAAGTTGCGTTTCCTCTTGAAGCATTTGACAAAATGGACCAAGTCAAATTGCCCCCATCCGGATCCGAAGCATTGAGATCCGGGTCTCGCCAGGAAGTGGGGCTACCGTCTTCGTCCATGAATACAGTAACTTCAGACCTGCCGGTTATCTCCGGAGGGTCACTGTCGTTAGTTACTATGACGGTGAGGGTTAGGGTGTCCTTGTTGTTAGAATTCCCATCCTCATAAACGACGACGACCACTTCGTATGTATTATTCGCACCGGCATCCAGAGGACGTTCATAATTTGGAGCATACTTAAACCAAAGATTTCCAGAAGTGGAGTTAATATCAAAAAAAGAGGAGTCAACCGATGTCGAATCAATGGAGTAAGACAATGCGGAGTTCTCCGCATCCGTGCCATTCAAATCGGACACGTACTTTTGATTCTCCTTAACGCTCAGGGAAGTGCTAGACGCACCGCCAAAAGAGGTAAACACGGGTGGATCATCTACTTCAGAAACTATAATCGATACATTATTTTCTTGCTCTGAACCTCCCGAAAAACTGATCCAAGTGAAAGCATCGTTTCCAGAAAAGTTTCCATCGGGTACATAGGTTGAGGAATTTGTCAATGGATCGGGCGTCGAAATGCTCCCATGAGAAGTCTTTCCGTCTGTCTGAAACCTCACAAAATTAGGCATGGATATGGAAAGTGAAGTATCCTCATTCACAGTTTCCGCTAAAGCAAGGTCACCAAGGTTAAGCAAAAACAAGAAAAATGCCAAAAGGGAAAAACTTTTGAATGATGAATTCACGGAACTTCGGGCGATAAATAAACTGAAAAGAATTCTTTATTAGCCTTTGAATAACAATGGAAGCAAGGCATTTCCACAGGTTGGTTCTGAACCAAAACCAAAGACGCATGAAGACACCCGATTAATTTAGTGCAAATAAATTGTCGCGACGAAACAGCTAGTCGGAAGGATAATTAGGCTTGAGGCAACGGGCATTTTGCCGAATCGTAGATCTTATAAAGAATTTCCTAGTAGTACAGAAGAATGGCTTAAAAGGATATGAGTGAAGAAAATTCAAGTTTGAAAAGTAATGAGAGCGATCCAGGCGAGTACTGGAAAGCCAACCTAAAACTTATGGGATGGTTGTTGGTCGTTTGGTTCGTAGTCTCCTACGGTTGTGGAATTCTCTTCGTGGACGAGCTGAATTCCATAAGTCTAGGCGGATTCAAGCTCGGGTTCTGGTTTGCCCAACAGGGCGCCATATATGTTTTCGTGGCCCTGATCTTCGTTTACGTTAAGAAAATGAACAAGCTCGACCGTGAATTCGGCGTAGAGGAGGAGTAAGCCATGGACCTGCAAACTCTCACCTACACAGTAGTCGGAGCGACCTTTGTCCTCTATGTCGGCATCGCCGTTTGGGCGAGAGCGGGCACTACCAAGGAATTTTACATCGCGGGTGGCGGCATACATCCGATTTCCAACGGTATGGCCACGGCTGCAGACTGGATGTCGGCGGCATCCTTCATTTCCATGGCCGGTCTCATCGCGTTCAATGGTTACGGTGGCTCCGTGTTCCTCATGGGTTGGACAGGCGGCTATGTTCTTCTGGCCTTGTTACTGGCTCCATATCTGCGAAAATTCGGCAAGTTCACCGTTCCGGAGTTCATCGGGGATCGCTTCTATTCCAAGGAAGCTCGAATCGTGGCCGTAATATGCCTGATTTTGGCTTCCGTCACCTATGTCATAGGTCAAATGAAGGGAATTGGGGTTGCCTTTTCGCGCTTCCTTGAAACTGATTACGATACGGGCCTATACATCGGAATGGGGATTGTTTTCGTCTATGCCGTATTCGGTGGAATGAAAGGCATCACCTACACGCAAATCGCTCAGTACGTGGTACTTATATTCGCTTATACGGTACCTGCAATCTACATTTCCTTTAACTTGACTGGCAATCCCATTCCACAAATCGGACTTGGTGGAAATGCCGCCGACGGCACACCACTCTTGCAAAAGCTCGATCAGGTGTTGGTGGATATAGGTTTTACCGAATACACAAGCCAAGTGATGGGAAGCAAAGTGAACATGTTTGCCTATACCCTTTCCCTGATGATCGGAACCGCCGGACTGCCGCACGTCATAATGCGCTTCTTCACCGTACCCAAGGTCAAGGATGCTCGCATGTCTGCGGGATGGGCGTTGGTTTTCATTGCGATCCTATACACGACGGCGCCCTCGGTCGGGGCCATGGCTCGGTTCAATTTCACCGAGACCATTCAAACTGGCCCCGTAGGAAAGATCGAGTCCAATATCCGTTACGAGGACCGGCCCCAATGGTTCAAGAACTGGGAAAAGACAGGACTGCTCGTATTTGAAGACAAAAACGGAGACGGGCGGATACAATATTACGACGACACAAACCCTGGCTTCGCCGAGAAGGCGGCGGCATTCGGATGGAAAGGCAACGAAATGACCAAGGTGGACCGCGACATCATGGTCTTGGCAAACCCCGAGATTGCCAAATTGCCCGATTGGGTCATCGCCCTCGTGGTCGCCGGCGGGCTCGCTGCAGCCTTGTCCACGGCAGCCGGCCTGCTTCTCGCCATTTCCTCCGCCAT
Source organism: Opitutia bacterium (assembly GCA_002730975.1). GTDB lineage: Bacteria > Verrucomicrobiota > Verrucomicrobiia > Opitutales > Seribacteraceae. The sequence goes on from PCBO01000004.1 coordinate 65,994, forward strand.
TTCGCACGATCTCCTCAAGGGAGTATTTCGACCCGACATCTCGGAAAAAGACGAATTGTTTGCAGGTCGCGTATCCATGGCGGGAGCAATTGCCGTAGCGGGCTACTTCGGGCTAAACCCGCCCGACTTCGCGGCGGGAACGGTCGCCATCGCCTTCGGTCTCGCCGCATCCTCCATTTTTCCGGTTCTTATGATGGGTATCTTTTACAAGAGGATGAATCGAGCCGGGGCAATCGCGGGAATGGTCGCAGGCATCGGCGTCACCATGCTTTACGTCTTTCAGCACAAGGGAATCATGTTCATTGCCGATACAGCATTCCTCGGGGACATGGAGCCCAATTGGTTCCTCGGAATCTCGCCCAATGCATTCGGGGCCGTCGGGGCTGTCGTCAATTTCGCCGTCGCCTTCCTGGTGTCGAAGAACACTTCCCCGCCACCTGCTGAAATTCAGGATTTGGTGGAAAGCATTCGCGTCCCCAAAGGCTCAGGTTCCGCATCCGAGCATTGAATGCGTGATCCGGCTTGAATTCCGATGAAGCTTCTCAACAAAGCAAATGTTCTTCCTTCCATACTCTGCGTTCTACTTGGCCCTACCCTTCTTTGCGGAAAGAAACAGGCTTCGGAACTGCAACCCATTGATAAGGGATTCACGCCGCTTTTCGACGGCAAGTCCCTAAAAGGCTGGGAAGGCAAAAAGAAGTTCTTTCGGGTACAAGACGGCACCATCATCGCGGGCTTTATCGATGCCCGCATTCCCAACAACGAGTTTCTCGCCAGCGAAAAGGAATACGCAAATTTCGAGCTTCGCTTCGATGCCAAGCTCGTTGGACAAGGTAACAACGCAGGCGTACAATTCCGCAGCCAACGCATACGAAACAGTCACGAGATGATCGGCTACCAGTGCGACATCGGGGGCTGGAGCAAGGGAACCATCTGGGGCTTCCTCTACGACGAGTCCCGACGACGAAAGATGCTTGCCGAAGCACCCCAAGACGAGCTGAAGAAACAGGTCAACCCCAAGGGCGAGTGGAACAAACTCATCGTTCGGGCGGAAGGCCCTCGCATTCAAATTTGGCTAAACGGTTATCAAACAGTTGACTTCACCGAAGCGGATAAAGATATTCCGCTAAAAGGTCGCCTAGGTCTCCAAATCCATTCCGGACCACCCGCCGAGTGCCACTACCGAAACCTTAGAATCAAAAAGTTTTAAATCCCAAGAGGAAGTAAACCTCACAAATCAAAGGAAAGACATGAGCCAAAGCCGTAGAAACTTCATCAAGCAATCCGCCCTCGCCTCAACTGCGTTCGGAGCATTCACCATTAGCGGGACCAAGTCTTCGGGCAAGGTCATCGGAGCCAACGAACGAATAAACGTCGCTGTGTGCGGCATTAAGGGCCGAGGAGCAGCCCATATGGGATCTCTCGGGCGCGTGAAAAACGTTCAAATTTCTCACCTCGTGGATCCCGACACCCGCCTTTTTGAAGGTCGCAAAAAGTTCGTCAACAGCCGTTACAAGAACAATCCGGACTGCATCCAAGATGTACGCGAAGCCCTCGACAACAAAGACATTCATGTGATATCCGTAGCAACACCGAATCACTGGCACAGTCTTATGTCCATCTGGGCCTGCCAGGCGGGTAAGGACGTGTACGTTGAAAAGCCGCTCAGCCACAATATTTATGAAGGTCGCAAGTTAGTGGAAGCCGCCGAAAAGTACGACCGCATCGTCCAACACGGGACCCAAAGTCGCTCCTCCCAGAGTTGGGCGAACAAGGCCAAGGAAATAGCCGAAGGCAAACATGGGAAATTGGAAGTTTCCCTAGGCACTTGCCACAAGCGCAGAGGCAGCATCGGCAACAAGGAGACCAAGACGCCCCCCAAGGAACTCAATTTCGACGTATGGACGGGACCTGCCCAACAAGAGGACTATCACGAAAACTTAGTTCACTATAATTGGCACTGGTTTTGGAAATACGGTAACGGTGACATCGGCAACCAAGGAGTACACCAAATGGATGTTGCCCGGTGGATGATTCCCGGCGCCATGTGGCCCAAAAGCGTAGTTTGCGTTGGCGGGAGATTCGGCTACGAGGACCAAGGACAAACGGCCAACACGCAGTTAGCTATTTTCGACTATGGAGAAAGCCTTCTTGTGTTCGACGTACGCGGACTCAGCGGCAAGAGCAACATGGGCGTCTCCAACAAACAATATTTCGACAAGAACGCCAAGGTAGGCAAAAAGGAAGTGCTCAAGCTGAAAGGCGTGAAAAGCCCGACCGCAGACCGAGGCGATGGAGACAACTTCGCCAACTTCATCAAGGCCGTCCGCAGTCGCAAGACCACCGACATGAACGCGCATGTTCTGGAGGGTCATGTATCTAGCGGACTCTGCCACCTCGCAAACGTCTCCTACCAACTAGGAGAAAAACAAAGTTTCAGCAAAAAGAACAAGATTTTCGGCGACAACAAGGCGGCCTACGAGTACTTCGAAAAAATGCAGGACCACCTCAAGGAAAATAGCCTCAAGCTGGAAGAAATCGATTACGTAGTCGGCCGTGAGCTAAAATTCGACAGCAAAAACGAATCCATCATTGGCGACGACGAAGCCAACGCGATGTTGACCCGTAATTATCGCGCGCCATTCGTGGTTCCTGAAAAAGTATAACGGCACACTTACCATTAATGTCTTTAAGCGGCTCGGCTTCCATAAGGAATCCGGGCCGCTCTTGTTTTAAAATCCAACAACCGTATTTGCATACCCGGTGCAGTTGATGCATTTTTAGATGTTCATTAAAATGAAAGTTCTTCCTAGCTTGTCCTGTCTTGCCCCACTAGTGGCATTATTAGCGTTTGCGCCGAAAGCCCGATCCGTTCCCCCACCCTTCAATCCGTCTCCGCAAAAAACAGCAATCATGCGGGAAGCGGTTAACCGCATAAACTTGTCGATCGAACAAAAACTCGCGGAAAAGAAAATTCCCTATAACGAAAGCCTAAATGACTTCCTCTTCGTTCGCCGTATATACGTGGACTTGAGCGGGACGATCCCGACTTATGAACAGGTAACCTCCTTCGTTCGCAGCAGAGATCCCTACAAGCGGACCCGTCTCATCAATCAGTTGCTCGCCTCCGAAGGATACGTGAGTCACTTCTACAACTACTTGGCGGACTTGTTTAGGATTCAATCGCAAATGCCCGGAAGCAATCTTCGGTCAGACCCGTTCATCGCTTGGTTGAAGGATTCCATTCATCAAGACAAGCCATACAACCGAATCGTATACGAAATGATATCGGCCTCCGGTCGCCTTCACGACAACCCCGCCGTGGGTTACCACCTGCGAGACGTCGACATGAAACTGGATCACGTATCTTTCATGTCGCAGATTTTTCTAGCCAAGGATATTTCCTGCGCCCAGTGCCATGATCACCCTTTCGAGGAGTGGACACAGATGGACTATTACTCCCTGGCCTCCTTCCTCGGAGGACTCGAAACCAAGGGAAAAGCAATTTCATCCGATCAAAAGAAAAAGAGCAAGAAGCCTACTCCTACACGTTCCGGTGCAGTTATAGACACAATGCAGGAGTTTCTTAAAAGTCGGAAATTCGAGCAAGCCATCGCAAAGAAAGAAAATCTTAGCTTCACCCGTGACAAGGAAAAGGTGAAGGCCAAAGCAAAACAACTCCGTGACGCCTTCGATCGCCTGATGGACGACAATCGCTACAACGTCCATGACAAGCCGGACGCGGTAATGAAGCTCCCCGACGACTACCAGTACGATGACGCCAAACCGGGTGAAGAGGTAAAGCCACGGGTTCTAGTGGGCGCCGAACCAAAATTCCCGAGAAACTTAAATAATCGCGAACAACTTGCCCGATGGATCGCCAGTCCAAACAATCAATGGTTCGCACTCACCATAGCTAACCGCATGTGGGCTCGATTCTTTGGTCTTGGAGCCGCCGAACCTATACACAACGTGGAAGTTGACGATGCGTCAAACCCTGTCCTGCTCAAGACGATAACCGAAGTCATGATCGCCCTAGAATTCGACCTGAGAGCGTTCTCCTGGGTGTTGGCCCACACTAACTCCTATAACCGACTCGCCACTCGAAAGCTCGTTACCGAAAAGGATGACTACTACTTTCCCGGCCCCACACTACGGCGGATGACGGCCGAGCAAGTTTGGGATTCCTTCGTTACTCTCCTAGTAGAGAATCCGTTGCGATATCGATCCGCGGGAGGCATAACTTTGCAAGACATAACAAACGCCGAGAGCGCCATAACCTTTGCAGAATCCTTAACCGCTAGCACCCGCACAGGCAAAAAAAGAAGTCAGGGACAATTTCTGCTCCTCGACTCTCAAACCGGTGAGACCGTACTTCAAGGTGATAAAGACATGGGTTCCTCCTCCGGAGATCCCTCCGCGCAACGCGTGACCTCCGGTCGAGGGAAGGAAAAGCTAATTCTTGCCCGCGCATCCGAACTTGAGCAACCAACCCCGCAGGGTCATTTCCTGAGGAAATTCGGCCAATCCGAACGAACCTACGTCGTGGGAGCTTCCAACCTCTCAGGATCCGTTCCTCAAATCATGGAACTCATGAACGGTTTTGCGACTGAGGCCCTGATAAATCAAGATTCCTTGATCTTCCGCAAAATGAAGGAAGAACGAAGTCCCTCAAAACGTGCGGAAATTGTCTTTCTAAGTGTCCTCAATCGTCTCGCAAACCCAGCCGAGCAAAAGCTTCTTCGCAACACTCTACTGAAGAACGATGAGGAAGACATGGCCGATCTGATTTGGGCCCTGCTCAACACTCCCGAGTTTTTCTTCATCAAATAACGAATCCTCAACGTCATGGAGCCATGCACGACTTAGTCCGACAACTCGACGAATCCTCACGCCGTTCCTTCCTCGCTTACGCCGCCAAGGCCACTCTTGGCGTCACTCTACTCCCACCCGCCTTTGTATCGGGAGCACCCGGCGATCCGACAGCTCCGGGCACCGGCCCGATGATGAAAAAAAAGGCGCTCTGCGACAGCGTCATCTTCCTTTATATGCGTGGTGGGATGAGCCAGATAGATACCTTCGACCCCAAGACAGACGACGCCACAAAAGGTTCCACTCGTCCCGTCGCCACCAAAGCCGACGGACTGCAATTATCCAACTTACTTCCTAAACTGGGTGAACAAGCGAACGACTTATCCGTTATCCGATCCATGACCACTCGGACAGGAGCACATTCGCAAGCCTCCTACGTCATGCACACGGGCTATCGTCAGCGACCGGGGATGACTCACCCGCAGCTTGGTTCTTGGTCACAACATTTTCTTGGAAAGTCTCATCCCGTACTCCCTTCCAGTGTCGTAATTTCAAGCGGCAACCCCGGTCCCGGATTCCTGCCACCCGATCACAGTCCCCTTCCAATCGGAGATCCCAACAAGGGGATCAAGGACCTTCTTCCCGACGTGGATAAAACCCGCATGGACAAACGCGTCAACTTAGCGCGCCAGTTTTCTTCGGCATTCGAATACTATTTTCCTCACGAGGACGTGAAGGCCTACTCAGACTTCTACAAACAAACCGTAAAGTTCCTTTCAGGCGATGCCGCAGAACCTTTCGACATTTCCAAGGAACCCGGCAACATACGCAACCAATACGGGAACCATTCGTTCGGTCAGGGTTGCTTGCTCGCCCGTCGACTGGTCGAGAAAGGCGTCCGCTACGTGGAAGTGAAATCCCGGCGGAGTTGGGATTCCATGCACGGCGGAACGGGACAGCTCAATGCTCTTGCCCATGAACTGGACGGTACCGTTTCCGCACTGATGACTGACCTCCGGGAGCGCGGCATGCTGGAGCGCACGATGATTGTAATCACTTCGGAGTTTGGGCGGACCTCCAAAGTCAAGGGAAACGGTGGACGAGACCATCATCCAAACGGCTTCTCTTGTGCCCTAGCCGGAGGCGGAATTAAAGGAGGGCAAGCCATAGGAGCCACCAATGAAAAAGGTCGAGAACCCGACCCGAAGTTCGAACCAAAGGATCTCCACGCCACCATCGCCACCGCCATGGGCATGAACGTCGAGAAGCGCTTTCATCCCAAAGGTGGAGGACGTCCTTCCTTCGTAGGTGGTCGAGGAAAGCCCATAATGGATTTGCTCACATAAAGAAAAGCATTCATTGACTAGCGAAAAAAACTCGCGATAGTCAGACGAATTCCAGATGGTGGATTGCATGATCCGCATCTTTTCCCTTTTATTCGTAGCAACTTGTTTAGGCTGCACCAGCTATGCAGCCAAAAAACCGAACTTCATTCTCGCCATGGGCGACGACCAAGGCTGGGGCGAAATGGGCTACCAAGGCCATAAGTCACTGAAGACGCCCAACTTCGACGACATGTCGAAATCAGGTCTTCGCTTCGACAGGTTCTACGCGGCTGCTCCCGTTTGCTCGCCCACCCGCGCCAGTTGCCTTACGGGGCGGCATCCGAATCGCATGGGAGTTTTCAAGTGGGGATACCCCATGCGCACGGGGGAAACAACCATAGCCGAAGCACTCAAGAAAGCGGGTTACACCACCGGCCACTTCGGTAAGTGGCACTTGGGATCCGTTCGCGCCGACAGTGCCGCATGTCCCGGAGCCAACGGCTTCGACGAATGGGCGTCAGCTCCCAATTTCTATGAGAACAACCCCCTATTCAGTCACAACGGCAAGGTCGTTGAGGTAAAGGGAGAAAGCTCCCTCGCCACTATGGAGGTCGCTCTCCGATGGATGAGGAAAGTGGCAGAGTCGGACAAGCCGTTCCTTGCCGTCATTTGGTTTGGAAACCCCCATGGCCCTCACATCGGCGTTGATAAATTCCTAAAGCCCTACGCGAAGGAATCGAAGGCTATGCAAAACTTTTATGCCGAGATCACTGGCATGGACGCCGCCATGGGAGAACTCCGCAAAGGACTCCGTGAAATGGAGAAGCATGAAGACACTCTTCTCTGGTACACAAGCGACAACGGAGGGCTCAAGCCCAACTCCATGGGTGGGCTATCGGGCAAGAAAGGCAACCTGCTCGAGGGAGGGATACGAGTACCCGCCATCCTCGAATGGCCGACAAAAATCCCTGAACCTAGGACTAGTTCAGCGCCCTGCAACACTTCCGACTTCTACCCCACTTTACTCGAACTCGCTGGAGTTCCCCTGCCCAAGGATCAGCCTCTGCTCGATGGCATCAGCCTCGTTCCGCTGATTGAGGGAAAGACCGAAATCCGCAAGAAAGCAATGGGGTTCTGGGACTTCCCCGCTCCCGGTCGTAGTCGACGAGCCCGAGCGATGCTGGAAGCTTTGCGAAAAGAACAGCAAAAGGGCGAGCAGAAACCTGCTCCGAAAGAAGGACATGTCGAAAAACAATACTCGACCAAGTCTTTCCCGGGTCCTGCCGCATGGATTGACGGGGATTGGAAATTAATTCGCGTTAAAGGTAGCCCCAAACTATTCAACGTCGCCAAGGATTTCGCCGAGAAAAACGATATTGCCGGAAAACATCCCGATAAGGTAGCGGACATGGAAAAGGCCCTCCATTCTTGGCAGCACTCCGTAACCCTTAGCCTAAATGGAGAAGATTACAAAAAATGAAGACAATTGGCTTCACACGAACAATTTTGCCTTCAGTTATCTTCCTTTTTCATGGACTCCTTCCAGCAGCTGATTTCTCTTTTACCAAAGACGTCAGACCCTTGTTGTCGGATGCCTGCTTCCACTGCCATGGCCCGGATGCTCAGGCTCGCGAGGGGAAGCTCCGCCTAGACGACCGAGCATCTGCCTTCAAGGCGGGTGTGCTTAGCAACGGGGAAATGGTCGAGCGGTTGCTTAGCAAGGATCCCGACGAAAAAATGCCGCCGCCCGATTCCAAGCGGGTTCTTCGTCCGAAGGATCGCGCCAAGCTCGTTAAATGGTTGAAGGCCGGAGCGGAGTGGCCGGAGGATGATCGCCATTGGGCCTTCGTTCCCCCCGTAAAGCCAGCTATGCCGACTGTGAAGAACAAGAAATGGGCGAAGGGTCCGATCGACCGTTTCATTCTCGCCCGTTTGGAGAAAGATGGATTGCAGCCTTCTCAGGAGGCAGACAAGTACACGTTGCTCAGACGGGTCACTTTTGATCTGACCGGACTGCCTCCCTCGCCCAAGGAGATCGATGATTTTATAACCGATAAGTCCCCCGATGCTTATGAAAAAGTGCTGGATCGGCTGCTTTCCTCTCCGCACTACGGAGAACAGGTGGCATCTTATTGGCTGGATGCGGCTCGTTATGCCGATACCGACGGATACCAGAACGACCGCACCCGTTACATGTGGGTCTGGCGGGACTGGGTGATCCGGGCTCTCAACGACAACATGCCGTTCAACCGCTTCATCCTCGAGCAGATGGCGGGCGACCTGCTCCCCGATCGAAATTTCATGAGCCAAGTGGCATCCGGTTACAACCGCAACCACCGAATCAATTCGGAAGGCGGATCGATCCCGGACGAATGGATCGTCGAATACGTCGCCGACCGAGTCGAGACACTGGGAACGACTTTCCTCGGACTGACCATGAATTGCGCGAGGTGTCACGATCACAAGTACGATGCGGTTTCTCAGAAGGACTTCTACTCCTTGTTTGCTTTTTTCAACGGAATCGACGAAGCAGGTCTTGGCCCGAACAACGGGAACAGTCCGCCTTTCATTCCCGTTCCCAAGAGCTGGCCCAAGCTCAAGCCCGAAGAGACCAATTTTGTTGTTCCTACAAAGATGAAGATCAAGGTCGTGCAAACCTCCGTTCCCCGTCCTCAGTCCGGTGGGGCAAACACGGTCATGGTGATGCATGAACTCCCCAAGCCACGACCGACTTACCTGCTCGAGCGCGGCCAATACGAACGTCCCGACAAATCACAAGAGCTACAGCCTGCCGTTCCCGAGGTCATCGGGGGTTGGAAAAAGGAGTGGCCGGTCAACCGCATCGGTTTGGCCAACTGGCTGACTGATCCAGATCATCCGCTGACTGCCCGGGTTACCGTAAACCGGCTCTGGCAAAGATTATTCGGTTTGGGTTTGGTCAAGTCTTCGGAGAACTTCGGGGTACAGGGCGAGCACCCAAGCCATCCCGAATTACTCGATTGGCTGGCCACCGAATTCATCCGCGGGGGCTGGGACCTCAAGGCAACCTACAAGATGCTCGTTACCTCGGCTGCCTATCGTCAATCCTCCGTCAGCCATTCGGATACGGACCCCGAGAACAGACTCTTGTCCAGAGGGCCGAGGCGTAGACTCCCGGCCTATGCCATTCGGGATTCCGCTTTGGTTTCGGCCGGTTTGCTGGTGCCCGAGATCGGAGGTCCCTCGGTCCGGCCCTACATGCCGCCCCGCATCTGGAAATCGATTTCCAACAATACCTATAAGCAGGACAAGGGGGAAAAGCTTTACCGGCGGAGCCTTTACACTTATTGGCGCCGCACCATTCCACCCCCAACCATGCTAACCTTCAACGCGGCCGAGCGTGAAGTATGCATCGTGCGCAAGGACCAGACCATTACCCCCCTGCAGGCTCTTACCCTGATGAACAACGTAACCTTCGTGGAGGCCGCCCGACACTTGGCCGAGCGGACCCTCAAACGGAAAGACTTGGCAAGCGAAGACCAACGCATCACCTATGCCTTCAAGGCAATCCTCTGTCGCCCCCCTACGGATCGGGAGCTTGCTTTGCTGAAGGAAGACTTTCTCCATCACGAGGAAATCTTTTCCAAAAACACACAGGCTGTTTCACAGCTCCTCAAGGTAGGTGAAAAGCCCAATGACCCCAAGCTTCCCGCAGCCACTTTGGCTGCCTATGCGATGGTCGCGTCCACGATCTTCAACCTCGACGAGGCCATTTCCCTCAATTGAAACCATGAATTTCACACAAGCTCTATCCTTGGCTCATTCGCGTCGGGCTTTTCTGGAGAAAACAACCCTCGGACTGGGCTCCATTGCCTTGGCGGGTCTGCTGCGCGGAGAAGAAGACAAGTTGCGACCCCGCAATGCAGTTGGAGGTTTTTCCGATATGCCCCACCATCAACCCAAGGTGAAGCGGGTTATCTATCTTTTCCAGTCCGGCGGCCCCTCCCAGCACGACCTGTTCGACTACAAGCCTAAGTTGCATGAAGAGTTTGGCAAGGAGGTGCCCAAGTCGGTCTATCCCGACGAGCGCAAGACCACCATGACTTCAGGTCAGGCAAGCTTTCCGGTCGCTCCCACTGCATTGAAATTCAAAAGGCATGGAGCGAGCGGGATTGAGCTCGGAGAAACCATGCCTCACCTAGCCAAGGTGGCGGATGACATTTGCGTGATCAAGTCCATGCATGGAGAGGCCATCAACCATGACCCGGCCGCGACCTGTTTCCAGACCGGTTCGGTTATTCCCGGGCGTCCCAGTATCGGTTCCTGGGTCAGTTACGGGCTCGGTTCGGATAATTCCGATCTTCCCGCCTACGTTGCCCTGACCTCCAACGGCACGGGCAAAACGGGCCAACCTTTGTACGACAGGCTGTGGGGTTCCGGTTTTCTTCCCGGACGCTTCCAAGGAGTCAAGTTCCGCGGCCAAGGCGATCCGATACTCGATCTTTACGACCCCGCGGGGGTTACCCGTTCGCAGCGTCGCCGAATGCTCGATACCTTGGGCAAGCTAAACCAAACCCAAGCCGATCACTATGCCGATCCTGACATCCGTACCCGGATCGCCCAGTACGAGTTGGCCTACCGTATGCAGACCAGCGTACCCGATTTGATCGATTTTACGAGCGAGTCCAAAAGTGTCGTCGATTCCTATGGCCTGGAAGTTCGCAAGGTGGGTAAGTATGCCTACAATTGCCTGCTCGCCCGACGTCTGGCGGAACGGGGCGTGCGCTTCATCCAGCTTTTCCATAGGGGTTGGGATGCCCATGGAGGAGCCCCCGGAAACGTCCGTCGGCAGTGCAAGGACACCGATCAACCAACTTCAGCGCTCCTAGCCGACCTCAAGCAACGGGGCATGCTGGAGGACACTCTGGTGGTCTGGGGAGGTGAATTCGGACGCACGGTCTATTGCCAAGGCAAATTGACGAGCACCAATTACGGGCGTGACCATCACCCCAATTGCTTTACCTACTGGTTGGCCGGTGGCGGGGTAAAGGCCGGGTTCAGTTATGGCCGGACCGATGACTACAGCGTGAACGTCGTGGAGAATCCGGTCCACGTTCATGACTTGCAAGCCACCATTCTACACCTACTTGGGATCGACCACGAGCAATTGACTTACCGCTACCAAGGTCGCTACTTTCGATTGACCGACGTGCACGGCAAAGTTGTCCGAGACATTCTCACTTAGGGCTATAAAAGTTTCCTATGATCGGAAAGTCCGAAGCACTCGAACAAATCAAGGGTGGCTTGATCGTATCCTGTCAGGCGGCACCCTCACCTTCCTTAGAAGACCCGGACATACTTGCAGCTATTGCCGAAGCAGTGGTAACAGGTGGAGCAGTCGGCATACGAGCCGACGGGCCGGAGAACGTTCGTGCCATCCGGGAGAGAACGAAAGTCCCTGTCATTGGCATATGGAAGCAAACCTTCCCCGACTCCGAGGTCTTTATAACCCCTCGATTGAAAGAGGTTATTGCAGTAGCCGATACGGACGCGGAGATCGTGGCTTTCGATGCCACCTCGCGTCCGCGACCGAACGGAGAAACTTTAGAAATGATCGTCCAAGAGGCGAAGGTTCATTGCGCTTCCCTTCTGATGGCCGACGTAAGTAATTTCGATGAAGGAGTCCGCGCCGCAGAGTTAGGATTCGATTTAGTGTCGACAACGCTTTCGGGTTACGTCGGCGATTCTACGGAAACACTAAAAGGTCCCGACTTGGATTTGGTGGAGCGGTTGTCAGGTCATCTAGGGGACTCCGCTCCGGTGGTCGCCGAAGGTCGAATTTCTACTCCCGATCAAGCCGCCGAAGCCATAGACAGAGGAGCCTTCTGCGTTGTCGTTGGAACTGCGATCACAAGACCACAATCCTTGACACAAGATTTTTGCAAAGGCATGCGTAAGTAATCTCAATCAAAGAGAAACGAACTGACATCCAAGACGCTTTGCTTATTTGTCAGTGGCACCGCCAAGTGTAACACTGATACCGTACTTAGTCTGCAAGTGAGCGTGAGAAATACTGGCGTATCTGCTCTTTGGGTACTTCTTGCAAGTGATTTGGAAGGATTTGATGGCATTTTCTTTTTTTCCCGCGAGTTCGTAGAATTGGGCGATACGGTGCTGGGCACGATCCGCTACGTTTTCGTGAGATTTTGCCTGATTAAGTAGAACGAGCCCCTCGGTCCATTTTTTGAGGTGGCGATTACATTCTGCCATACGGAAATAACCTTCAGGATAATTATCGGTTTGTCGGTAGGACTGAATAGCTTGAGGCCACTGTCTCTTTTTTTCGTAGCACTCGGCAATGCCCCAATTCCAATCGGAATGACGATCGGGGTCGACGGTCAGAAGAGTTCGGTATGTGGCTATAGCCTTGTCCCACTGGCTCGAATCTCTCCATGTGGAAACGACGTCCTGCTGCCAAGTCGCTTCTCGTTCCTTGTCGAGACCGATAAGCGCCAAGTAATGGCGAACAGCCTCCTCGTACTTTTTTTCCTCGCGAAAAGAACCTGCGACGGCTCGACGACCATTCACCTTGTCGGCATAACGACCATAAACGGAACGGGCTTGTTCCATACGCTTCTTCGATTTGTGCCAAGCGGCAATCTCACCGAGGACTCCATCGTCCATACCAAGAATCTTGCCCATTCGTTCATAGGCAGCTATGACCTCCTTGTCTCTATCGATGGTCTTGTGAATGCTTGCGATTCGACCAAGAACATCACGTGCCTGCGCCTTCGACTTGTCTCTGGATACATCAGCAGGAAGTCGTTCCTCGAGGAATGAGATCACTTGCCCGGCTAACTTCGTCGCCCTTGCCTTGGTCGCATCCGTTCGGAAAAGTTGTCCGACGGCACTGGCACCGATCTCGTGAGTGTAACGAACGAATCCTCCATTGTCCTTCTCGAAATAAACGCTTAGGGCTTCAACGCCCTGTGGGAATTCACCTTCTCGGAAATAGTACATGGCCAGACTTCGAGAAGCCATTGATCGATGGGTCGCGGTTGCCTTGGTCTTGGCAGTCCTGAATGCGATCGAAGTCCAAAGTTCGACCTGCCGTTCCTCGTCCTTGCGGATGGCGGCTATGCCTAGTAGTTCAACTTGAGCAAGAGTTGCCAAATAATGCTTGGGATAATCAATCACCACAGAATCGAATACCTTCTCGGCCTTCTTCGGTTCACCTTGAAGGAGGTGGCAATTCCCGATCATGAAGGTAGATAGAATGGCTTCGTTGCTTTCGGGCCAGTAATCGATTACTGATTTAAATCCCTCTCGAACAGCGGTATTTACCAAACGAAGCTTAACCTGACAGTGAGACCACATGAGCAAGGAGTAAGGTCCGCCTGCACTGCGTTCGTAGAGTGTCAGAAATTTTTCGTATTCGGAGGCCGCGGCCTTGTAATCGCCGGAAATATAGAATTTCTCAGCAATTTTCAGCTGGTAGCGTTCTATTTCACGGAGCTTGGCAAATGCTTCCAGGGGCATTTGCTCAAGGTAACCAAGGCGTGCAGCAGATAAATGTTCCGACACCAAGATGCCGAAGAATAAAGCCCCAGTAAGGATCAATCTGATTTTTTTCGTGAATCCAGCCATTTGTTGTACTCCGCGTGAGCATAGAAGATAACATTTGTTCCCAATTGATAGCAAGCCTCCCAGATTGGCGTAGGTACACCCGCGTGATCGTCCGCCCATGCGTCTCCGATATCGCCGGGGTGATAATAAGCGGCAATTCGTCCGTCCACCACCCATGCCAACGCATCCGTTCCTCCATGTGGCGCAACATAAGGTAAAAAAGGAATGGGGTAAGGCACACGATGGATGGGATGGTCGAGAGGCACTCTGATGTAAGGTACGTTTGGAAGAACTCTTCCCATGAGGGCTTTGAACTGGTTTCCCCAGTGGGCGCTGCCACCGTTGTCGGCGAACAACATGCCATGCTTTTCAATCAGAAATCCTCGAAGTACGTCAGTTTCACTTTTGCCTAAGCTGATGTTTTTCTGTCCAGTCATGTAAACCACAGGAGGGCTTTTACCGACCGGAAAGTTCTTTAGCTGGGCAACCTTTCGAGTTTCAGGACGTTCGGCGATCTTGTGTTGCGTTCTTAGGTTGTACTGAATGAGCATATTGAGATCGGCGTCAATTCCCTGGTCCCAGTCGCCACCGGAATATTCTAGCCTGATGAAGCGAACCTTTCCCCTGTTCGTCCCACCCGAAAAACCGGCTCCCGCCCCTTTGCCGTAACCTACTTGATAGGCATGCTTGGTTATCTCCAAAAGTTGGAGCTTTATTTCCTCAAGCGGCGGAGGATTGAATATCACCGAACTGAGAGGGTTGATAATGAACTTCTTCTTGATCACCTTTTGCACCTTGACCACCTGCTGAAGCTGCTTTTGCTCCCCTCCCCCGGCAGGCATTTCGTATAGCTCTTGGCAACCTGAAGCCTGCAACAAGAGCAAGACAATCAAGATGAAAGCAATAAGGTAACCAAAGAGGACTGACAGTGACTGGCGGAGCTTTTGCCTTTGGCGACCATAAAACCATGCATCCATGTCGAATGGATTCCAAATACGAGAACCTATTTCCACACCAGCAACTGATGCGTGCATGGACTGGAGCGGCCCCACATTGGCTAATGCACCGGAAATCTCCAAGCGAGCAACCTGTAGTGCCCGAGACTTCCGCTCCACCCAGAAAGTAGTCCAACCCAACCCCATAACAAAGGTTATGCAGAGCCCAGCCCTCGCAGCCATTGCCTTAAGGGTCATCCACCCCATTTCGTAGAAGGCGAAAGTAAGCAAGTGCCAGATGGGGAAAATACAGAAACTGTAAATAGCGTAACGAACCAGAGGGCTTTCTTTCCTTGCTTGCTGGAGCCACCAAGCTACGGGAAAAAGACTCAAACAAAAGCCAATGACCTCTACGGGGTTTTGGTAAGTAGGCCATTTGAACCATAGCCACTCATCGTACCAAGTCCAATTACCAACACCTACAAACTCAATCTGGATCCATAATAAAACACGACTCAATTGTAAATGAATATCCGATGCAACGCTCAAGTGGGCAATCCAATCAAACCAAAGGATTAACCAACCTGCCCCTATAATAGAGGTGACAACGATCGCCTGACGAAGACGAAGAGACCGTGAGACCGTTTCAGCTTCGCTCATGGAACGGAGGGAAGTATTCGCAGGCTTAAATATCGTCGAGACCGTCTAAAAGGTCCTCGCCGGAGGAGTCGAGAGGGTTGGAATCAGGATCAGCAACCTTCTGCTCACCAATACCCAGAGCGTCGGCAGTAGATTGCTCGGAAGTGGCGACTGGTTTCACATCGGGTTCGGATTCCTCCGGTACGTACTCGGATTCCTTTTCCTGCTCGCTGGAGGAAGCACCTTTAGCGGGAGTCTCGTCACGGGCGAGCTTTTCAGCCTCCTGATTTTGCTTGAGGTAAAAAGGAACAGCCGAAAGGACAAAAAGGAGAACAGCCATAAACACAGTCGCCGAAACCAGACTTTTCCCAAGATGACTCTCGGCCACGGCGCCCATCATTTCCTTTGGGCTTTTCCCTTTGAGGTTTGCGAGGAACTCACGGAGTTCGCCGACCACCGCTTGACTGTTCTTCCCAAGACGCTCCATATCTCTTTTCGGACTTACGACGGGTTTGACTGTTGGTTCTTCGCTCATGGTTTCTTTGATTTTCTAAAAAAGTTCCTCGGCTATTTTCTCTGTTTTTCGAGTACGTGATGAATTTCTCCTCCGGCTTTGCTGACTGCCTCTATGACGGGCTCGAAATGAATGGCAGTCGCATCCTTATGAACCTTGAGGAGAACGGTACGCTTGTTCTGTTCCGCGTTTCCGAGAAGATCAGTGAGAGCTCCCGCCAATTGCCCCTGAGCGATCGGACGACCATTCAAATAGCTCTTGCTGTCGACGTCTATGACCACACTGGCCTTATAATTCTTCGCCTGTTCCAATTCCTCTTCGGCTGCGGGTTCCCAACGAAGATGGCTATCGTCTTGAGCACGAGCCAGAATAACGAAAAAGATAAGCAGCAGGAACGCGATGTCACCCATAGCCATGGATGGAACCGATGCCTCAAAACTGCGTTTGGGAATTTTCATCGTTTCAGTTTACGATATGGGCTTGCTCCTCTTCCAATTGGAGCGTGACGATTCCACCGGCTTGCTCGATAAGTCCCGTAATGTTTATCCAGCGTTCGTACGGCACGTCCTTTCGGGACTTGAGTACCACAACCTTGTCCTCCTTTCTTTCCTTTCTGGCAAGAACACTTGCAAGGCGAGGGGCGAAACTCTTGTTGGGGACGGGATCGCCATTCAGTATCACGGCGGTTCGAGTTAGTTCCACTTCGGGATTCTGGCTTTGGTTCTTTTTATCGGGCTCTTCTTCGCTCTTGGGAATTTCCTGAGGTCGGCCTTGCTCGGGTTGAACAGATGCGCAAACAAGAAAAAAGATAATTAGGATGAAAGCTATGTCGCTGGAAGCGCCGGCAGGAGGCTCTACCAACAATTTGTTCCGCCTAAGCTTCATTCCTGAGATGCCTTCGGAACAGTCTTACGACGAGCAGGACGCTTGGTTTTCTTCGCCTCATCTTCGTGACGGTCAAGAGTCAGACGAACGGTAACTACCTCGATAAGCTCCGCCGCAGTGCCCTCGACCTCAAGAACGAAAGCGTTAATAATACTGGTGAAGTAATTGAAGAATATATATGCGGGGATGCCCACGATGAGACCGAAGCATGTGGTAAGCAACGCAACCTGAATGCCGGAAGCCGCGGCTTCGACAATGTTGACTTCGCCCATTTTCTCGACGATGTCGGAAAAGGCCACGATCATTCCTTGTACGGTTCCTAGGAAACCAAGCATGGGAGCAACGCTGGAAATCGTAGCTAGAATAGGGAGATGCCTTTCAAGAGCCGCGACTACGTGAACACCATAGTTTTCCATACTCTTCACGACCTGATCTTCTATTTGAGCTTGGTCGTGCCCGAGCTTTTTGAGGACAAGGTATTTCCGCAAGCCATTGGAAAGCATAGCGGCCACCGGACCACGTTCACCTTCACAAAGAGCAAGAGCATCCTCCGGCTTGTCGTCGGAGAGAAGGTCAATTACTTTTTGGCGAAGCTTTTCACCGTCGGAATCCAGCATTTTGAGGCTCCGCCAACGTTCGATAACAACCGCCAAACCGACAATGGCCAGAATAAGCAAAGGCCACATGAAGAAACCCCCTTCGAGAAGCAAGCCTATGGCTCCCTCCTGCATTACGAGCTCCAACCAAGTGGGCTCGGCGACTACCTCTAAAGCTTGCTCGGCGGCGTCGGTTGCATTTGCATCGGCAACGGACGAGTTCCCATCAGTTGAATTAGAATCCGTGGCGTTAGTCTCGTCTGCTTGAGCAAGAAAAAAAGGGAGAGTCATAATTATAGGCTTCTAGCGATTAACTACTCGTCGAGGTTAGCTTCCTTCTCAAATTGGCTCAGCATCTCGGGCAAGGCCAATCTGCCTCGCGAATACTTAGCGGCGTCGCTTTCGGGGAAATCCCATCGGCATCGATTGTAGCGCTGGAAGGCGAGAGGTACGTTTTTACCCATTCGATAACTCTCACCGCCCCAAAAAAGAGCTTCGGAACAGAGCTTTTCGTCGGGGAAACGCTTTACGAAGTCATCGAACGCGGTTGCTGCATCCATATAATCCTCTCCCTTGTAGTGACACTGGCCAACGCGAAATGCCATCTTGGGAGACCATTGATGCGATTCAAAACGATCAATGAACTTAATCCCTACTTGAGCGGCGATATCAAACACCTCACGTTTATAAAAATACTCGGATATACGAATCATGGCATTCGCGATCAAGGGACTCTTCGGATAAGTGGAAGCCAGAGTTACGTAAGCCTCCAAGGCATCATCAAAACGTTCCGCCTCCTCGTAAGCCTGAGCCAGTTTGTATTGGGCGTCTGCCGCGAGAGGATGCTCGGGATAATTTCTAACAATTGTTTCGTACGCCTCAATGGCTCCTCCCCACTCCTTAAGTTCCTGAGCAAATTGTCCTAAAAGATAATTCATGCGAGGAGCATACTTGGGATCGGGATAATCCTCAACAAGCTGCTTGAGAGTGAGGCGCCCGTTCTCCAAATCGGTAGCTGCCTCTTTTTCCCGTCCCAGTTTGCGATGACTCTTGAAGAGCTCAAAATAGCTTTCCGCTACGTGAAACTGGGTACGAACGGCCAGTTCCTCATCCCCGAAGACCTTGCTGAAGGAAGATATGATTCCATCTGCCCCAATGGAAACGGCTGATTCAGATGTAACGACGAGGAAACCTTCTTCGGTATTAGCTGCAGGATCGTGGTAGGACGCGGAAAGAAGATCACCAAAGAAAGTTTCGATAGAAACGTTGGCGTCTAGGTTTCCTACCGTGGGCTTCTCTTCTGCGATAAGGCGAAAAGATCCCGTAAAAACACCGCTATGGCTTAGGGTTTCCTCCAATGAAACAGTTTCCGTCTCACCAAGTTTAGTCTCAATCTTAACCTCAGCGAAATCTCGATCATTGGAGACGTCTCGATCAGGATCAATGACACGTAGATATAATTTTTCGCCGACATACAAAAGTTCCGAGGATTCTTCATACTCGGGACCCGTAATGGCAAGAGAACCATCGGCCACCATCTTGCCTTTGGAGCTTAAAATGGTTCCATTCGTTTCATCGGGACGTTCGATATCCTCATAAGAGGCAGTAACGAGATCGGCACCCGAAAGGTTTACCACGCGGACCGTAAGATCGGGACCTTCCGACTCGGCTTCTTCCTCAGGCGCAATTAAGCCCCCGGAAAGATTTCCGGGAGCATCGACCCCCGCGGGAATAACTTCGGGACTTCCAATGCCACCAAGACGCAGCAACGCCTGCCCCACGAATCTACCTTCATAAAGTGGCCAGTTTGCAAAACCCAAAGGCGCCGTTTTCGCTTCGCCAAAAGCAGGGGAAAGTTCGCACTCAAGAATGGCCTCACGAGAAGAATTCCCCTCGCCGAGCAATACCTTAACCCTTGTTTTGGACAGACTGTCTTTTGCTGCATCAGGATCAATCACTTCAACAGTAAGAGGCATCTCGTAGGCAAAACCGAGGACTTCATCGGAATCCTCTCCTTTCGGAAGGTAAGTACCCTTGGCTTTGCCGAGAGTGGAACGCACATAACGAGTCTCCACGATCCGGACAGCTCCATCCGTGGGTTGGCGAACAAAAACCACTCCCTCGCGAGGGAAAGAATGTCCGGGGAAGGTATTTTGGGGATCGACGTAACGGAGGTTAACGCGGTCGCCAACCGACACGGCGAGTTTCCCCTCCTCTTCCTCCGCGGCGGTATCAACCTCTGTTCGAAAGACACCCGTATTCTCGCCGGTCTCGATGGCTTCCAAGCTCATCGGAGCATCGGCGTTTCGGAACACCTCGACATTCAATTTGTCGACTCCGGCAGTGACGTCCATATCGTAATCAGTAACCTCGATTACAATTCGTTCACCAGGGTCTATTCTCATGAGGTCCTTCTCCGTCTGGCTAACTTGACCGTTCCCTGAACGAACGAACTCATAGCTGATGGGACGAATCTTGGCGTTGTAATAAGTTGCGGTAAGATTCTTGGTCAGCAGTCGATTCTTCAACCCGCCGCGAGCAAACTCATCTACGTAACTGGCGGTGACGACGTCTCCCGCAGTGATTTCGAGCACGTCGTTCTTGGCCATGGCCAAAACATCCGCCTGAGTGGGCACTAGAACTTGGTCTCTCTCTTTGACTTCCACTTGGTTTATTGCCAAGGATTGTCCAACATACTCGTCGAATATGATTTCGACATGGCGTACGTGAGCTGGAGGAATGGAGAAGTTCCAGTTTGAACCCTTTTTCACCACAGTCAGTTCATGAACTTCTTCCTGAACATCGCCTACTGCAGCAATGCCCGAAAGGTCAAAATCCGAAGGACGAAAAGATCCGGTCGCGACTTGTTCAACATTTGGGTTTTCCCTAGCACGAGTGACCATCGCGCCCAGAAGAGTATTGCTCACTTGCGCCACAATGGTGAGACTGTGAGCGCCTGCATCTAGAAATACGTCTACCGATCGAGCTTTGCGGACTGCCTTTTCATCGCCGGAAAGAACCAGTTTACCGTTTACCATGATGGCTGCATTGTCCGCAGTAACGTTAAATCTAGTGGCACCCGCCTTCGGTTGAGCATACTGTCCCGACCACACAATGAACCTAGGTTTCTTGGCGCCTTTCCCGCCTTCCTCGGCAACTTCCGGAGCGAGTGCCCAATCAAGTTCAGTCACCTCAATAGTCTCTTCGGGTTCACGCCCGGAAAGACGGTCGACAAAGGCATTCCAGTCGCTGAGATTGACATTCCCCAGAGTCGAATAAACTCGACGAGACATTTTCCCTTTTGCCAAGCCCGGTTCCTTGCCTTCGGACATTGCGGGGAAACGGGCTAATTCATACCAGAACCGACCATCGTGACTACCGCGGAGTCTCATCCTGACGGGAGTTTGGTTTCCGCGTTCAAGACGCCCGTCCCGAAGATGCGGATTACCGTTTGGCTCCACTTCAAAACGTCCATTGTCCGAATTAAAGGTCAAGGCGGAGGCATTGCCTTCAAGCGGAGTCAGGGTAAAGAGATCCTCGGCACCCTCATAACTCCATTTGCCTTTCTTCACTTCCTCGCCGACCTTGGCTTGATAGGAACCGTCATCATTCAAGGTGAGGGCGTGATCCTTGCCAGTCGAATCACGATAGGTCCAAGTATTCGTCGGCTCGGGTTGCTCGGGGGAACGAATAGTAACTTCGGTTATATCAAACACGTCCTTTAGATCTACGGTCAGCCACTTGGGAGCAACTCCGTCGGGTTCGCTGATCCATGAGGAGGCGACGTCCTTGTCAATCGACATGAGAGGGTTGCTCTCGATTGAAACGTCACTAGCGAGAGCGCCTGCGGGCAATTCTCCTGTCTTGGCGCGACCGAGAAAAATCCCGGAACTCGGAGCCGTTTCCTGCAACTCGACGGTGACGGAATCTCCACTGGTAGCCTCTAGTTTAACCAGAGACTTGTCAGCTTCATTCGTGAGGTCACGGTCCGCGTCTTTGACACGCATGTAGATAAAATTACCAGGTTTAATTTGATTGGTGGGGCGACCTTCAGACGACAACTCCAATTCGTCTTCATCCTTTTCGTCGTCCGCCACCAGTTCATCAGTAAAAGATTTGTCTGCGTCTCCTTCCTCTATCACTAGACTGCTGGCAGCATCGAAATCAGCATCGGCAGCAATGTGAATTTCATTGGTGCCGAGCATGTGAAACCGAAATTCCTTCTTGAAATCCTCAGGATAATCAACTGTCACGACGTCATTGCCCTTCAACTGGAGGACACGATCACCTTTGGAAACAATACCCAGAGCAGTGGGAATTTCCGCCATAAAGAGACCCTTACCCGCACCACCGCTAATCAGGCTGACCTTCTCTTCATCTCCACCCGGCTCTGTACGCACGTGAACGGGAATTGTCGTATGACCGCGACTGATACCCAAGTCACTGTCTTGAACGACGATAGAGAGTGCTACGCCGGGTTCGTGCCAACGCTTCGAACTTTGCCCGAGGCGACCGACAGCACGGAGAAGTTGCAACTGATCCATGTAGCGTTGCTCCAGACCGTATACCTCGGCAAGGTTGTAGAGCGTTTCATTGGCAAGCTTAACGTCGGGCACACGCTCCAATACTGTTCTAAAAATATTTCGGGCTTTGTCTCGGTCTCCTTGGCGGCTAGCCAACAACCCTCTCATAAACTCGGCTCGAATAACAACTTTGGTGTCACGGCTGTTGGCCAAGTCGTCAAAGATTTCCTCGGCCTTGACGTAATTTTTCTGTGCCATGAAGCTTTCGCCGATTCCAAACACGGCCTCGATCGCCTCCTCACCATCCGGATAAGAATTTTTAACGGTGGTAAATTCACTGCGAGCTGCATCAAAACGAGCCCACTTGAAATAATTACGGGCAAGGAGCAGTCGAACACTAGCCTTTTCGGCATCGGAAAAGTTGGTAGACTCCCCGTTCTTCACCAACCAGACCGCAAGGAGATCTTCAACCCTACCATGGTTTTCGTCTCCACCTGCGGCGACATGAGACTCGGCCGCAAAAAGAATAAGCTCAAGGGGAAGCTCGGATCGATATTTATCAAAAAGTTTTCGCTGGGAAAGGTACGCCTCCAGAGCACGGTCTCGATCCCCGAGACGAAGCTGGAGAAGAATTTCCATAAGTGGGGCAAGTGGGCTGTCTTTGTCTATGGTCATGCCGATTCCACCGATTCGGGAATAAGCCTGAGCGAGCAGACCTCTTCCATTCTGCTTGTAACTGGCCGGAACGTTAGCTGCATAAGCTTGGGCGGCAGTAAGGAGTGTGGCGGCGCCAACATGATCTCCTGCCGACAGTGCAGCTTGGGCAAAACCCAATGCGCTGTTCCATCCGTGCGACCCATTGTCCGCTCGAAGAAGAGCGGATCGTAAAGCTTTGAGTCGCTCAATTTCCGTCTTCGGCTTCTGAGACTCAATTTGTAATAAGGCAAGCTTGGCGAACAAGGAATAGTTGTAGATGTCCAAATCTCGCAGAGAAGTCAGAATACGAATCTTGTCGGCTTCGGAAATCTCTTGATTCGAACGAATGGAGGAAATCCAAGAATTAGTTTTACTAGCATCGAAAGTGAATCCTCGAAATGGCCTTTGGTCCTGCCTGTTGCGAGCTTCGTTCAGGACTCGCGTAAAATTATTCCAGTCCTTCTTATCGAATAGGATTTCAGCATAATCGGATGCAAAAGCCCCGTGCTGGTCGTTGTCCGCTTTGCGCCACTTATCGAACTCACGGGACTTGGCATTTTCGTCGGCATCACGAAGACGTAGGTGTTCGGCATTACGAAACTCCGCATTATTAGGTTCAACCCCCGCATGGCGATTCACGTACTCGTTGGCCTCGTTAGTCATGTTACGATCCAAGAGCAAGTTGACGTTGCTACTGAGAGAACCGACATTCTTTCCGAACTTCTCTTCAGCCTTGGCCACGTATTGGTGAACTTGGCGGAGCAGGGCATCATCCTTGGCCTCGTGGGCGGTTCGATAAGCGTCATGCCAACGATTGTGATCGTTTACTAATTCTGCCTGCAACAAATGCCGTACTGCCTCCAAACGGTCACCCTCNTTNCCGTNNCGGCAAGCCTCCANCCATGNAGGAAGCTCTGGATGCATCTTTGGGGAAACGCTTGGCCAANGCCTTGAAGTGAGGGATGNCCAAGGCCCTGTCCTTGTTGCCACCATAATGACGGTAGTCGTGACCGAGTTCACCATGAAAACGAACAAACTTCCGTTCGGTGTTCAACTTCTTGGACAGGGATAAAAACGCACTAGGCTTGTTCGCCGAAACAGCCTTATCGAAAGCAATCCATTCGGAGACGTCTGGGTTGTTCCTCCCCAAGTTCTTTACCCGTTGACGAAACCACTTTCGATTACCCTTCTCAACATCCGTACTTCCTGCACCCTTCGCCCAAATCTCCATCGAAGAGCGTAAGTGAGACAGGTGACCATTGGCCTCGGCATACTTTATAAGTTCCTCGGAGTCTCGACGAAAGGAGCCTTCATCAGGAGCGGATGAGAGATACCAGTTTATGGCCGAGCTAACCTTGCTGTCGTTTGGAGGCTCTTCTCGCAGCATTTGACGAACTTCGTTGCGAGCTCGATTCACGTCCTTCATACGATCGCGGTAAACCTCGAATGCCAAGGCGTAACGAATGATGTGGCGTTTTATCGGATCCACCTTGCCAAACGCTTCGCGCAGAATGCGTTCCGCCTCGGGAAGACGATTTTCACCTAGTTCATACATCCAGCGCACATAGTAGTTCGCCACGTCACGGTAGCTTGGTTCATGAACAATTGCCTGAGCGGCAGTAGCTGTTGCGGAAGGGAGCTGCTTGTCCCGGTAGTAAGTGTGAGCAAGGTTTGAAAGAACATGGCCAAGGGTTCCAACGTTTTGTGGATAACGACGGACGTAGTCATCAACCAAGGGCTTTAGCTGGCCTGACTTGGCGCTGCTGTCGTAAAGTACGGTTATCAACTGGCGGAGGTAACCCTCATTGTCGCGTTGCTGCTCCCAAGCCTTGCGATAATGTACCAAGGCATTGGCCCTTTGCCCCGTGCTCCAAAGATGACCGGCAGTTGTGTAGTGGAGGTAACCGCGTCGCTCAGCATCCCGAATCAAATTTCGCTGAATAAGCTTCTCACCGATAGCGACCGCGCCCTTCCGATCCCAATTGCCATAAGTGCAGCGACCGAATGCATAAATCCCCAATTCAATTGCAGGGGTTCCGTTGAGGTTATTGAGCATTTCAAGGGCCAAGCGGCCACAGTCCTTGGCTCCCCCGGCCCCGGACTCACCGAAAAGACGGACTGACCGATACCCACTATCAAGGTCTTTTTTACCGGAGAGTCTCCATGCTTGCTCAAAGGCCTTTGCCGATTCCATCTTTTTGTTTTGACGTGCCAGAACCTCACCAAGTTCACGAGCTACTTGCTGAGACGCACCATCTTTTTTATAGAATTCAAGGAACTGACGAGCAGTCGATACAATGTCCTCGTTCCTCGAAAGAACAAGATGACCATCCAGCAACTTGAGCATGATCTCCTTGTGCCGGGGGTGATCCCTATGGGTTTTAACAAAAGTTTTCCCTGCTCGTATTAAACCGAATCCTCGAGCATTCGAATGATATAGATCGATGAGTTCCAGAAGTGCGTTTGCTCCTTCAACGGTCGACGCATCTAGCTTGCGAACCTGAGCCTCGAGATCTGCAGCTCGTTTTGACGCTTTGTCGAGACCTTCGTCTTGAGCGAAGGTCGGGCTAGGTATTGCGAAAGCCAGAGCGATAAAACTGATTGGGCGAAAGATGTTTACGTTCATTGAATAAATAAAGTTAAAGGAAAGAGGTTGAAATCGCAGGCGACTAAAATGGTGAATCAATAACCGGCCTTGGCCAAGGCATCGCTAATGCGTTTGGCCTCGGTAGCAAGATTGCTGTCGGGAAATTCCTCGATTATCTGATCAAACTGACGGCGAGCATCATCTTTGCGGTTTACCCGATAAAGACATCGGCCGTAGTTAAAAAGAATGACGTCGAGAAAACCGGCGTCAGGGTGGTCGCCAAGTACGTTTTCAAATACGTCGATGGCCCTCCTGTAGTCCTTTTTGCGATAGTAGTAGTTCGCCATCTTGGCTACTGCATCCCCTACCCTTCCGCTTTCGGGAAAATTCTCAAAGACGACTTGGTAGGCACGAAAAGCTTGCTCGAAATAGCCTTCGCCTTTGATGGGGCCGGCATCAACCGCCATTTGCTCGTAACACTCGGCAATACCGAACTGACCTTCACCACGCAGCTCACTTTCCTTAAGAGTAGTCAGACCTTTGAACAGGGCTATGGCTGTCTTTAAGTCTCCCCGTTCCTGAGCAACCTTGGCTTGCTGAAGAATCGCGTCGTCGACAAAAGGACTTTCAGGAAACTCATTCTGGAGTCGGCGACTCATCGCAGTGGCGGCGCCATAATTTTCCATCGCAAAGTAAATCTTCCAAAGACCAACGTAAGATTCCTCCAAAATTCGTCCACCCAGCTTACGGGCGGACCTTGCAGTGTCTTCGCCGATGGCTAAAGCCTCTTGGTATTTGGTCTTGGCCTTTTCGGCGAGACCGAACTCCTTGTAGTGGTTGCCAATCTCGGCAAGAGCGGCAGAAGTCTTCAGTTCCGTGCTCAATCGAAGTTCCTCGTCATCGATTCGCGTTTTGGTAACACGAACACCACCCACGTTCCCCTCGATGCACTTGGCGGAAGCACTTACCTCTCGCGCATCCTTGGACACATTGAGTTTATCACTGTATTTGATTCTAACGTAATCACCGGGCAAGGCTTGCAACTTGTCGTCCTTCTTTGTCTCGGCTTGGTTTTCTATCGCAACAACTCCTCGAAACACGCCGGAGTGAATGGTGTCGTCCTCAAGCAATTCGGGAGAAATCAATATTGCTTCGGGCTCGTCTTCGGCTAATTCCGGAGTTTTTTCATTACCTTCGAGGTTTTCTCCCTTGGCAGGGAGTGATTCAGGAGCATCATCATCGGAATCTTCGCTTTCCGAAGGTTCATCTCCAACTACCGAAACAGCCTCAGGTTCGTCGAGAGTCACCTCTGCCAGTTTCACCAATATTGTGTCAACGGTCTTAAATTTGTCGATTTCGGGTCCATCCTCACTGTCCAGAGCTAGTAGAGAAAGGGGGTCCTTGCCTTCTTCAGGTGCCGCGATTGCACCGCTGGCTACTAGGGTTGCAATTTCTTCATCTAGTTCTTCAGGAGACTTTCTGCGACGCACCTCGAGAACCGCAGACAGAGAATCAGAATCATCGGAAACATCTCCATCGGGATCATCCACCTGCAGATTCACGATTTTACCAAGAACCACTCCACGCAAAGTGTCTCGATAAGAACCATCCATAATCGAAGCCTTCCCCTGCCCCACCACTTGCACTTGCTTGAGTCGTTTTTTCTCAAATTCCTTGGAAGCGGTGTGCTTGTCGACGTAAGTGACGTCCACTACGTCACCTCCGCCGACTTCAAGAAAACCGTTGCCTTTTGCCACCTTGCCGAGACGGGTGGGAAGGGAACCCAGAACAATACGTGAGTTACGCCCCACTGCACGGCAATTCACCTTTTCCTGATCGCCGCGTTTAGTGGAGCATAAAACTTCGACCACCTCCTCTTGAGCAAGGATGGCGAGATCCGCATCCTCGATTTTCACAAAAAGTCTTTTCCCGGCTTCCACCTTCTCCATTCCTTTTTCTTTTTCGGAAAAGGCAGTGCCGACTTTTTCTAGAGACTCGATCGCACGACTGTAATGACCCTGCTTGAAATGACCGA
The DNA here is from genome assembly GCA_002730975.1 of Opitutia bacterium. Taxonomy (GTDB): domain Bacteria; phylum Verrucomicrobiota; class Verrucomicrobiia; order Opitutales; family Seribacteraceae. The sequence continues at coordinate 93,146 of PCBO01000004.1, forward strand.
GGCCAATGTAGTAATAGGCTCGGTTCACTTCCTCCGAAGCAGGGAACTCTTCGATGACCTTGCGTAAAATCTTAAAACACTTTCCATAAATTCGAGCCTCATAAAAGCATATGCCTTGCTTCAAGGTTCCGGTGGCCCTCATGGCATCGTCGGAATTGCCCTCCTCGGCGACTGCCTCGAAATGCTTGCGAGCCTCGTCATAGGCGCCTTTGGAGGTCAGGAGATGTTCACCGATCCGCATGTGGGCATCAAACCGAACTTTGCTGCGTGGAAATTGGTCGAGTACCGTTTGCCAAATCTCGAGAGCCTTCTGCTTTTCATCCGCCTCCAAACGGGCATCTCCTGCCTCGAGCAATTTGCGGGCCTTCCGATCCTCGGTTATGGAACCTCGCATCGGACCTGCTTGCCCGCTGGTAAAAGTGGGAACGGCAAGAACTGACGTTAGTAAAAATAAGGCGGGTAGACGCAAGAGGTTCATGATAAAAAAATTAAAAGAAAGGGAGAGAAAATAAGTTAGGCTTGTTTAGAAATCAAATTCGGAGCGAAAAGGGGGGAGAACAGAAAAGGTAGATGAAAAGTAATGCAAGGATTCAATAGCATAAATACTTACCATTACGATAATTTACACTGTCCTTTTTGCGTTTATTTCTCTCTTTTTTGCGTCACCAAGGAAAATCTCTTAAACAAAAAGTTCATTAACGGGTTCGCCGCCTTCGCGAATAAGACGCATGGGCCGGTCGAGGGGCGTCATAACCTCCTTCGATCCGTCAATCCCCAAGGAATGGCAAACGCTGGCGTGTATATCGTGGGGTTTGACGGGACGTTCCGCCGGCATCACTCCGTCTTCGTCGGAAGAACCGATTATCTGTCCGCCCTTGACCCCGCCTCCCGCAAGGAAGCAACTGAAAACCTTAGCGTGATGGTCACGGCCGGCATTTTCATTGATTCTAGGGGTACGACCAAACTCGCTTAACATAAGTACGAGGGTTTTTTCCAGTAAACCACTGGAAGCGAGATCCTCAATCAAGGAGGCCAAGCCAGGGTCCATGATTTCGCCATGGGCTCGCATAGCCTCGAAGTTGTTGCTGTGAGTATCGAAACCTCCTCGATTGACTTGGACGAACCTAACGCCCGTCTCGACGAGACGCTTGGCCATCAAGGCTCCTCGACCGAAATCAGTATCCCCGTAGCGCTCAATGTTCTTGGGGTTTTCATGCTTCAATTCGAAAGCCTTGAGGGCGGGACTACTCATTAGAGCCACGGCATCTTCCACGGCGGACTCGTTGGCCTTCATCGCCTTAGCCCCATATTTAGCGGAACTCCGGCGATTCATGCGGGCGAGAACATCGAGGCGCTTGTTGCCCCGGATCTCGCTGATCCCGGCGGGAAACTTAAGATAGGGATCAGGCTCGCCGGGCTGTCCCACGAAATAAGCTGCGCACTTCTGGCCTAAGTAGCCCGCTCTGGGAGCTTGTCCGCTTACGCTAACAAAGGCGGGAAGATCACCAAGGCGCTCCTTCTCGTGAACAACCATGCTACCCAGTCCGGGATGGACGAGATTTGCGCTTTGCCCATATCCCGTCTGTAATTCATAGGTCGCTCTACCATGATCGCCGTTGGTTCCCGCAATAGACCGAATGAGCGAACAGTGGTGCATTTGATTAGCCAGTTGAGGAAAGATCTCACTGATCTGAACGCCATCTGCCGAAGTTTTAATGGGTTCGAACTCGCCTTGCGTAGGTCGCCCCGGCTTGGGGTCCCAGGTATCTATGTGACTCATCCCCCCACCATTCCAGAAAAGAATAACATGCTCTGCCTTAGCGGGCGCAGCGGTTCCCTTGGCAGCTAAAAGACTACCAACCGGCATACCAAGCAAAGTGGCCACACCCATTGTGTCTTTAATAAAGCTTCTTCGAGTTACGGCGTAATCGTGACAATGCATAAAAAGTAATCGATTATAGGTTTTGTAAAAAGACTGAGACTAGGGAAGGAACTTGAATTCGTGACTGTTAAGCATGGCCCATCGGAGGTCGGCCATGCCTTCAAGCGCAGATTCGGAATCGCGGATTATGGCAAGACCTTCCTTTGTTTCCTCTTTGGTGGGTTCTCGAGTGAAGAGCCCAAGATAAACCCTACGAATGGCCGCGGGAAAATCCTTCTTCTTCCCGACCAAGAGAGAATGCAATCGCTCAAAGGAACCTACGCGAGCCGCCTCGTGAGTAATTTTCCCGTTGAGCATCATGAGGGCTTGGCGCATGGATGCCGAAAAATCGCGAAAATCCCCGAGTCGATCACGACCCGGCTGACCAAAAATCCTGAGAAAATGATCAGGCGCCGCAGGAGAGGCCATGCGATAGGAGCTACTGTAGCGAGGATTGTCGTCCACTTCTTCCTCAACGTAAACGTACTTGTATTTTCCACGACGAGTCGGTTGGCTTTGCATGGCAGCCATTCGCATGGCTTCCAATTCCTGCTCGGAACGCATCCGCATGGCTTCCAATTCTTCCTTAACGTCATCTCGAGCAAGAAGAGCATTAAAATCCAAGGCGATGGTTTTCTCCAAGTCATAACCACCTGCCGATGCGGTAGAGGCCATTGGAACCATAGCGGGATTTCCAGCAACAGGGAGAGATGCCGCCGGTGGACTTGCCTTAGGCTTCCCTTCTTCATCAAGATAAACCCGCTGGCGTTTTCTTACCGTCTTTAGGTTCGCTCCGGACGGCCACTTGAAGTCCTCCAAATTTCCCGCAACGGCAATGCTGTCAAAGAGAGCTTCACCAATCATCCTACGCGGGGATCCGGCGACAAAGGCCATCTCGGAATCAATTCGAATCTTGGCGGAATGCCCGGCTTCCAGGCGTCCTCTGCCGTACGCATCGGAAGTCACCACAAGCCGGATCATGTCCTTTAAGTCGTAACCGAGGGCAACGAATTCCTTGCGTAAAAAGTCCAAAGTCTTGGGTTGGTTTATGGTTTGGTATTCGGAGTAATCGTCAATAGGTTCGTATATGCCTCTCCCCATCAGCTCTGCCCAAAGGCGATTAACGAAGTTCTGGGCAAAGTAACGGTTTCGAGGATGCGTAACAAGCTTGGCCAATTCGGCTCGCATCTGACTGGCCTTGTACAGGTCGCCCTTGATGTCGAGCGCCGCGTTTTGTCCTTTCAAGTCTTCATCCGGATCAAAACCCGCGGGTCCCTTCTTGCGGGAGGAAACCTCAATCGTGGCCTCCGTGGAGTCGAGAAGAGATTCCAAAGAAACGACTTCATCGGAAGGAAGCTTCAAGCGCTCCGCGGCTCGCTTGGCCTCGAGACGCGAAACGTGGGAAGGCTTATCGTCAAACTTCTCAAGGAGGAAAGGAAACTTGGCGTCTATGGGAGCACGAGAGGGTGATTTTTTACGTTCCGGAGGCCAAAGCACTGCGTTTTCTTTGCCCTCAGTAGTATAAATCGCTCGAGTCAATCGACTTTCCACTCGGCGAGTCTTACCAAAGAAAGTCGCCATTTCATAGAACTGGCGTTGCTCCCAATCGTCAAAAGGGTGGTCATGGCATTGAGCGCATTGCATACGCACACCAAGGAAAACTTGAGCGGTAGCCGCAGTGAGAGCCATGGGGTCGACATTGTCATTAAGGATAAATCCTAATGCAGGAATGCTATCGGAGCGACCTTGAGCGGAAATCAACTCACGAGTCAATTCGTCAAAAGGCTTTCCATCCCCGATCGACTTGTGCACATAGGCCAGAAGCGCACCTCCCCCGGTGGAAGCCGTACGAATCCTAAGCATGTCAGCATAGAAGGCAGTCCATCTATCGGAAAATCTTTCGTGCTCGAGCAAACTTTCAACCAGAGATTGCCTACGTTCAGTTACAGGCCATTTCAAATAGCGATCCAATTCCTTGCGCGTTGGAATGCGACCGATCAAATCGATCGTAATCTTACGCAAGAAGCCAAGGTCATCCAACGTTGCGGCTTCAACAAGGCCTTCCTTTCCTTGATTATCCAGAGCGAGAAACTTATCAATGGTCGAGCCACCGATAACAGAAGAAGGAAGAAATCCAACAAACGCCAATAATAGAAGTGAGAAAACAAACTCCCGCCAAACTTTAGAAAACGAATGCAATTTCATGGATTACGAATCATAATTCTAAGTAAACAAGGTGGCGTCAACTTGAAGATAAGCCTAATTACAAATTTTTTTGTGGACCTTTGAATCTAAGGAAAGAAAATCCGCAAAAAACAGCCTCCTAATTTAAAAATCCACATGAAAAAAACCAAGATCTTTAGAATAATAATATCTTACATGCTTGGCTTTCCACTTTTTGCTGTGTCAGGAGAATCGCCAAAAGTACCCAAGGATCAGTTCCATTTATACTTGCTGGTAGGGCAGTCAAACATGGCGGGACGCGGAAAAGTGGAAGCACAGGACAAAAAAACGCATCCTCGATTGCTTACGCTGACTAAACAGGACAAATGGGCGCCCGCAGTCGCTCCCCTCCACTTTGACAAACCTTTTGCCGGCACGGGTCTTGGGCGAACCTTTGGATTACGCATCGTGGAGAACAATCCCGACGCAACCGTGGGGTTGATCCCTTGCGCTGCCGGCGGTTCGCCAATCTCAACATGGGAACCGAGCGGTTACCACGGCCAGACCAAGAGCCATCCTTGGGACGACGCCATCAAAAGAGCGAAGATCGCCATGCAATTCGGGGTCCTCAAGGGCATTCTCTGGCACCAAGGAGAATCCGATTGTCAAAAGGGCCTCGCGGAAATCTACGAAAAAAAGTTGCATGAACTGGTGTCTCGATTCCGCAAGGAGTTGAAGTCGCCCGAAGTACCCTTTATCGTAGGCCAAATGGGCCAGTTCGCAGAACGACCATGGAGCAAAGAAAAGAAAATGGTTGATGCGGCTCATCGGGCTTTATCGAAAAAGGTGAAGCGTACTGCTTTCGTTGACTCGGACGGTCTCGGGCACAAGGGGGACAAGGTTCACTTCTCCGCCACCGCCTTTCGGGAACTCGGCAAAAGGTACGCCAACGCCTATCTAGAAAAGTTCACCGAAAGGACCGCCAAGACTACGCCGGTAAAAAACAAGTGTCCAAATATTCTCTTCGCCATCGCCGATGACTGGGGGTTCGGGCATGCGGGCGCTTATGGATGCGACTGGGTAAGGACTCCTTCCTTCGATCGCGTGGCAAGAGACGGAATACTCTTCAAACGCGCCTACACCCCGAACGCTAAGTGCGCTCCATCCCGAGCCATCATCCTTACGGGACGCTATTCTTGGCAACTTGAGCAAGCCGCCAATCACATGAACGTATTTCCTTCCAAATTCGGTGGGTTCGTCGAAACCTTGGAAGCCAACCAATATTTTACCGGATACACGGGCAAAGGGTGGGGTCCGGGCATCGCCAACGATGCCCAAGGCAAGCGCAGATTGATAACGGGGCGATCCTTCGCCAAGAGAAAAGCCAAGCCACCCGCTCGTGGAATTTCAAGTAATGACTATGCGGCCAACTTCAAGGACTTTCTTGCCGCGGTTCCTGAAGGCCAGGCGTGGTGCTTCTGGTACGGCACCACTGAACCTCATCGAGGTTACGAATACGGCAATGGCGTAAAGAACGGAAAAAAGCTTAGCGACGTGGACCGCGTTCCCGCTTTTTGGCCGGACAACGAGATGGTCCGCAACGACATGCTAGACTACTCCATGGAGGTTGAACACTACGACATGCACCTTGGTCGCATACTTGCAGCGCTCAAGAAGAGCGGGCAACTCGACGACACACTCGTCATCGCCACATCCGACCACGGCATGCCCTTTCCTCGATGCAAGGGACAGGCCTACGAATCTTCCAACCACATCCCGATGGCCGCCATGTGGTCCAGAGGAATTAACGGCAAGGGAAGAATCGTGGATGATTACGTAAGCTTCGCCGACCTCGCTCCGACTTTTCTGGAAGTCGCGGGGATCAAGAATCCCGCCCCCATCATGCAACCCATGACCGGTCGCAGCCTGACCGACGTCTTCGACTCGCCCGAATCCGGACAAGTCATTGCCAAACGCGACCATGTCCTAATCGGTAAGGAGCGTCACGATGTTGGTCGCCCCCAAAACGGTGGTTACCCCATCCGAGGCATCGTAAAGGGAGACAAGCTCTACCTCCGCAATTACGAGACAAACCGTTGGCCAGGAGGTAACCCCGAAACAGGTTACCTGAATTGCGACGGCAGTCCCACCAAGACCGTCCTGTTAAACCAGCGTAGAAACGGCAACCCCAAGTTCTGGCAGATGAACTTCGGCAAACGCCCGACGCACGAACTGTTCGATTTGAAGATCGATCCCCACTGCGTAAAGAACTTGGCGGAAGACAAAGCCCACCTCGACCTGCGTTACAAGCTGTCCGAGCAAATGGAGCAGGAACTCCGTGCCCAAGGTGACCCCCGACAGCTTGGGAACGGGAAAATCTTCGACAGCTACCCTTTCGTCGGCAACTGGAACAACTTTTTCGAAAACTTCACTTCCGGAAAAAAAACACCGGGCACCGGTTGGGTGAATGCCTCGGACTACGAAAAAACTCAGTTAGATTTAAGTCGTTAGAAATTGAATTTCCAATTGCCATTATTAAAGAGATTGGATTTAGGGAAGCCTTAAAGAATCCAATCTTAAGAAAACAAATGACTCTCAAACTAAGTTTAATAATAACGCTTTCAGCTTCCTTCTTTCACGCATCGGCCCAAACCGACACAAACGCCAGCGCCCCACCCACCCTGCCCGAATTGGCGGTCGAGGCGAAACCGATCACAGAATTGAACTGGGGCGGTTCCGCTCCCATCGATGGTTCGCAAGTGGAAAACCGAGGAATAACCTCAATCAGCGACTTGTCGGGCATCGCTCCCAACTTCTACGTCAACTCAAACGGAATCCAGTCCTATGGCGACGTCATCACCATGCGAGGCATCGGCAACACGCAGTTATTCGGTGATCCCGCAGTCGTCCTCTATGTTGATGGAATTCCCGCCGGAAGCGCAGCCACCTACTCCACCACCTTGTTCGACGTCGAAAGCGTGGAAGTCCTTCGCGGATTCCAAGGACACCGCTTCGGAAAAAACGCTCCCGGCGGCGTCGTAAACGTCAAAACACGGCGCCCCGGAGACACCCATCGCTCAAAATTATTCGCATCCTACGGATCCTTCGACTCCCAGAACTATCGAGTTCTCGCCGACGGCCCCATGAGCAATTCCTCATCGTACTACTTTGGGCTGAATCGCTCCAGTAGCGATGGCTTCGCCGACAACCTCAACACCGCAGGCAACGACGCCACTTCTGAAAGCCTGAATGGCAGACTCGGTTTCAACTGGATCACCAAAGGTGGCCTTGAAATCGGCATAGGCGGAACCTGGGAAGAATTTGATCTCGGTGCCCAGCCAGTGGTACCAAGGGCAAATGGTGGCAACTCCAATTACCTTAACTTCTATTCCCGAAACTCATCGATTAATGAAATAGGCAATTTAGAATCAAATAGCCAATATCTTAATCTAACGAATAAAACAAACTTCGGAAGAATTCGTTCCATCACCTCTAGGAACGACTGGAATCTGGATCCGAATATACTCGACCTTAATTTTGTCGACAGAGATTTGGCGAGCTTGGTTCCAGGTCTTGCTAGCGTAGGAAAGTCCATCGCCTCCACATCACAAATCAGTGAATCTAGAGAGCAATGGGCCGAAGAATTAATAATCGAGTCCGATTCCGAAGAAAAATCTTATTGGCAATTGGGAGCCTATCTAAGTCACAACCAAGTTGATGGCACAGCCAACCGAATATATCCGACGACGACTTCCGTAGCTCCCACGGACATAACCGACCCAAATTATTTGGCGCTAATGGGGGCATATCTCTTTAGTTTTCATGAAGGTGGTTCGATCACGACACACAAACAAGAAAGTAATGCTTACGCTTTATTTGGAAACACAAGTCAGTCCATGACCGACAATACTACTTTTGAACTTGGTCTGAGAATGGATTACGTCAGAAAAGACATGACTCGCACTAAAACCACAACTTCAAGCTTGGGCCACAACTGGTCGGTCTCTTCTAAACAGGAAGAAGATTATCTCTGGTTTACCCCTTCTGTGGGAATCAGCCATGAAGTGAACGAATATGCCGAACTGTTCGTTAGGACTTCTTTTGCAGGCAAACCAGGAGGTTTTTCGCCATATGTAGATTCTAATTCGAGCTTAATCGGTATGGTCGACCCAGCTTATGATAAAGAAAGAATTTGGTCCCATGAAATAGGGGGAGTTCTATCCAGTGACTCCGGGAACTGGAATCTAGGAATTACCGCCTACTGGAACGAAGTAGCAGATTACCAAATCGAAAAACCGTCGGGTGGTCACGATTACTTTGTAGACAACGCCGAAGAAGCGTCGATCAAAGGGATTGAAGTGGATTTCAACGTCATTCCCACCGATGGCTGGTTACTCTCCCTAGGGTATGGGTTATGTGATGCAGAAATAGAAAAGCATTCGGCGATGAGTCTAAATCAAACTCTTTCAGGCGTAGACACCTACGACTTTGCAGGAAAAACGGTTCCCTTCACTCCGGAATACACTTTGAATGCATCAATCTCTCATCAATTGACTGAGAGCCTGAATTGGAGAGTCGGCGTTCGCAATATTGGAGAAATCCACTACCTAGATCAAAGAGCGGAAGACACGATCAATGAATCCTATACTCTTTTGGATGCCTCCATAGGCTATGAAAGGAGTGGATGGGAAGTGGGCGTTTTTGGAACGAACCTGACGGACGAAAAATATTATTCATCCCTCGTCAGCAGTTTGACAGGTTCTCCCGGAATAGTGGGTTCGCCTCGCGTGATCGGTTTAAGCCTCTCCAAGGAGTTCTAATTCTCGTTTCATCCTTCTTGTCTTCTCAAGAAGGGGTAGGTTCCGAAGACACTGGCTCCCGCTAGGAGCAAGAAGAAGACGGCGACTGCAACGAACCCGTCCCGAAGAGAATCTTCGTGGACCAGGTGACCGCGGGGCAATTCCGCATAGACCCCCAGCCCCCAAACCAGAGCAGGGGCTAGGAGATATTGCACCACGTTTACCAAGCTCACGAGGCGACCAACAACCTCGGCCTCGCATTCCCGCTGCAAGATGGTGTTGGCGAGTATACCGACCAATTGACCAAACAGGGCAAAACATGCAAAGCAGAACATGGCAAAGACAAGCGACTGACTGAAACTAACCAAGATACAGCTTGCCGCGACTAGGAACAAGGAGATGGTCGGCAAGGTTGCCCGGGTTCCGAACCTTTGGAGAAAGACGGGCAACCCCAAACCGCAAATCATGGCGCCAATACCATAGGACATGTCCAGCAAACCGAATCCCTCGGCGCCGGCCTGCAAGGAATCCGTACTGAACCCAACTAGCAACACGTTCGACATATGAGCGGCATAACCGGGAGCCAAGCCGAAGAGAGCAAAGAAGAAAAGAGGCTTGTTCGCTCGGGCGTAGCCCAAACCCTCCGCGAATTCATCGAAAAAGCTCCGAAGCCCAATACGCCCTTTGGATTTGCGCGGGCGGTCGGGAAACCACCGGCGAATAAAAACCCAGCCTAATGCGGCTCCCGCAAACCCCGCCGCCGCCACGGAAAAGGAACCTATGGCGCCAAGGCGACCGTACATCACTCCCGCAAACCCTGCCCCTAGCAAGTACCCGCCTTGCACGAGAGCTGTGTTGAGACTGTTGGCATGCAGCAGTTCGGCCTTCGACAAGTGCTCCCGCAAGAATGCGGGCAAAGTTGTCCAAAACAGGGTGCTCCCAGAGGTCATCAGTACCGCGTAAACATATAAGTGAGAAGGACGAAAAGCTCCCCACGCAATCATCGCGACAAGCAGGCAATCCAAAACCAATACGTAGCAAGTCGAGAGCAACAATACCTTTCGACGGTTACAACTATCCGCTAACACCCCGCAAAAGGGAAGCAACAACAAGGGCGGCATCAAGTAACTGAGAACGAGCCAAGCAGTCGATGCGGGCGACTTGGTCTCATCGTAGAGAACCCAGTGACTAGCCACGAAATGAAAGCCACCGCCAATCGCGGTCGCTACGTGAAACAACATAAAAAAGCGATAACCCGGACGCCGCAAAGGATTATTCGGCGACAACTTCATTCCCAAATTTCAAACATTGCCCGCAAGCATCGCTTTCGCTGGCCAACCGGCAAGCTTTCCTGCAAAAAGATCATATGAATCTCGAATATCGCTCCCATAGATGTTCCTGATTACAGGCTCCGCAAGCCGTTTTCCACGCATCGTTCAAAGTGCAAACAACGAATTCTTTTACCATTAATCCACCACTCATGAGACCCTACACAAGAACGATTATTCTACTCTGCGCTGCTCTAGCCTGTTGCTCTTCTGGTGCAATGGCCAAGAAGAAGCCGATGAACTTTGTCTTTTTTCTAGTCGACGACATGGGCTGGGCGGACATAGGGGCAAATGGCAGCACTTTTCACGAAACTCCAAACATCGACAAGTTGGCCGCCACGGGCATGAGATTCACTAATGGCTACGCCGCCTGTCCGGTCTGCTCGCCCACCCGAGCCAGCATCATGACGGGTCGACACCCCGTACGGGTCGACATCACCGACTGGATACCAGGGCAGTCCAATAACAATAGCAACAAGCTTCTTCACCCTGAGGATCGCAACAACCTAGCCCACGAGGAAGTAACCATCGCTGAGGAACTCAAGACCCACGGCTACCAAACGTTCTTTGCGGGAAAATGGCATCTCGGCAATGAAGGACATTGGCCCGAGGACCAGGGTTTCGACTTTAACGTAGGTGGTCACCATAGGGGATCTCCCCCCGGAGGTTATTACGCTCCTTGGACCAACCCCGCCCTAAAGTCCAAGAATCCCGGGGAATACCTCACCGAACGATTAACCGAGGAGTCGGTCAAGTTCGTGGAGAATCGGAATAAGAAAAAACCATTTCTCCTCTACCTATCCTATTACAACATTCATACTCCCATTCAGGCTTACAAGAAACGGATCGATCATTATTCGGAAAAGGCGAAAAAGAAATTCTCTGGCCAGACTCCCACTGTCCCCGAACACGAGGGTCGGACACGGCTGCGCCAAGACAACCCAGCCTTGGGATCGATGGTAGCCGCCGTGGACGACAGCGTGGGAGCGCTTCTAGAAAAACTGCAGAGCTCGGGCATCGCGGAAGAAACCGCAGTGATCTTCTTCAGCGACAACGGTGGATTAAGCACACTCCGAGGGCCCGGGCCCGGATGCAACCTACCCTTGCGAGCCGGCAAAGGTTGGCTGTATGAGGGCGGCGTACGAGAACCGACCATAGTGCGAGCTCCGGGGATCACCAAACCCGGAAGCATCTCCGACGAACCCGTTGTGAGCATGGACTTCTTCCCCACCATGCTGGAGTTGGCAGGGTTGCCTAAACGACCCGAACTGCATGCGGATGGACGCAGCCTCCTGCCTGAACTCAAGGGTGGCTCGGGTAAATCACGCCCCCTGTTTTGGCACTACCCGCATTATCATGGTTCCACTTGGAAGCCCGGGGCCTCGATTCGTGACGGTGACTGGAAACTGATCGCCTTCTACCACTACGATAAGGTCGAGCTATATAACTTGGCCAAGGACCCTTCCGAAAAGAAAGATCTCTCCAAGAGCAATCCCCAAAAGACAAAGGAACTCCAAGTCAAGCTCGTCGCTTGGCAAAAAAAGATGAAGGCGAAGATGCCCTCGCCCAACCCGAACTATGACCCCGAGGCACCTGCACCTGCGAAAAAGCGCAAGTCGAAGAAGAATTAATAAACCTCCGATTATTAAAACGGAGGTTTATTTGGAAAATGGTAGGATGCTTATTACTTTTTTGGATCCGCTACCGTGATCGTAACCTTCTCCGAAACAATTGGAGGATTATGAGGGATGTGCGCAAAGTCTGCGAGCACCAGTTGCAAGGTATGCTTGCCGGGCTTCAATTCGAGGATCGTCTCCGTTTGACCTTTGCCGAAATGCTTCAAGTTGTCGCTCGCTGCCAAGGGTTGGTCCATCGGTGGTAATTTCTCCATATCGATGAGGAGGTGGTGATGTCCGGTATCAGGTGGAGATTTACCTTCGCCTGTAACGATTCCGGCGGGACAAACTCCCATGCCTTTTAGACCAAAGACAACCTTGAACTTCGACTTCACCGTCTTCCCGTCCTTTGGCAAAATGATATAGGTCTTGGCTCCCTTGGGTGAAGGAGTTCTAGGCAACTTGTTCGCATCCGGCTTGGCTACGGACAAAAGTGATACCGAGAGGAGCGATGTAAAGCAGAGTAATGGCTTGAAAACTTTCATGGATTTATAGATTAGGAGGATTTAACGGATACAGGTTGTAGAGATAATGAAAACGAATCTAAAACAAACGAAAAAAAAAGAAGGTAAGTTTTTATAAGCAAAGGGCTTGAGGAATCAATATAATCAAGACGGATTGGCACTACTTTTCCCCAATCCGCCACAAAGCCGAAGCCGTGCGAAAGTAGAGGGCACCATCATCCGCCGCAAAAGAGGCAAGAGTACGATCAGACAAATCGTTTTCGGCAAGAAGCTTGTAGGTCTTGGTCGCGGCAAAGACATAGGTTTTGCCTTGTTCGTCGATCAAATAAATACGCCCGGATGCATACAGCAGGGAAGAGGATGTTTGGCGCGCTACGCGCTCACGCCAAAAGAGTTCACCTGACTTTGCGTCAAGACAAGAGACTACGCCCGTATCGGCAGCCATGAAAAACAAATCGCCAACGACTATGGGAGAAGAGTTGTGGGGGGCATTCTTATCCGTCTTCCACACAACGTGGGTTTCCGTAACGTCACCCGAACCTGTGGGTCGAACGGCATAAACAACTGGTCGATCGTAACCACTGCTGAAGTAAACAAGCCCATTGGCGTATAGGGGGCGCGGCACCACGGAATAACCACCGGGGTAATGGGATTTCCAAATTTGTTTTCCCGAAAGATCGTATGCGAAAACATAATCACTGGCGGGACTGATGATTTGTCGACGACCTTTCACATCGATCACGATGGGGGTACAAAAGGAAAACTTTCTTTTGGCCGATGCATCACGAGGAGTTCGCCAACGAACCTTACCGGTGCTCTTGTCCAAAGCGTAAAGAGCAGGATCACGAGCGCCGTCGGCACTAAAAAGGAGTAGATCGCCCTCTACCACGGGAGAACAACCACTCCCATGTACGGGAGGATAGTCGAATCGCTTTTTCCAAATCGTCTTTCCGGCAAGGGACAAACAAGCGGTTCCTTGATTACCAAAGTGAACGTAGAGACGATCATCGTCCAGAAAAGGCGTAGGACTGGCATGACTGTTCTTGCGGTGGATACGTTGAGCCGACTCCATGCGGAATAGTTCCACGTCCCAATCCAAATTCCCCGTAAGCGCATCGACGCTAAGCGCTCGAAGAGAGATGCTTTCACCATTAGGTACGGCGTTGGTAAGAAAAAGCTTACTACCGCCAAGAACAGGAGAAGACCATGCCGTACCCGGTAATTCCGTTTTCCAAATAACCTTATCGGTGGCGCTCCAGCGAAGAGGTAGCTTTTTGAAGTCGGCATGCCCTTGTCCAGTAGGGCCACGAAATTGAGACCAATCCCCTGCGAATAGTGAGTGGAGGGAAAACAAAACAAAAAAGGAGTGGAGCAAAGCAATCTTAGCCATGATCATTCTTAAAATTGTAAGTTTGGTGAAAAGTGAATGAGTAGATCTAAAAAGAGGCGAAAGGAGATCCCCTTTAGTGTAGTTGCCTTTCTTCTATTCCAATCCAAGAACTTTTTTACCCTCTTCGGAAATCATGCGCGGGTTCCATGGGGGTTCCCATACGATCTCCACTTGGGCGCTTTCCACTCCCGGCATAGCTTCGATACGGGTACGGGCATCATCAGCTATCACAGGTCCCATTCCGCAACCTTGAGCAGTCAATGTCATCTGAACCTCAACACGTCGAGCGTCCTCGCCCGCATCCTCGATACTCAAGTTATAGATCAAGCCGAGATCCACTATATTCACGGGAATCTCGGGGTCATAACAACCGCGCATGGCATCCCATACTTTTTTCTCGTCGAAAGTCTGGTCTTCATCCGCTGCAACGGGCTCATTTTCCGCTTCCACCGCGGCCTTGACTTCTTCGCCCAGCGCATCGAGGTCGTCGATTCCGACACGATACATGCCGGTGGCATCACGCAAAGTAACCGAACCTCCCAGGGCCTGCGCCACGACGTATTCCGCGCCCTTCGACAATGTGACCTCGTCTCCGGCGGGGATTAGAGTGGCGGGACAATCGCTAACTAGTGTAACCGGTTCATTCTTCATGATAAATAAGGTGAAACTTGATAAAAAGAGTGAGAATATCGTCAAAACCCACGATTCCAAAACCAAGGCAAGACGGCGTAGACGCTTCGAGGATCGTTAAGTCGTCCGAACATATGAAGATTACGCTCCACATCCTTGAATTGAGCTACCAAGGCATTTTGCTGATTCATGGAAGCGTTGGAAAGCTTGCTGGCAAGCGGAGTATCCAAAAGTTCTGAAAGAACCTCGAAAGGCGTCTCAACACGCGGATGCTCGATCAGTTGAAAATCATCCGGCAAGCGAGCCAATTCAACGGCATAGAGTATGGCATCTCCAAGCCCACCGAATTCATCGACCAGACCGACTTCACGGGCATCCTGCCCGGACCAAACTCTCCCCTTGGCGACATTATGAACCTCGGTTTTATTCATATCGCGTCCGGCGGCCACATGCTCCAAAAAACGATCATAAATATCTTCAACGTAAAGCTGAACATGTTCCATTTCAGTCTCAGTTCTCGGTCTCACGAAAGAAAAGGCATCGGCATGAGGTTCCGTTTTCACTACGTCCCAAGTCACCCCGAAGCGATTGCCAAAGTCTTTGATGTTCGGCAACAAGCCAAATACTCCGATCGAGCCCGTTATGGTCTCGGGACTCGCGAAAATACGTTCCGACTTTGCAGCTATCCAATATCCACCGGAAGCAGCAACCGACCCCATGGAAACAACTACGGGAATACCATCCGCCCGCACTCGCTCGACCTCACGCCGAATAGCCTCAGCTCCGGTTACGCTTCCGCCCGGACTGTTAATCCGAAGAACGACTGCTTTGGTTTTCTTATCCTTGCGAATATCTCGTAACCTCCCCGCAATTTCATCGCCGCCTACAAATTCACCGTCATCGCCTCGACCGTCGAGAATAGCACCTTCCACGTACACCACGGAGACCGCTGGTCTCTCGTCCTCTTCGAGGGCTTGAAGGTCACCTACGGAAGAGGGCCTGTCCACGTATTTAGCCAGACTGACACGAGCAAACTCTCCCGTTTCCTCATCAACCCGGCCTATCTCACCTAGACGATCAATGACTTCGTCATAGTGAGCCGCCTTGTCGAATAAACCAGCAACAACAGCATCTTCCGCCTTTAGGTGAAACTGATCGTTGGAAATTTCCCTCAAACGCTCCAAAGAAAGTTTTCGATTACGGGCCACAAGCCCCACATAGTCACTCCAACGATCCCCTAAAACTTCTTCCAATTGTTCGCGATTGGAATCGCTGAACCGATCAGACAAGAAAGGCTCGACAGCGCCTTTGTATTCGCCCGTTCTTGCCACCTGCACACCTATGCCGTACTCCTCAAAGGCCTTTCCATAAAAAGTCACCTGTGCCGACATGCCGTTGAAAAGAACCGAACCGTAAGGGTTGAGGAAAAGTTCGTCGGCATGAGACAGTAGAAAGTAATCGGGCAACGAAGGATCCACGGCATAACCAACAATCGGCTTGCCCGACTTCCGAAACTCATTCAATGCATCCCCTAGCTCGGCTAGAGCGGCGTAACCCGAACCATAACCCACGGGTTGTAGAGAACCTTTAAGAAGGATTCCGCTTATTTCCTCGTCTGCCGATGCCTTCCGAATGGTTTGGATCAACTCCAGCAAGTGAAAGCTTTTGGGCTCACCACGCTTAGAAAGGGCTTTCATGGCAAGTTCCTCGAAGTCGAACCCACCCGGGCGATCTGAAACGTTCATTGTCAGATCGATCACCAAGATGGAATCCTTGGGAACCTCGACCTCAGGAGCCCGAAGGCTTAACGACATGAAGCTAAACAAAAGCACAAAGGAAAAAAGCCCGAACAAAAGGGCCACTCCTGCCGAGGCGAGAAATCGTTTCAATACGTCCAACCAAAATGCTTTCATAAATTATGAGTAAAAATAAAGAAACCTCATTTGGAAGATAAGGTCGAAGAAAAACTTTGCCGTTAAGGCAAAGAGACGATACTTGCCGGAGTTAATTATGAGCGAAGAACAATTAAGCGCGGAGCGCAAGGCCCTGCGAATAAACTTAGATTCAACGAAATACGGTACCTTTGCCGAGATTGGAGCAGGGCAGGAAGTCGCCCGCCATTTCTTTGTGGCGGGAGGAGCCGCCGGCACCGTAGCCAAGAGTATTTCGGCCTATGACATGCAGTTCAGCGACGCGATATACGGCAAGGCTAGTCGCTACGTTTCTCGAGAACGCCTCTTGCAAATGATGAAACACGAGTACGACCTGCTCGAGCAACGCCTAACCGATTCCAGGGGAACCGAGGCAACTTTCTTTTCATTCGCAAACACCTTGGCCGCTCTCAATTATCGTAAGAACAACGAGTGTCACGGTTGGATGGGCATAAGATTCCAGCTTCGACCAGGTTCCGAACCCCATGACATCATTTTACATGTCCGCATGCTGGATAGAGACAATGGCTTGCAACAGGAAGCCATCGGTATTTTCGGTACCAACTTAATTTATGGAGCCTTTCATCACCGAGATGAACCCGATGCGTTCATAAAGAGCCTGACGGACAACCTCGGCTATGAGCGCATAGAAGTGGACATGATCCAATTCAACGGTCCTGAATTCGAGAAAGTCGACAATCGCATACTAAGCTTAAAGCTCGTGAAGACGGGTCTTACTCAAGCCGTCATGTTCGATCAAGAGGGTCGAGTGGAGCAACCGGCCGAAACCCTTTATAAGAAGTCTTGCCTCATAGAACGCGGTAGTTTCAGACCTTTGACAAAGGTCAACGTGGACATGCTTGAGAAAGCGAGAGAGAGTTTTGTCGCAAGAGAGGACGTCGACTCGGGTGACGTCAAGGTCTTCATGGAGCTTACCCTCTCCAGCCTTGATGTGGAAGGCGACATCAATCACGTCGACTTTCTAGCCCGAATAGACTGTATTAATTCCTGCGGTTACGAGGTGCTTGTTTCCAACTTCTTCGAGTACTACAAGCTAAGTGCTTTCCTCCGCCACAACATCCGCAAGCCCATCGGTTTGGTAATGGGCATCAACAACCTCGCCGATATATTCAAAGAGAAATATTACGAAACTCTTCAAGGAGGAATTCTCGAGGCATTCGGAATACTCTTTAAAGACAACATAAGGATTTATGCCTACCCCATAGAGAAAGAAAACTTCGAGCGCTACAGAAAGCAAATTGGCATTGGTGACAACGTGGAGTTCGAGATGACGGATGACGGACTCGTCACAATCGACAACCTGCTGGTAGCAAAAAACCTGAGAAACCTTTATAAGTACATCAGGGAGAATGGTGTTTTGGAGTCGATTCAGGACTGCGAACGGTCCAACATGGGAGTTTTTTCAAGAGATGCCTTCGAAAGGGTTCAAGAGCGCAAGGATGGATGGTCCGAAATCGTGCCGATTTGTGTCGCCGAACTAATCAAAAAGAAAAACCTTTGGCGAGCCTCAGAAAAATAGAATACCTTTTCAGTCCGACCGTCCCGTTGAATTGTAATCAACGGAAGGCGCAAGCTCGCGAATATCGAAGGTGTCAGGCGTTCTAGCATCACCCACCTCGGCGCGATATCTTTTGTTGATAAGAACTTCTTGCTCGAGAACCGCCTTAGCCAAGTCCCTTCGAAAACCACCTGAGTCAGGGAATTCGTGAACGAGGGCGGAAGTCGCGACAAGAGTCTTTAAGTTCACGTTCAGTTTATCGGAAAACCCTTTCCCTAAAGGTTTCGCAAAAACTAATTCACCAGGTAGGAGTTCGATCCGTTCACCGGAAGACGACTTATTCTCAACCACTGACCTACCCGCCAAGTTGATTATTTTGACCCCCCCGTTAGTCGTCACTTGGGCAAAAAGTATGGATTTACCAAGAACAGAAAGTTTTACGTCAAACCCTTCTAGCCCCAATCGATTCGGATTCCTACAATCCACCAACATTGAACCTCTCCGGAGTACTATACCCGATTCTTCGAATGAAAAAGTGTTCTTGCCGACAAAACGATAGGCGACATCGCCTCTCGCCAAGAGAAGTTTACTATTGTTCAAGCAGTGAACGACGGATTCCGTACCCTTGACGCCTTGTCCTTTGTTCAGTTTCCCAAGACTTCCGTTACCTTCTCGAAGAAGGACATCTCCTTCCAAGAATATTACTCTGTATGATTCCTCGCCAACGTCTTTTACGGCTAAGACTCGGGATTTCCTAAAGTTTGGACTCGCCCAGAAAGCGGTACATGCGACTTCCACAAAAAAAGTGAACAGTATAAATACAGTTAAGCGATTTAGTTCAGGAAGCCTCACGAACCCAAAAAATAATTCATATCTTTATCCAGTTAATTGCTAGAAATGCAAAACCTTATGGGCTTAAATGAATCCGCCTGAAAAAACCGCCATGTATGACCGGTACACAGGTCAGATTGATCTCAAACAAAACCACACCTAAAAGAAAAAATGCAAAAAACACCCGGCGAGACACGTTTCACAACTAAGAAATACTCGAAGAAGGATCAGAACGCGTGATTACCGGTCACGGCGACGCCAAGATCCCAATTGTCGAAACTGGCCGCGAGATTCAGTTGGTTCTTACCTTTTTCATTAGTGAACTTGTGGCTGTAATTAGCAAAGACTTGAAGACCGAGCCAAGCCTTCAATTGATAGCTTGCCGACATCCCAGCGAGAAGAAGATAATCGATTCGTCCGGTCGCTTTGTTTTTTAAATATCCGGTGCGACCGAAACCTACGGATGGCATAAGCAAGAGCTTACCATCCTTCCCCATGGGTCGCATGAGAGAGACGTTCAAGGACGTCTGCAGGTTGTCACCGTCGTCGTCGAACACGCCAGGTACTTCGTATTTCAGAACCGTTTCGCTGATGGCGTATCTAAGACGGGTGTCGAGCATGAGAGCGAGATTCTTGCGAAGAGGAATTATCTTGGAGATACCAACCGAAGGGACGAACGCATGATAAAGCTTGGCCCCCTCGTAGAAGTTGCGCAGCTCATCGTATTCCGCAGTCAAAGTGAGCGTCCAGTCGTCCTTTGCAGAGAACTCGGCGGCGAAGGAAGCCATACGGAATTCGTAATCGAGAATGCGAGCATCTTGCTTGCTCCAATCCTTGCCGCCAAGCTGGTACTGACCGAAATGAGCGCGCTGAGCCATTACCGTAAAGGTGGGAGTGAAGGAAATCATGGAGGAATCCAGATCCACCTTGGGAAAAATCGCGTTTGCTCCGGCACTCACCTCAAAAGCAGTGGCAGGTTGCTTAGGACCGGAAACTCTAGTGACGTTGCTCGAATGATATGTTCGCAGACCTCCGTTAATCGTAAGTCGAATCTTGCTTTCGGACTCCGTGGCTAGTTCCCCGGAAGGCGGTGCGTCTACGTCGACCAACTCCTGAACTCCGACGGGCTGTGCTTTGACCGGTTCAACATCATTTGGAGATTGAACTTGCTTAGGAACAGTTTCCGAAGCTACGGGCGTAGCGCTTTTAGGAGATGGAACACCTATGACTGTATCGTGTTCGACTCGACTCGCATTGTTTTCGTCAAATCCGTCGGCAACCGAGATAGGCTCATCGAACAGTTTCGACAGTAAGACCGACCGTTGCTTGGGAAAAGGGGTGGCATTAACATCCGCTACATTGGGCGTCTGGCCAGATGAAAAAAAGGTAAGCGAGCACGCGAGCAACGGGATAAAGACAAGACGAACAATAACGAAAAAAGGCATCTGGAAATTCAAACAAGAAGTTTGAGGAGGATTGAATATAACAATGTCAGCGGCCGGGTATTTTTCCGATGGAAACGTTTTTCCCATGGAGGTCGAAGGAACTGCGATCGAAGAGCGGGTTACCTCCTGAACGAACGTTCTCAATGAAATTCACCCGACCGTAGGCCCGATTGGGACTCCCAAATGAGGGGTATTTACCGTCGAATCCGCCCTTCAAGCTTTCCAAGCGAACGGCTGATTGTCCGGGAAAGTCGAGGTTGCTCAGGTCAAGGGTGGTGGCTCGCATGTGAATGGCCCGAAGCTCCTCGGAGAAGCGCAGGTTATCGGCCGATAGCGTGCGCAGGGCATCCAAACGAACCTCGTCAGTCGCCTGAACGTCGACGTTCTCGATGAGCATATCCCGCAGACTGCTCAGGTACACTTTGCTGCCGGCTGAGACACCGACTTCCCGAAGAGTCAGGTCGTGGCGGGAAGCTACCGCCAAGTCGGCCAAGGCGACGTCCAGCTTGGTTCCCGAGGAAGCGGATACAGTTCCACCTCCTGCGAGCACGACGCGAGTCGAACGATCGGCGGGACCGGAAAAGGATACCGAACCATCGACGGCCAAGGAAGCCGATGCGCTCACGAGGAAGGTATCGGCAGCTGAGCCCAAGATGGACGAGTAGGAATAGTCGCCGGCAAACAGCTTCACTTCGCGACCCGCGAGGGCCACGGTCAGGGCGTCCGGGAATTGATCCGCCGCCACTTGCTTCCAGACCGAGGCGGCGTCGACGTAGAAGGGATTAGTCGTCACCTCGGCGGCGGAAAAGGCATGGGCGGAAGTAATCCCGCCGGCGATCGTCAAGTCGGTTAGCAATCGGTTCGCCTCTTCCCCGGTGGCAAGCAAATCAGAGGTCAGTTTGCCCTCCCCCATCTCAAGCAAAGCGTCCAATAAAAAGTCGTTGCCGTTGGCGTGACTGTCGGCCACGAAGGTCGCCGACCGGCCGAGGACGTTCGCATCGACGGTTTCGTCCGGGGAAGCCACCGTGGCGTCGCTCGCAGTTCGAAAGCGAACCAAATTCTCGTCGCCGAGCACCACGGCCATGGTGGCCGCATCGTACTTCTTCCGCAACAGCGCGGACACCGCTTCATTTTTATCCAATTGCAGAATGCGTCCACGCAGGTCTGCCGAATAACCATAGAACAGAACGGCGTCGCCGCCGAGAAAGTGAACGTCCATCAAGCGACGAGAAGTCGCCGCGGGTTCCGCAAGCACCTTGACCCGAATCGCATTCTCATAAGTGAGAAGGTCCAGCAGTTGACGCTCCGTGAAGGCAGTGGACAAGGATGCCGCGAACAAATCATCACTCAAGGCGGAAAGAGAGTTTTCACGGGTGGACTCGGCATAATCGTAGTAGCGTAGGGCCTCTTCCACTGGTGGATTCAGATCCAACAGGCGTTGAGCCACCTCGGGTGCTTCCTTCAGCAAGTCGTTCTGGACTTCGTCGGGATAGGCGTAAAACCGAGTCGACTGCTCCTGAGTCAGCTTGAGGGCAAGAACGAGCTTGGTACGCTCGTCGATCTTCCCTTCCTTGCGACCTTCCTTCACGTCGGGGTTGTTCTCCAGTACTTGGGCGTTGTCCACGGGCGGACTCTCCGCCGGAGCCGCAGCGCTCGACTCGCCTCCACCGTCGCCTCCGCCGGAATCGTCTCCACCGGAATCGCCCGAACTTTCCTCGCCACCCTCTTCGCCACCCTCTTCTCCGCCTTCTTCCACGCCTTCCTCGGAATTGGAGCCGTCTTCGCCCGAACCCGCCTCATCCATCTTCGCCGTCACCACGTTCAACGATACGTTCGCGGTGAGGGCGAAGGCGCCCGCATTGGTTTGGGTGATCGCTTGGGCAATAGCGGGCTTGATCGGACGCGCAACCGGAGCCGCTCCCACGGCAACGTCCAGACCCTTACCGGTGACCACGGGCAAAGGAGCCGCGGCTCCTTGCGGAGTAAAGGCCACGGTCGATTCCGCAACGTCCAAGGAAAAGCCACCGCCGGCAGGCTGAGCCACCTGAAACTGGGTGCCGCGAATACCCGCGGTGCCCACCGATGACTCGATATCGAAGCTGGACTCCTTGTTCAGCTTCTTCGTGCCCACGATGAGAGAACCGAAGTCCAGCGAAAGCTTCACGTTCGACAGACTCGGCTCCTCGTTCAGTTCCCCCATCGAGCGATCGCCCGCATCGAACTTCTCCTGCGAAAACTCCTTTAAGGTCACCTTGGTCGAAGGACCTACCGTGGATACCGTGCCGTTGGAGAACAGCAACGTCACCTTCCCGTCCGCTCCCGTCTCGATCAGCGCCCCTTCGCTCAAGGCGGCGTTGGCCTTCGTCAAATCATCGGGCAAGGCAGCCCCGTTCATGCTGAACTTGGTCGTCCCCTCCTTAGCCGCTATCAGGATCACTCCCTTGGAGGATCCTTCCGCATCAGGTTCTGCGGGAACGGCCGGCACGGGGGGCGCGTCTTGGGCAAGGACAGGTCTCGGCGTAATCCAAAAGAGAAACGAGAACGCCCCTACGAATAACAGGGCCGAACAGGCGCTCAATCCATTGCTCAAAGTCTTCATTTGTAAGCCTCCGCCTTACCGCCCAAGGGAAAGTCGATCCATTGCGAGTCGGAATACCGATAAAAGAGAGAGCGTCCCTTCAGCGTGCCGTTCCAATGGTACCATCCGAAGTCGGCGTTTCGATACAGGTAGGGAAAGGTTCCCTTCCCCGTCCATACCCAGCCCAGCGCCTCCGTCCAAAGCCAAACGCTCGAAGAAGAGGTTCCGCTGGAGTACAGCCAGCCCAGCTCACCGTGATAAAGCCACGGGGTGTCCGTCAGGTAAAAACTGCCGAACCAATCCGAGGAGCGCCAGTTGGCGCCCGATGCGGTGGCGGAGGACCACAGGGCGGAACTCCGATCCTGTGAAGTCGTGAAGCGTTCCTGCGAACCATAGCTTATCCCCTCCGCATTGCGGGCGTAGGCCTTGAAATAGTACACCCGACCGGGAGTGAGCTTGGTCGCCGATCCCGTGAAAGACCCGGAACCGATTCCAGCCGCAAGCGTCGAACCGCCGGAGGTCTCGGGATCCGGACTGCGACCGAGGACGAATCCGCGCTCGGTCACGCCCTGCGAATCGCCCGCGTCCGCTATCGAGCCGTTCAGAACGGATGATGTTCCCGTCACTCCCGTGGCGGGCGCGGTGTCCACTCCCGGAAAGGAGGCGTCGATCACGGAAATCGTAAAGGTCTTATCGAGAGAGGCCCCGAACTCGTCCGTGGTCCTCACGACGACCTCGTGGGAGGACGAGCTCTCGAAGTCGAATGCGTCGCTCGTTCGCAAGACGCCGTCCGTGCTCACGGTCAGCCCGTTGCCGGACAGCTTGGCGTAGAGGTAACTCTTGGAGCCGTCAGAATCGTCGGGGTCTTCCGTGGAAAAGGTTCCGATTAAAGCGCCCGAAGGAAGGTTTTCCTCCACCGCCGAGTTCGTGAGGAATAAGTTGGAGGGAGCTTCGTTGAACACGACCACAAAACGAGTCGCCACCGTTGCCGCGTTGCCCGCGGCGTCGCTCACGGCATAGCTCACCTCGTATGTTCCGGGAACCGATACGTCCACCGGGTTGGTCGTGCTTATCTTGTTCGTCAGGTTGCCGTCGAGGGTGTCGCTCGCCGAGGCGCCGGGGTCGAGGTAGGGACGCCAAACGCGATGATGAATGGTCGCGTTGCCTTTCAAGGTGATCACCGGACTCGTCGTATCCACCACGGTCACCGTACGGGTCATTTCGTCGGCTACGTTGCCTGCGGCGTCGGCTACACCGAAGGCCAAAGAGTAAACTCCGGGAAGAAGCGGGTTCACGGAGCCGTTCGTGTCCAGGGTGCCCTTCCCGTCCAAGGTATCCGTCCAAATTGATCCACCGTCGGTGTAAGAAGTCGCCGCCTCATGCGTCACCGCCGAATCACCGGTCAAGGTGATCACGGGCTTTGTCGTGTCCACTACGGTCACCGTGCGGGTAATCCGGTCCGCGGCGTTACCCGCTGCGTCCGTAAAGTCGTAGGTCAAAACATAGGTTCCGGGGACCGCTGCGTTTACCACGCCGGCAGCGACGATAGTGCCGTTACCCTCCAAGCTGTCCGTCCAGGTTGCGCCGACGTCGTTATAAATAGTGGCCGCCTCATGCGTCACCGCGGAATCACCGGTCAAGGTGATCACGGGCTTTGTCGTGTCCACCACCGTCACCGTTCGCGTAACCTGAGTGGCCGCGTTCCCCACGAGGTCCGTCTTCGAATAAGTGAGAACATAGGAACCGGGGACATTCACGTTCACGGTGCCGGAAACGTTGGCGCTTCCATTACCATCCACGGCGTCCACCCAAGTCGATCCCGCGTCGGAGTAAGATGTCGAAGCCTCGTGCGTTACGGTCGAATTGCCGGTTAACGAAATCACGGGCTTCGTCGTATCCACCACGGTCACTGTTCGGGTTACCTGCGTAGCCGCGTTGCCCGCGACGTCCGACTTCGAATAGGTAAGAACGTAGGAACCGGGGACGTTTACGTTCACGGAGCCGGTAACGTTGGCGCTTCCATTGCCATCCACGGCGTCCACCCAAGTCGATCCCGCGTCGGAGTAAGATGTCGAAGCCTCGTGCGTTACGGTCGAATTACCGGTTAACGAAATCACGGGCTTCGTCGTATCCACCACGGTCACTGTTCGGGTTACCTGCGTAGCCGCATTACCAGCTGCATCCGTTTTCGAATAGGTAAGAACGTAGGAACCGAGGACATTCACGTTCACGGAGCCGGTAACAGTAGCGCTTCCATTACCGTCCAAAGAATCCGTCCAAGTCGACCCCGCGTCGGAAAAAGATGTCGCCGCCTCATGCGTTACGGTCGAATTGCCGGTTAGTGAAATCACGGGCTTTGTCGTATCCACCACGGTCACCGTGCGGGTGACCTGAGTAGCCGCATTACCAGCTGCATCCGTTTTCGAATAGGTAAGAACGTAGGAACCTGAGACGTTCACGTTC